>CAIOGW010000171.1 GCA_903857985.1 uncultured Microbacteriaceae bacterium
GATGGTGATCTCATACGGGTCGATATCGCGACTCGGACTCTCGACTTACTGGTTGACGAAGAAGAGCTCGCAAGCCGCCGACAAAGCTGGCAACCGCTCCCACCGCGCTACACACGTGGCGTATTGGCGAAGTACTCCAAACTGGTGCACTCCGCTTCGGTCGGTGCGATTACCGGGTAACGACGCCCGTACCTCTTTTTTCACCTTTCGACGCAAAGGACGCTCACTCATGTCTGCCGACACACCTCCCGCTGCAAAGACCACCAAGGCCCAGTCGATGAATGGTGCTGAGGCCGTTGTGCGCAGCCTCGAGATGCTGGGTATCACCGACGTCTTTGGTTTGCCCGGCGGCGCCATCCTGCCTGTTTACGATCCCCTGATGGACTCGTCCAAAATTCGCCACATCCTCGTTCGTCACGAGCAGGGCGCCGGCCACGCCGCCGAGGGCTACGCCTCATCGTCGGGCAAGCTGGGCGTGTGCATCGCCACGAGTGGCCCGGGTGCGACCAACCTGGTCACCGCCATCGCCGATGCGCACATGGACTCGGTTCCGCTGCTGGCCATCACCGGTCAGGTTTTCAGCCACCTCATGGGAACCGATGCGTTCCAAGAGGCCGACATCGTAGGCATCACCTTGCCAATCACCAAGCATTCTTTCCTGGTGACGAAGGCGGCCGATATTCCGGGCGCCCTGGCCGCGGCCTATGAAATCGCCACGACCGGTCGTCCCGGTCCGGTTCTTGTCGACATCACCAAAGACGCTCAGCAGGAGGAGTTCGACTTCAGCTGGCCGCCCACCTACGAGTTACCGGGCTACCACCCGGTGACCAAGGCCAACAGCAAGCAGATTCAGGCAGCGGCCGAACTCATGGCGCAGGCTAAGAAGCCCGTGTTTTATGTGGGTGGCGGAATCGTTCGCTCGGGCGCCGCCCCTGAGTTGCTCAAACTCGTCGAACTCGTGGGCGCTCCCGTGGTCACCACTCTCATGGCGCGCGGGGCATTCCCCGACTCGCACCAGCAGAACCTCGGAATGCCCGGCATGCACGGCACGGTTCCTGCGGTGCTGGCACTTCAGGAGTCCGACCTTCTCATCACGCTGGGTGCCCGTTTCGATGACCGCGTCACCGGCAAGTCCTCACTCTTTGCCATGAACGCCCAGGTTATTCACGTGGACATTGATCCGGCCGAGATCGGCAAGATTCGTCACGCCGAGGTGCCCATCGTGGGCGACCTCAAAGATGTGCTGGTGGACCTGATCGACGCCTACGCCAAGGAGATGGGCAAGAAGAAGCTCGACATCACCGAGTGGTGGGTGCGGCTCAACGCGCTGCGCAGCGAGTTCCCCCTGGGATACTCCGAACCGGAGGACGGCCAGTTGTCTCCCCAGTACGTGATTCAGCGCGTGGGTGAACTCAGTGGCCCCGAGGCGGTATACGCCGCGGGCGTGGGTCAGCACCAGATGTGGGCTGCGCAGTTCATCAAGTACGAACGCCCCAACGCGTGGCTCAACTCGGGCGGCGCCGGAACCATGGGATACGCGGTCCCGGCCGCCATGGGAGCCAAGGTTGCTCAGCCCGACCGCGTGGTGTGGGCTATCGATGGCGACGGTTGCTTCCAGATGACCAACCAGGAGCTGGCCACCTGCACGCTCAACCAGATCCCGATCAAGGTGGCGGTCATCAATAACTCGTCGCTCGGCATGGTGCGGCAGTGGCAGACGCTGTTCTACGACGGACGCTACTCGCACACCGACCTGAATACGGGTCACGACACCGTGCGTATTCCCGACTTCGTGAAGCTGGCCGACGCTTACGGTGCGCTGAGCATCCGGGTGACGAAGCGCGAAGAAGTAGACGACGCCATCAAGCTTGCCCTGGCCACCAACGACCGCCCCGTGGTGATTGACTTTGTGGTGAGTGCCGACGCGATGGTGTGGCCGATGGTGCCGCAGGGTGTGAGCAACAGTGGCGTGCAGTACGCGCGCGAACACGCGCCGTCGTGGGACGACGAGGAATAGGGAGGAATGGCTATGACATCACACGTTCTGAGCCTTCTCGTTGAGGACAAGCCGGGTTTGTTGACCCGCGTTGCTGGCTTGTTCGCGCGACGCGGCTTCAACATTGAATCGCTGGCCGTTGGCCACTCAGAAATCGAGGGCCTCTCGCGCATCACCGTCGTGGTGGATGTTGACCAGCTTCCGCTCGAGCAGGTGACCAAGCAGCTCAACAAACTGGTCAACGTGATCAAGGTTGTTGAGCTCGACACCGACCAGTCTGTTCAGCGCGAGCACCTGCTTATCAAGGTGCGCGTTGACAACACCTCGCGTTCCGCGGTGCTCGAAGCGGTTACGCTGTTTCGCGCGCGCGTGGTTGACGTGGCGCCCGATGCGCTGGTTATTGAGGTAACCGGAGACTCGGGCAAAACGTCGGCTCTTCTTCGCGTGCTCGAACCCTACGGCATCAAAGAAATTGCCCAGTCGGGCCGGTTGGCCATAGGCCGCGGCGCGAAGTCGATCACCGAACGCGTTTACAAGTAACACCGCAAGATTCTTTTTTCACAACTCACGAACCTCAAAACCCTAGGAGAAACACTGTGCTGGAAATTCACTACGACAAGGATGCCGACCTCGAACTCATCAAGGGCAAGAAGGTTGCCATCATCGGCTACGGCTCGCAGGGCCACGCCCACGCGCTCAACCTTCACGACTCGGGCGTAGACGTTGTTGTTGGTCTGAAGGCAGGCAGTAAGTCGATTGCCAAGGCCGAAGAGGCTGGCCTCACAGTGATGACCACCGCGGAGGCAGCAGCCTGGGGCGAAGTGATTGTGATTCTCGCTCCGGACCAGGTGCAGCGCTTCCTCTTTGCCGATGACGTCAAGCCCAACCTCACGCCGGGCAAGACCCTGGTCTTCGGTCACGGTTTCAACATCCGTTTCGGCTACATTGAAGCTCCCGAGGGCGTTGACGTGATTCTCGTTGCGCCCAAGGGTCCGGGCCACACGGTTCGTCGCGAGTACGAAGCAGGTCGCGGCGTTCCGGTAATCGTTGCCGTGGAGAATGACGCCTCGGGCAAGGCCTGGGACATGGCATGGTCGTACTCCAAGGCCCTCGGCGCTCTCCGCGCCGGCGGTATCAAGACCACCTTCACCGAAGAGACCGAGACTGACCTCTTCGGCGAGCAGAGTGTTCTCTGTGGTGGCACATCTCAGCTCGTCATGTACGGCTTCGAGACCCTCGTCGAGGCC
>CAIOGW010000172.1 GCA_903857985.1 uncultured Microbacteriaceae bacterium
CTCACGGCAGCCATCTCGGTGGCCGAGTTGAGTTTCATGGTGCAGGAACCCAGAGGAATCATGCCACGGTCCAGCGCATAATCGTAGTCGGCAAGTCGTTTGAGATAGCGCATCATGCTGGTTTCCGACCTGTGCGAGTTGAACACCTCGTGCGTGAGGAACTCGCTCGTGCGGACAAGATCCGCTGGCAGAGCCGATTCGGTGGCCTGGGCGGGCTTACCGCCAAGAAGCGCAAGCAGTTCGTCAACTTCGGCATCCGTGGTGGTCTCGTCGACCGAGAGAGAAATCTGATCACCGTTACGACGCAGCAGGTAGCCGGCCTCGGCGGCCCGAGCCTCGAGGGAAGCGGCATCCGCGGACGCAAAGGTCACCGTGTCAAAGAAGGAGGCGTGGGTCGGCGAATGACCACCGGCGGCGAGACCCGCGGCCATGCGGGTTGCCCTCGCGTGCACGTTGCGGGCAATATCGCGAAGCCCGTCGGGGCCGTGATACACCGCGTACATGCCGGCCATCACCGCGAGCAACACCTGCGCGGTGCAGATGTTTGACGTGGCTTTTTCGCGACGGATGTGCTGCTCACGCGCCTGCAGGGTGAGTCGGTACGCCGGCTCACCATTGGCATCGCGGCTCACTCCCACGAGCCGACCCGGCATGGTTCTTTCGAGACCTGCGCGCACGGCCAAGAACCCCGCGTGCGGGCCGCCGAAGCCCAACGGAATGCCAAACCGTTGACTCGTTCCGACCGCCACGTCGGCACCCAGTTCACCGGGTGAGGTCAACAGCGTGAGCGCCAGTAGGTCGGTGGCAACCACAACCGTCATGTCCGCGGTCTTTGCCGCGGCAATCACTGCGGCGGGATTCCACACGCGTCCCGACGAACCCGGGTACTGAACGAGCAGACCGAAGCCGTCGGGGAGCGCCTCGCCGGCGGCCAGATCCACCACGGCAACCTCAATGTCGAGCGGTTCGGCGCGACCGAACAATAGTGACAGGGTTTGGGGATGCACGTCGGCATCGACAACGAAGCGGTTCGATGTCGACGAGGATGCCCGACGCGCCAGGAGCATTGCCTCGACGGCTGCGGTTGATTCGTCGAGCATAGAGGCGTTGGAAATGTCGAGACCAGTGAGGTCGGTGACCATGGTTTGGAAGTTGATGAGCGCCTCAAGCCGCCCCTGGGAAATCTCAGGCTGATAGGGCGTGTAGGCCGTGTACCAGCTCGGGTTTTCAAGCACGTTGCGCGCAATCACCGTCGGCGTGAAGTTGCCGTAGTACCCCTGCCCAATGAACGAGCGGCGCACCCGGTTTGCCGACGCGAGTTCGCGCAGCTGCGCCAGCGCCTCGGCTTCGGTGATGGGTTCGGGCAACAGGGAGTCTTCGGCGGAGCGAAAGCCCTCGACCGCAATGCTGCGCGGAACCGCGGCGCGCATCAGGTCGTCGCGGCTGGCAAAACCGACCTCATCCAACATGATCCGTTCGGCATCGTCAGTGATGCCGACGTGGCGCTCGACGAACGGGCGTGCCACTGTTCTACTCGCCCGTGAGGGCTGCGTACTCGTCAGCCGTGAGGAGTGCGGGGGCTTCGTCGATGGTCATCTTGATGAGCCACCCCTGGCCAAAGGCATCGTGGTTCACAAGTTCGGGCGAGGCGACAACAGAATCGTTGGTCGCGGTGACCGTACCCGTCGCAGGCGCAAACAGCTCACCCACCGACTTCGTCGACTCGATCTCGCCCACCACGCTGCCGGCCGTCACCTTCTGGCCCACTTTGGGCAGGTCGACGTAGACCACATCGCCCAGTTTTTCGGCAGCGTAGGCGGTAATTCCCACGGTGGCCTCGTCGCCATCCATGCGCAGCCACTCGTGTTCGGCCGTGTAACCCAGATCGTTTGGTAGAGACATGGTTAGTTCTTCTTTCGTTGGTAGAAGGGAAGATCGGCAACAACAACGGGAAGACGCGTGCCGCGCACGTCTACCTCAAGACCGGAGCCGGATTCGGCATGGTCGGGGTCGACGTATGCCATGGCGATGGGATACCCGAGCGTGGGCGACAGGGCACCCGAGGTAACAACTCCCACCGGCACGTCACCGACAAAGATGCGATAGTCGGCGCGCGGTGCACGACGGCCGTCACCAATGAGGCCCACCAAGACGGGAGCGCCAAAACCGGGGCCCTCAACGACGGCATCGCGCCCCACAAAGTCTCCTTTGACCAGAGAGACCGCCCGTCCAAGGTCGGCCTGTGCCGGCATTGTTGTGGCGTTGAGCTCGTGACCGTAGAGGGGCATGCCCGCCTCGAGACGCAGGGTGTCGCGGCAGGCTAGCCCCGCGGGAACCAGCCCAAGGGGGCCGCCCGCGTTCATGAGCGCTTGCCAGAGCGCCACCGCGTGACTCACATCGATGAACAGCTCAAAGCCGTCTTCGCCGGTGTACCCCGTGCGACCGATCAAAACGGGCTCACCCTCGAAGCGTGCGGGTATGGCTCGGTAGTACTTCAGGTCGGCCAACGGCGTCGTGCCCACCTCCAGGCCAAACACCCGCATCAGCGTCTCGTAGGCCTTGGGTCCCTGAAGTGCGAGCAGTGCGGTTTGGTCACTGACA
>CAIOGW010000173.1 GCA_903857985.1 uncultured Microbacteriaceae bacterium
CATCAGCGGCTCCGCCCAGGCGCGCGCCTGGTCGAGATCGAGCGGGATGATGTCTTCGCCGCCGGTCATCGCCGTACTGTCGACGCGCCGCGCGTAACGGGTCATGGCGCCCCCCTGCCCGTGCAGAAAAAACTCGCCCGTTCTTTTGCGGTAAAGCGTTTCGCGAAACCAGGCGAAATCGTTGCGGGAGACTCCACGGCTGGCGTTCTCTGCCATTGCCGTCGCGGTCTCTGTGTCATAGCGTTTGCCTGCGATCACTCGGTTCATGTCTCGTCCTCCGTGGCGTTGGGCGGATGCTCAACGTGCACGGAATACTACCTAGCGTGCCTCGAAAGTGCAATCTTTTAACTTTGATGCAGATCATAGCCCCGAGCCGAGCGCGACCACCCGACACTCACGGCCAGTTCGGGTCCGCGTCCGGGTCATAGTCCGGATCCGGATCCGGCTCGAGCGCTTTTGCGTAGGCGGTGATCGCGCGGATGCGGGTGATCTCCGGGCTTGCGGCCGCGTGGTTCAGCATCGGCCACAGCGCCTCGAGCGTGTCGGGGTCGACCGGGGCGATGGCGCGGATGCGGGCGTCCGCAAAGCGCCGCAGCCGATTGGCCGCGTCCTCTCGGCTGGTCTGCCGGAGCTCCGCCTTGCCACGGGCCGAGGCCCAGTAGGCCTCGTGGGTCTGCAGGTCGTAGGCGGGGAGTTTCAGAATCTGCGCGGCGATGTGCCGGGCGCCTGCCTCCGTGTCGGCGTTCAGGTCGTGTCGGTGCGTGCCAGTCAGAGCAAAAAAACGCATGGGGGTCACCTTAGTGCGTGTCGTAGATCAGCAGAGAGAAAACGCTGTTGAACGGGCCAGCGTCTGACCGCGTGAAGACGTCGCACCGCGTGGAACTTTCCCAATAGTAGCTGGCGAATATTCCACCCTCTGCGGCAACGAGGGTGAGAGTGCGCGTGGTGTCAGTGACGCCCGCGGTCAGCATCACCGTATACTTCCCAATATCGCTCCTCGCGCTTGAGGCGATGTTCAACGAACCGGACCGGAGTACCCCATTTGCGTCGACGCGACAGTACGCAAACGGCACCAGTCCACTCGCCGTCACGAAGCTCGAGATGAGCTTGAACTTGCCCTCGCCACCGTCATAGGTCACCGAGTAGATGCCGCCGGAGACGATGTCGCCGACGGTGAGCGCGTCGCCTTCCTGGTTGGTGATTGTCTTGGCGCCCAGGCTTGAGACGTTCAGCGTGGGCGTGGTGCTGGTGGACGTGTGGTTGGCTTCAAACGTGAACTTGAGCCCCGCCTCGTAGGCGGTGACCGTGCGGTTGGGCGCCAGCGTGTAAGCGTTGCTCGAGCCCGCGGTCACCAGCGTGCCGTTGTCGTCCTTGTACCACTTGGCCACGGCGGCCATCAGCTCGCGGCCGGCGTTGTTCAGCGAGCTCGCCGCCATGCCTTCGGGCCAGCCGTTCGGCGCGGCGGAGTTGTTGTTCGACGCCGTGGTCGACCAGGTGTGCACGTCAGACATGGGGTGTCCTCACA
>CAIOGW010000174.1 GCA_903857985.1 uncultured Microbacteriaceae bacterium
CCTCCGCCGCGGGCGATCCACACGCGCTGGCCGACCTGGGGTTGCGCTTCGATCTCACCGTTCCGCTCGCTCGCTACTACGCCACGCATCGGGCCGAACTGCCGGGCGTTTTTCGTGCCATGCACGTGGGACCCGTGTGGCGAGCCGAACGCCCGCAGAAGGGCCGCTACCGGCAGTTTGTGCAGTGCGACATTGACGTCGTGGGAGACGCTACGCCTCTAGCCGAGGTCGAACTCATCACCGCAACATCGGCTGCTCTCGTGGCGCTGGGTCTCGCCGACTGCACCATTCGCCTCAACGATCGACGCATCCTTACGGGCATCCTGCACTGGTGCGGTTTTGCCACCGAGCGTTTTGAGCAGGTGCTCATCTCGGTAGACAAACTCGACAAGATTGGTGTGGCGGGCGTGGTTACCGAACTAGCCGAATTCGGCGCGGATTCCGCCGCTGTGCTCGGCGGTCTGCTCGAGGGCATGGCGCCCGCCCTCGCCACTGGAGGGATCCCGCTCTCCACCGAGGCAATTCTTTCCGTACTGCCGGAGGGCATCGACCCGGATGCGATTGCCGCGCTCGAGATTCTGGCCAACGCACTCGCACACCTGCCACCCGGTGTGAGCGTGGTGTTCGATCCCACCCTCGTGCGCGGCATGGGCTACTACACATCCACCATCTTCGAGATTTCTCACCCCGCGTCGGGTTCTTCGATCGGCGGCGGTGGTCGCTACGACGGCATGATCGGTCGATTCCTCGGCGAAGATGTGCCCGCCGTCGGTTTCTCGCTCGGCTTCGAGCGCATCATCGATCTCATTCCGGCAATCGCCGTGCCGTCGGACGGTGTGGTGCTCATCCACGAGCCCGTGTTGGAAAATGCCGCTGGCTCGCTGGCCGCCCTCATGGCAATCAAGGCCGAGCTGGTGGCTCAGGGCAAGCGTGTGCGCCTTGAGCGTCGCGTTAAGAATCTCGCGCCGGTGCTCGAACGCGCGAGGTTGGCGGGCTTCGCTTCGTTCGCGTTCGTTACGGTGGATGACCGCACGCTGGCGAGCCTCACGCTCAAAGAACTGGCCAACTAAGGCCCCACCTCATCGCGCCCCTAGAATTGGTGGCGAACGTACACAAGGAGACCACGTGACCTACATCGATGCCATCGGCGCCCGCGAAATTCTTGACTCGCGGGGAAACCCCACGGTCGAGGTTGAGGTGCTCCTCACCGACGGCACTGTTTCCCGGGCTGCTGTGCCCTCGGGTGCGTCCACTGGTGCCTTCGAGGCCTACGAACTGCGCGATGGCGACAAGGGTCGCTACCTGGGCAAGGGTGTGCTCAAAGCACTCGCGGCGGTTACTCAGACCATCGCCCCGGTGCTCGACGGCATGGACGCGACCGACCAGAGGCTCATCGATGCCACGCTCATTGCGCTCGACGGCACAGACAACAAGAAGAAGCTCGGCGCCAACTCCATCCTGGGCGTGAGCCTTGCTGTGGCACGCGCCGCGGCAGACTCGCGCAACCTCCCACTTTTTCGCTACGTGGGTGGGCCCAACGCTCACACGCTTCCGGTACCGCTGATGAACATCATCAACGGTGGCGCGCACGCCGACACCGGTGTCGACATCCAAGAGTTCATGGCCGTTCCTTTGGGTGCAGCGTCGTTCTCCGAGGCCCTGCGCTGGGGAACCGAGGTTTACCACGCACTCAAAGATCTCTTGAAGAGTAAGGGTCTCTCCACGGGACTCGGCGATGAGGGTGGTTTCGCACCAGACCTGCCCAACAACCGTGCCGCCCTTGAACTCATCATGGACGCCATCGGCAAAGCAGGCCTTAAGCCGGGCAAAGACGTGGCCCTAGCTCTCGATGTGGCGTCGACCGAATTTTTTGCTGATGGCGCTTACCTGTTTGAAGGCACCAAGCGCTCGGCGGCCGAAATGTCGGCCTACTACGCCGAGCTTGTCGCGGCCTTCCCCTTGGTGTCGATCGAAGATCCGCTGGCCGAAGACGACTGGGCCGGCTGGACTCACCTCACCGCCGAACTCGGCGACAAAGTTCAGCTCGTTGGTGACGATCTTTACGTCACCAACCCCACACGTCTGGCGGAGGGCATCGCTAAGAAGGCGGGTAACAGCATCCTGGTTAAGGTGAACCAGATTGGCACGCTCACCGAGACGCTCGATGCCGTTTCGATGGCACAGCGCCACGGCATGTCGGCCATCCTCTCGCACCGCTCGGGTGAGACAGAAGACACGACCATCGCCGACCTCGCCGTGGCCACCGACTGCGGTCAGATCAAGACGGGTGCGCCCGCACGCAGTGAGCGTGTGGCCAAATACAACCAGTTGCTGCGCATCGAAGAAGAGCTGGGCGACGCTGCGGTCTACGCGGGCCGCGCCGCTTTCCCCCGATTCACAGCGTAAGCGCTTAGCCTTTTCTTATGGATCCGAAGCGCCCCGACGTTCGCGGGGTAAACCGCGACAACCCGGCCGGTGCACCGAAATCTCGCCCGGGCGCAGTGCGAACCAAGAAAGTTCGATCCGAAAAGCCGCGGGCGACTACTGAGCCAAGCACGTTCCGACTTAAACCGGCGCGAACGTGGGTGCGTGCACGCACGGAGGTAACACCCAGCGGTGAGCGCCGCCTGGGCTTGTGGCTGGGCAGTTTTCGCATCTCGGGAGCCACGATTCTCATGCTGGCGCTCGTCATCATGGGCGTGGGCGTACTCGGCCCGCAGATCAATGTTTTCGTTGAGCAGCGACGTGATGTCGCTGACCTCGAAGAAGTGGTGCGCGAGAAGGAGCTGGCCATTGATGCCCTCGAAAAGCAGCGCGCGCGCTGGGAAGACCCGGCGTATATTCGCGCACAGGCTCGCGAGCGTCTCTTTTACGTCATGCCCGGTGACATCAGTTTCATTGTGATCAGTGACGTGCCCATTGTCGAACGTCCACTTGAGAAACCCAGCACGTCGGTTCAATCCACGAAGTCTGATTGGGTGCGCGGAATCTTCAATTCGGTCATGGTCGCGGGACTATCGGACGCCACCCCGGCCGAGCTAGACGCTGCCGCCAACGCCCCGGAATCGAGGTAGTGATGTCTTTCACAGCATCAGCTTGTGCGCCCACGACGAAGGATTTGGCTATCGTGTCGGCGCAATTGGGCAGACCCGTTCGCGACGTAGTGGCCATTGCCGCTCGCTGCGTGTGTGGTTCACCCACCGTGGTCTCCACCAAGCCTCGACTCGCTGACGGAACACCGTTTCCCACCTTCTACTATCTGACCCATCCGGCCGCTACATCATCGCTCTCCGAGCTCGAGGGAGACCACGTCATGAACGAGTTGGCGCAACTCCTCGCAGACGAACCCGATATTCGTGCTGCTTATGAACGCGCTCATGAGTCATACCTCGCGGCTCGAGAGGCCATGGGAGTTGTCGATGAAATTGCGGGAATTTCGGCCGGCGGCATGCCGACGCGAGTCAAATGTTTGCACGCTCTGGCTGGCCAGTCACTGGCTGTAGGCCCGGGCGTAAATCCCATCGGTGATCTCGCGCTCGAGCGGGCAACCTGGTCACCCAACGTCTGTGCGTGTGTTCCCTACGATGTCTAGTCAGCGAGCCCGACGCGGGCGCACTCTCGTCTCCCTCTTGGCCGGCGTGCTGGCCGTGGTCTCGGTAGTTTTGGTTCCCGCGGCGCCCGCTTCGGCTACGTGGGTGCGCGACGCGGAGTGGTGGCTTGAACCCTACGGCTTCACCGAGGCGTGGAACGTCACGCAGGGCGAGGGCGTTTTGGTTGCTGTGATCGATTCGGGCATTGCCGATGTTCCTGATCTCGCGGGCGCCGTTGTGGGCGGGGCTGATTTCTCCGGCGTCGGTAGCGCCGACGGTCGCACACCTGTGGGCGTGCAGCTCAATCACGGCACCATGGTTGCCTCGGTGCTCGCCGGACGCGGCACAGGCAACGGAATTATCGGAACCGCCCCGCAAGCACAGCTGCTCTCGGCATCCGTTGGGTTCGGGGGAGTGAGCGAGATTTCCGCCGACGACCAGGTGGCCAGTGCCCTGCGCTGGTCTGTCGATCAGGGAGCGAAGGTGATCAATATGTCGATCACGCGCAACACTCTCGACTGGCCGCAGAGCTGGGACGACGCCATGCTGTACGCCTTCGAGAACGACGTGGTGGTGGTGGCCGCAGCGGGCAATCGCGCCAACGGAACCGACGAGGTGGGTGCACCCGCAACCATGCCTGGCGTTCTCGGCGTAGGTGGGTTCGACCGCGACGGTAACGCCTCATGGGATGCCTCGACTCAGGGCATCACGATCGGCGTGGCGGCGCCTTCGGAGGATCTCATCGGCATCAACCGATTCGGCGAGCCCCAAATGTGGGCCGGCAGTAGTGGTGCGGCTCCCATTGTGTCGGGGCTCGTCGCGCTCGTTCGCGCCGCGCATCCCGAGCTCGACGCAGCTAATGTCATTCAACGCATACTGGCCACGGCCACGCCGGTGGGAACTTCGCCAAGTCCCCTCTACGGTTATGGCCGCATCAACGCTGCCGCGGCGGTTTCAGCCGACGTTGCGACCGTAACCAACAACCCCATGGGATCGCTTGAGGACTGGATTCGCCTCAATCGACGCGCTGAATCCACAGCCGCACCCACGGCACACCCCACGTCCACCCCTGTCGCTCTTCCCCTCGGCCGACTGATGTGGCCGGCGTGGGGCTATTTTGTTCAGAGATATGGCATACCGTCATTGTTTGTGCTCGTATTCGGTAGTCTTGTAGGGCTGGGCATCGCCGCCGTAACCCGGCGCGTACGTCGTCGCCGTCGCGACAGTCGCTCTTAGGGGCGTCGCGACAGCGCACCCACCCTATTGCTCAAAACGGAGACTTCGACTGTGACCAAGATCCTCATTGTCGGTGCTGGCTATGCCGGTTTCTACACCGCCTGGAAGCTCGAAAAGTGGCTTCGCCCCGGAGAGGCCGAGGTTACTCTCGTCGACCCTCGCCCCTACATGACGTATCAGCCGTTTCTGCCAGAAATCGCTGCCGGCTCAATTGAGGCCAGACACGCGATTGTCCCCTTGCGTTCGCACCTCAAGAAAACGCACATCGTGGCCGGCAAGGTCACAGCGATAAACCACAAGAAGAAGTCAGCTACCGTCACACCCGAAGAAGGCAAAAACTACGACGTCGAGTATGACCACATCGTGTACACGGCCGGTTCGGTTTCGCGTACCTTCCCCATCCCGGGAATTGCCGAAAAGGCCATCGGCCTCAAGACGATTGAAGAAGCCATTTATGTGCGTGACCGCATGCTCAATGACTTCGACAAGGCGGCGGGCCTGCCTCCGGGGCCGGAACGTGATCGCCTACTCACCGTGGTCGTTATCGGTGGCGGATTTGCGGGCATCGAAATTTTTGCCGAGCTTCGCTCGCTAGCCAGCGCCATCCTCAAGGACTATCCCGAGATCACGTTCGACGACACGCATTTTCACCTCATCGAGGCCATGGACCGCATCATGCCGGAGGTTTCACTCAAGACCAGTAAGTGGGTTCTCAAGAACCTCGCCCAGCGCGGAGCTACCGTGCACCTCGGCACGCAGCTTCGGTCTGCTGCGGACGGCAAGATTGAGCTCTCCTCGGGCGAATCGTTTAGTTCGGATCTGATCATCTGGACCGCCGGTGTTATGGCCAACCCGGCCCTCGGTCAGACCGACTTCCCGCTCGATGACCGTGGTCGCCTGCGTATGCGTGCGGACCTGCGCGTCGAGGGCGAAGACGGGCCACTTCAGGGGGCGTGGGGTGCAGGGGATGCAACGGCAGTTCCCGACCTTACCGGTGGCGGTTTCAATGGTTTCTGCGTTCCCAACGCTCAGCACGCTGTTCGCCAGGCGAAGCTGCTGGCCAAGAACATCACGGCAGATATTCGCGGCGAGGGTGTTCGCGACTATGTTCACAACAACCTCGGTGTGGTTGCAGGCCTGGGTCTCAACGTCGGCGTTTTCCAGTCGGGCAACCTAGTGCTCACGGGTTACCTCGCGTGGTTGGCTCACCGCGGTTATCACGGCTTGGCTATGCCCACGTTCGAGCGTAAGGTTCGCGTGATCTGGGGTTGGATCAACAACTTCTTCTTAGGTCGTGACATCGCGTCTCTCACCGCCTACAAGACGCCGCGTGCCTCGTTTGAGGAATACGCGATTCGCGTTCGATAGCCTATCGGGGTCGGCATACATCGGGCCCCCATAGCCCAATCGGCAGAGGCAGACGACTTAAAATCGTTCCAGTCTGGGTTCGAGTCCCAGTGGGGGCACTCAACTCAGTCTGGCGCGCACGATGCGGAGCAATCTCGATTCAAACTCTTCGAAGGTTTCGCCTTCGTCGTTGAGGAAGGTGCCTCCATACATCGACCTAAACACGACTTCTGTGTAGAGCGTCTGGCATACCTCAAATGCGCTTCGAGGGTCGATGCCGGGCAGGAGGTCCGCCATGGCTTGAACAAGGGCGCGAGATTGCGCTGATCCTCGACCCAACAACGATTCATTGACGGAGGCATACCTGATCACCGGTTGTAAGAAAGCTTTATGTTCCTCGAAAGTCTGTGCCACCACGTCTATGACGGCTGAGAGCCGCGACAGGGATTCACGAGGCGTCTCTGAAGCTGCCTCAAGGTAAGAGTCCTGAGTCGCGAGAACATTCCGCATACCTCGTTCATAGACAGCCCAAAAGAGTCCACTGAGTCCGTCCACGCGGGAGTAAATGGTGGGGGCTGTCACCTTGGCCTCTTTGCACACCGCAGTGATCGTCATTGCTTCCCACCCACCCTCGACCAGAAGCTTTGTGCCCGCCTCGAGAATTCGTTCCCAGGAATCGATGCTTCGCGCTTGGCGAGGCCTGCGAACGCCAGAAGGTTGTTGCCCGGCAGGTGAAGTCATACCTCCATCCTGCCGGGCAATTACGCGCATTGGCGCCTTAAGCCGGAATCAAAACGCTCTCGCCCATTTCGGCGAGCTGATCCTGGATTTCTTTCGGGCTGCGCTCACCAATCTGCTTCTGCAGAAACTTCGTGTTATCGAAGAAGAAGTCCCGAACAGGCCGGAGGAATGCCGGGGCATGGTGGAACATCTGTCCCAGCTGGTAGGCCATCTGGACCTGCGTTGTGGTGTGGGGGATGCGCGGCGTTTCGTAGGCCACCAGGGCAGCCGTCACAGCGGCGGTATCCGCGAGGTCCACCTTGGCCAGATGTTGCGCAATGAAATAACCGTCGCAGATGGACATACCGGCGCCGTAAGCGGCGTACGGCGAGGTTGCGTGTGCCGCGTCTCCCGCGATCGTCACGCGCCCCTTCGACCACTTCTTGAGCGGAACGCGGTCGCGAATGACCCAGTGCTGAATGTTTTGCTTCGGGGTTCCTGCAATCAACGCTTGCAGCGGCCCCGACGTGAACGGCTTGGCCAGCTCGGCTGCGCGAGCAGCAAGATCTTCGGCGGGCGGCAGGGTGGCGTCACGACCTTCGAGAACCCACCATTGGGCCCCATCCTTGCCTTTGGTTCGGATGGCGGTGTAACTGCCTTGAACCTTGTTGCTGTGGGCCACAACGCACTCGCCCATCGGCGTCCCCTTCGGCACGTTGAGCGTGTAGCCGCCGATGATTTGAAGATTGTGTTCCCGCTTGGGAGATGAACCCCAGAGCTTCTCGCGAACAATCGAGTCGATGCCGTCGGCCCCAATGAGAATCGGTGTCTCAACGTGTGACCCATCAGCAAGAGTCAACTCAACGTGACTTCCTTTGTCGACGAAAGTTTTTACGTCAACCCCAAACTTGATCATTCCCTTGGGGACTGCTTCGAGCATGCGCGAATAGAGGTCTGGGCGCAGCATCCCAATGAAACCGCCGCCATAGTCGCGGATAACATCAGGACGAAGTTGCACATCGGCCCGAATCTTTCCCTTGGTGTTTTGAAAAGTCGAGTGGCAGGGTGCGCCAAGGTCAACGGTGTCAACTCCGATGAGGTTGAGGGCCTTGATTGCGGGCGGCCACAGGTTCAGGATGTTGCCCGCGGGTCGAGCTTCTTTGTAGCGCTCAAAAACAACGACGTCTTTGCCTGCTGTGTGAAGGGCGAGCGCCGTGGCCATTCCCGCAGGGCCGGCACCGAGTACAACAATGGGGTTCTTTGACGACAATTTAACTCCTCCTTGAGTTGGTGTGAATGTGAGCGTAGCTCCTTTCGTAAAAAATATAAAGCCTTTATAGTTATTTTTAGGCTGAACGAGAGGAGACACAGAATGTCACTTACGAAGATCGACTGGGTCGCAACAAAGATCACCGAGCGGTCCCTGGATTCGGCACGTTCGTTTGGCGCGGCGCTCGGGCTGGGCGTCATCGTGGACACTCCTACTCAACTCATGATGCAAGCGCCTGATGGCGGCGTCGTCGAGTTTTGTTCCTCGGACTACGTGGGTCCCGCTCACCTTTTTGCCCGGCAAGACATGGTCTTCGGGTTTGCCGTGACGGATATCGTGGCCGACGGTGCGAAACTCATCGATGCTGGCTTTGAATCGGTAACAGAAATAACCGACGGTGGCCCAGTTCTGTTTCAACACTTTCGTGGGCCGGACGGCCGCAATTATGGTCTGATCCAACACAAGTAACGTCGCGAATCCAAAACTCCCGGTTTCTTTGACTCCGGTCGGTGACGTGGCCCGTCCCATTCACGATTCTTTCGGGCGACTATCAGAATCCGGCAATACGATAGAGCCATGGACGTTCTCATTCCGATCATCATTGTTGTTGTTGTTCTTGACGTCATCGTGGGTATCTACCTCTGGGCTACGTACAACGCCCTGGTTACGCTCAACGTTCGCGTAGACGAAGCGTGGAGCGACATCACGGTTCAGCTCAAGCGACGCGCCGACCTGATTCCCAACCTCATTGAGACGGTAAAGGGGTACGCCTCACACGAGAAGGCCGTCTTCGAGAACGTCACCAAGGCGCGTGCCGCCACGGTCTCTGCCGAGGGTCCGGCCGAAGCGGCTAAGGCCGAGGGCATGATGCAGACAGCGCTCAAAAGCATCTTCGCCGTTGCCGAGGCATATCCGCAGCTTCAGGCCAGCGCCAACTTTCTTCAGCTCCAGGGCGAGCTCGTCGACACGGAAGACAAGATTCAGGCTGCGCGCCGCTTCTACAACGGTGGTGTTCGTGAGTTCAACACCAAGATCAAGGTCTTCCCCAACAACGCGTGGGCCAAGCGACTCGGTTTTGGTGAGCGCGAGTTCTTTGATGTGGAAGATGCGGCGTCGCTTCAAGAGCCGCCGCGCGTTCAGTTCTAGCCCCCACATTCTTCACAGTCTCGACGGGTAGAAATACGTGTATTCCGCCATAGCGGCTAACAAGCGCAACACGGTCTTCATCATGGTGATTTTCTTCATCATTATCGGCGGGCTCGCGTGGTTGGCGAGTTACACCTATAACAGCATCTCGTTACTCTTTCTCATCGTGATTGGCGCCATTTTCTACGTCGTCATTCAGTACTTCGCTGCCGGGTCGCAGGCCCTCCTGTTCACCGGCGCGATTCAGATTCAGCGCGAGCAGAATCCGCGACTGTGGAACATGGTTGAAAATATCTCCATCACCACGGGCATGCCCATGCCCAAGGTGTACATCATCAATGACCCAGCACCCAACGCATTTGCCACGGGTCGCGACCCCAAGCACGCGGCCATCGCCGTCACGTCCGGTCTGCTTGACATAATGGATGATTCCGAGCTCGAAGGCGTTTTAGCCCACGAGATGGGTCACATCCAGAACTTCGACATTCGCGTCTCGATGATCGTTTTCGGTCTCGTCGTGGCGGTGGGAATCATCGCCGACATCCTGCTTCGCATGTCATTCTTTGGCCGGGGGCGAGACAACAACAATCCCGTCGTGGCCATCTTGGGCCTGGTTGCCATCATCGTGGCTCCGCTCGTGGCCATGCTTGTGCAACTTGCCGTTTCGCGCCAGCGCGAATACCTGGCCGATGCCACGGGCGCCCTCACCACGCGACACCCCGAGGGGCTGGCCAGTGCGTTGCAAAAGCTTGGGGAATACGGTGCACCGGTGCGCCGAAAGTCATCGAGCATGGCTCACATGTGGATTTCCGACCCCGACAAACCCGGTTTTGCGGCGCGCATGCTTTCGACGCACCCGCCGATTGCCGAGCGAATTGAGCGCCTACATGACATGGGTGGCAAGTTCTAGAGCCTAGGATTTCATTTATGACTCCCGCCCTCACAATCCCTGGCCCCACTTTGGCGGACTTCGAGGCAGCGCGCCCGGTTGTGGCTCAGGTGGCGCAGGTGACTCCCATGGAATCCTCGCGCTTCCTCTCGCGCGTTTTGGGCTCAGAGGTGCTTCTTAAGTGTGAAAACCTGCAGCGGACCGGCAGTTACAAGCTGCGCGGCGCCTACAACCTCATCTCGTCGCTGACCGCCGAAGAGCGTGCCCGCGGAGTCGTGGCCGCATCGGCCGGCAACCACTCGCAGGGTGTGGCGCGTGCCGCCCAAGCCCTGGGCATCAAGGCCACTATTTTCATGCCCGTCGGGGTTGCTTTGCCCAAGTTGCAGGCCACGCAGGACTACGGCGCCGAGGTCGTGTTGGCCGGGAGCATCTTTAATGAGGCTCTCAAAGCCGCCAAGGATTTCGTTGCCGAAACGGGGGCCGTGTTTATCCCGCCCTTTGACCATCCCAAAGTAGTCACGGGTCAAGGAACCCTCGGCCTTGACATCCTCGATCAGGTGCCGGACGTCGACACCGTCATCGTTCCAATCGGCGGCGGCGGACTCATCTCGGGAGTCGCCAGCGCCATCAAGCAGCGCTCCGCTCTCGAGGGGCGCACCGTGCGCATCATCGGCGTGCAGGCCGAGAACGCCGCCGCGTATCCGCCCTCGCTCGCCGCCGGAAAGCCCGTCAAAATTGATGTTCTGCCCACCATCTCCGATGGCATCGCGGTGGCTACGCCCGGCACGCTCAATTTTGAGATCATTCAGGCCACCGTCGATGAGGTCGTGACCGTGAGCGATGACGACACGGCTCGTGCGCTTGTCATGCTGCTGGAGCGGGCCAAGTTGGTTGTTGAACCGGCGGGTGCAGTGGCCGCGGCAGCTATTCTTGCCGGCAAGGTTTCCGGCACCGGCAAGACGGTCGCCATCCTATCCGGCGGAAACATCGACCCCATGCTCCTGCAGCGCATCGTCGCCCACGGCTTGGCTGCGTCGGAGCGTTACCTCAAGTTGCGCATCATGCTTCCCGACCGTCCGGGCCAACTCGCGCGCACGGCCGAACTCGTTGCCGAAGCCAACGCCAACGTGGTCGAGGTCGTGCACACACGCCACGGTAAGTTTCAGATCAACGAGGCCGAGCTCGAGCTGCACATTGAGACACGCGGATCAGACCACCGCACGGCCGTGATGAAGAAACTTACCGACGCCGGCTACAAGATCCGCGTTGTTGACGACGTCTAGTCGCGAAATCTTTCGGACCGCAGGTGACGTCCGAGGCGACTAGCCCGAAAAGGTCTTGACGTCCTTGATGGTGACCTCGATGTCGCGACCGTTGGGAGCCTTGTAGGTCGTGGTCTCTCCGGGCTTCATGCCGATAATTGCGGCGCCGAGCGGACTCGACTCGCTACGCACATCGATGTCGACACCGGCAGCAATCTCGCGGCTTCCGAGGAGGAACTCCTCTTTGTCGCCGGCAACGATGGCAACAACGATGGTGCCCGGTTCCACAATGCCCTTGCTTTCGGGAGCTTCGCCCACCCGAGCCTCTTTGAGGATGTGCTGAAGCGTGCGAATACGCGCCTCCATCTTGCCTTGTTCCTCTTTGGCGGCGTGGTATCCACCGTTCTCCTTGAGGTCGCCCTCTTCACGGGCTAGTTCGATGCGCTTGGCAATCTCTTCGCGACCGCGGGTGGAGAGGTCGGCAAGTTCGGCGCCTAAGCGGTCGAAAGCCTCTTGTGTGAGGAAGGGAGTGGTCTGTTCAGCCATAAAGAGAGACTAGGTGAGCCAGCACGAAGAGACCAAACCGGTAACGGCGGGTGACGTGACACGCAGAGTGACTTCTTCGCTCCGTGTCTCTTCGCTCACAGCACCGTAGGTCACGACCTTCCACCCCACCACGGCGAAAGACTTGTCGAGAGCCTGCACGGCACACGCCCCCGTGGACCCGGGAGTAATCGTGACGTCGAACATCACGGTGACCCGGTCGTCTGTCAATCTGAAGCCGGTGTCTCGCGACACAGCCTGTGGTCCCACATCAATCGGGTTGGCCCAGACGAACCAAGCGATGGTGAGCACCCCGAGAGTGGTGATCAGAATAACGAGCGCGCGCCGCCGACTTCGCGGTGACAGTTTGCGCCCGTATCGCTGGTCAATCGTCGGCACTGACACTCGTCGCAGCCCTTCTTCTCAATGTGTGCGCGGTAGGCTTGTCCTATCAGGTTAGCCGCCCCAAGCTGAAAGGATCGAGCGTGTTGATCGCCGCAGATACCGCCATCGATCCCGACATTGTCACACCCGGCGCCGTCGGCTTTTTGGCCACCATTTTTGTTGCCGTGGTCACGGTACTCCTGGTCTGGGACATGGTGCGCCGAATTCGCCGTCAGCGTTATCGGGCAGAAATCGAGGCTAAGCTCGACGCCGAGCAGGCCGCCGCAGGCAAGAAGTAGCTCGTTCCTCACATGTCTGTGATGCGCATCGTGTTCAGGGCGGTGACGTGTCATGTCTGAGCACCGCGACCAGCCCGGTCTTGTTTATGGCCTTTACGCGCGTCGCCTGCGCAAGCAACTTGACCCGAGCCGACTGCCCCACCACATCGGCATGATTGTCGACGGCAATCGCCGTTGGGCCAAGGAGCGCGCGTTGGAAAGCAGCGCCCACGGGCACCGGGCCGGGGCGCGCAAGATTCCCGAGTTCCTCGTGTGGTGCGACGAACTGGGTATCAGCATGGTCACGCTCTACCTGTTGTCGACCGACAACCTCACGGGTCGCCCGCCGGAAGAACTGCGCGAACTCTTTGACATCATCGCCGGTCTCGCCGAAGACCTTGGCCACCAGCGCAACTGGAAAATCAAGCACGTGGGCAGCGCCGACGGTCTTGATGCCGATCTCCTGAAGCGCCTCATCGCCGTTGAAGAGGCCACCGCAGATAACACGGGCTTGCACGTGAACCTGGCAATCGGTTACGGCGGACGCGCCGAAATTGCGGATGCCGTGCGCAGCATTATCCGAGAGCACGAGACCGCTGGAGGAACCATTGACGATCTCGCCGAGCGGTTATCGCCAGAGCTGATCGGAGACCACCTCTACACCGGAGGCCTCCCCGATCCCGATCTGGTCATCCGCACGTCGGGCGAACAACGGCTCAGCGATTTCATGCTGTGGCAGAGTGCCCACTCCGAGTTCTATTTTGTGGAGGCCCTGTACCCCGACCTTCGCGAGGTTGACTTCTTGCGTGCCATGCGTGACTTTGGTCGTCGGGAGCGCCGATTCGGCGGTTAGGCGCAGCGTTTCTTGCGCGCGGGTGAAGAATTCCTAAAGACCCTCCGCCCGGGCGTGTCGCATGCTCCTTCGGGGCTCGACGAGTCGTAGTTTGATGCCATGACCCAGCAACCCAGTGGTGTGCAGACGTCGTCGTCGACAACCTCGCGCCAAACGAAGGAGTCATCCGCCACTGCTGCGAAGGGACGCCAGGCCGAGCGCACTTTTGTTCTCGATACCTCGGTGCTTCTGTCTGATCCCACGGCGCTGTTTCGTTTTGCCGAACACGCCGTGGTCATTCCGGTCATCGTGATCAGTGAGCTCGAGAAGAAGCGCCACGATCCCGAGATTGGGTACTTCGCGCGGCAGGCCCTCAGGGCACTCGACGACCTGCGCATCAAACACGAGCGCCTCGATTTTCCCATCCCCCTCGAGGGTGGCGGTTCGCTTCGCGTCGAGCTCAACCACTCCAACCAGTCGGTGCTTCCCTCCGGGTTGCAGCTGGGAGATAACGATTCGCGCATTTTGGCGGTGGCCCTCAACCTCTCGGGCGACGGCCTCGCGGTCACGGTCGTCAGCAAGGATTTGCCGATGCGCGTCAAGGCTGCGTCCATCGGACTGTCGGCCGAGGAGTACCGGGCTGAGCTTGCCACCGACCCCAGCTGGTTGGGCACCTCAGAAGTCACGCTCTCGAGCGATGACATGGCCGACCTTTACGAGACCGAGAAACTGCGCACGCGAGATGTGATCGGCTTGCCCATCAACACGGGGCTCGTGATTCACTCGGACCGCGGTTCGGCCCTGGGGCGCGTCGTCGCCGACGGCGAGATTCACTTGGTGCGCGGTGACCGCGATCTCTTTGGTCTGCACGGTCGTTCGGCAGAACAGCGCCTCGCCATCGACATGCTGCTCGACTCGCAGCTGGGCATTGTCTCGCTGGGTGGTCGGGCGGGTACCGGTAAGTCGGCCCTCGCGCTGTGTGCCGGGCTCGAGGCCGTGCTGGAACGTCAGCAGCACAAGAAGATTGTGGTTTTCCGACCCCTATACGCCGTGGGTGGTCAGGAACTGGGATACCTGCCCGGTGATCAGGGCGAGAAGATGAACCCCTGGGGTCAGGCCATTTTTGACACGCTCGGTGCCCTGGTCTCACAGAACGTAATTGATGAGGTGGTGGAGCGCGGACTGCTCGAGGTCCTGCCTCTTACCCACATTCGCGGTCGTTCCCTCCACGACGCCTTCGTCATTGTGGACGAGGCCCAGAGCCTTGAGCGCAATGTTTTGCTGACCGTCCTCAGTCGCATTGGGCAGAACTCTCGTGTCGTTCTCACCCACGATGTGGCGCAGCGCGACAACCTGCGTGTGGGCCGACATGACGGCGTAGCCAGCGTGATCGAAAGTCTCAAGGGTCAATCCCTTTTCGCTCACATCACGCTCACGCGTTCCGAGCGGTCGGCCATCGCGGCGCTCGTCACAGAACTGCTGGAAGGCCACTAGTCACGCACCTCGCGAGGATGTGGCGCTGACGTTAGTGACGTTCACCGAACGTTAGCCACCGTTTCGTGTCGGTCTAGCGTCCGTTTACCTTCACGGCGCTGAATAGCCCTGTGACCCACAAGGTTTTTCGTCGTTTTGTTGCCATCGGAGATTCGCTCACCGAGGGGCTGGGTGACGAACGGTTCCACTGGGATCGGCAACACGCCGGGTGGGCCGACCGCCTCGCGGCCATTCTCCACGAGTCGAGCGCCAGCGAAGGCGTTGCTCTGCGCTATGCGAACCTCGCGGTGCGGTCGCGAAAAATCGAGCAGGTCATGACAACTCAGTTGGCACACGCTCTGCACCTCAAGCCAGACCTGGTGACCGTAATGGCGGGAGGCAACAATCTCTGGAACAGCGACGTGGATTGGGCCCGCTTGGGAGAGCTCTACCGGAACGGCATTTCGCGCCTCCGCGATTCGGGTGCCACGGTGCTCGTTGCCAACAGCATCAACCCCGTCCACGTTCGAGCCTTCTCGTCGGGGCGCGCTCGCGCCGCACGCATGACCGAAATGATCGAAGCTGTTGCTGCCGAATTGGGGTGCGGCGTCATCGACCTGTACCGGAACGACCTGCTGCATGATGTGAGGGCCTGGGCGCGTGACCGCGTGCATTTTGGTGTGGGCGCGCACAGCAGCGTGGCCAACGCCGCAGCGGGGACGCTCATGCTCACCAAACGAATTCTGATGCCCGAGAGCGAGGTGCTCTCCGATGCCCGACACTCCGCGCGGGACCTCGCCGCGTGGATGGCTCGAGACGTCACGCCGTATTTTGTTCGTGTCGTGCGGGGAACTACGGCCGGAGACCGCGTTGTGGCCAAGCGGCCCCAGCTCTCTCCCATTGACAATCATCCGTGGTCAATAATCGACACCGTTTCGTTACCTGCTGTTGGCGCGACATTAAGCAAAAGTAAACCGGTCTCCGAAACCACCTCGTTAGCGTTTGGAGGGTGAACATGCGCGTGGCCATTGTGACGGAATCATTTCTTCCGGCCCTGAACGGTGTGACTAATTCAGTTCTTCGAGTGCTTGAGTCTCTCGAGAAGGCTGGCCACGAGGCCATGCTTGTCTCTCCCACATACGCCGAGCCTTCCTTCGGAAATGTTGAGTGCTTCCGGGCGCCGGCGATTCCGTTCAAGCAGTTCGCCGTGGGGCTTCCTAACCCCTACCTCACGGCCACGCTGGCGCAGTTTCGTCCCGACGTGGTTCACGTGGCCAGCCCGTTCTGGTTGGGCGGCCAGGCCATTGCTGCTGCGGCCAGGCTGCGCGTTCCGAGCGTTGCCGTCTACCAGACCGACGTCAGCGGATACCTGGCCCGCTACAACATGCAGTTTGCCCGCCCTGCAGTGGATCGCATGATCGCAGCCATTCACGCACCTGCCACTGTGACCCTGGCCCCCACGCCAGCATCTGCCAGCTACCTTACGAGACTCGGCGTGAAAAACGTTGAGGTGTGGGGCCGCGGGGTTGACCTCGAGCTCTTTCACCCCGATCGTCGCCTGACTCCCGAGGTGGTGGCGTCTCGGCAGTTGATTGCCGGCGACAAGCGCGTAGTGGGGTTCATTGGCCGTCTCGCCGCCGAGAAGCAGGTCAACCAGTTCGATGCGCTCGTTGATCTGCCGAACACGCACTTCGTGATTGTGGGCGATGGCCCTGAGCGTGCTCACCTCGAAGCGCGATTTGCCGGCAAGCCGGTCACGTTCCTCGGCTCACTCCGGGGCGAAGAGCTGGCTAACGCTTACGCCATGCTCGATGTCTTTGTTCACTTTGGTGCCGAAGAAACTTTCGGGCAGACCATCCAAGAGGCGCAAGCGTCTGGAGTGCCGGTGGTCGCCCCCGCGTCGGGTGGGCCGCTCTTTCTCATTCAGCCGGGAGTCAACGGATACTTGGGCCAGCCGCATCGCCCGGAGACCTTCCGGCCGTTCGTCGAAGACCTGCTCAACAATGATCATCTGCGAGCTCGCATGGGCGAGGACGCCCGCCGATCCGTTCGACTAAAATCGTGGCATGCGAACAACGCCATCCTGCTTGACCACTATGACCGCGTGGTCGCCGCGGCACAGCCGGTAGGTGCACGTGAGCGTCAATCTGCTTGACCCCGAGTCTCTCATCACGGCGATGGGTGCTTTCGCGCTCGTTGGTGTTGCCACGGTTATCTTTCTCGAGACGGCCACCATTGTCGGCTCTTTTCTTCCGGGTGATTCACTGCTCTTTATCTTTGGCCTCGCCCTCGCCACGTATCTCGTTGACATTCCGTTCGTTCCGGCGGTCGGCCTGGTCTTGGTGGCCGCCATTGCCGGCTCACAGGTGGGTTACTGGTTCGGGCGCAAGGTGGGGCCGCGCGTCTTTGCCCGAAAACGCAACTGGTTCTTTAGTCCCACAACAGTTGAGCGGGCCAACACCTTCTTCGACCACTACGGATGGCGCGCCCTCATTCTCGCCCGCTTTATTCCGATACTGAGGGCTCTCGTTCCGCTCGTGGCCGGCATTTCTCAAATGAAGCCGAGAAAGTATCTACTCTTCAACGTGGTCGGCGGAATTCTGTGGGTCGTCGTTCTCATGAACCTGGGTTATTTTCTCGGTCGCATCGAATATGTGGAGCGCAACATCGAGTGGTTCATGCTTGGTTTTGTGATTCTCTCGTCGGCGCCGTTCCCGATTGAGGTGCTGATCGCGCGCCGGCGTCACGTTCGCAACAAGGCCGCTCAGGCAGCCGCCGCAACCTCTGACGCCTAGCCCGGGCGGGTCATCGACAAGACGTCGAGAGCCTTGTCGAGCTGCGCGAGGGTGAGCTTGGTGCCGTCCACGTAGCCGAGCTCGATGGTTGCTTCGCGAATGGTGAGACCCTTGGCCACGGCGTGCTTGGCAATTTTGGCGGCGGCTTCGTAGCCGATGAACTTGTTGAGGGGTGTCACGATTGACGGGCTCGACTCGGCCATGGCACGCGCGCGCTTGACGTTGGCCTCGAGTCCGTCGATGGTCTTATCGGCGAGCACGCGGCTCGATGCGGCAAGCAGGCGGATCGACTCGAGAACGGCAGAACCCATGACGGGAATCTGCACGTTGAGTTCGAATAGGCCTGAGGCGCCGGCCCAGGCAACGGTGGCGTCGTTGCCGATAACACGAGCACACACCATGAGCACGGCCTCGGGAATGACGGGGTTGACCTTGCCAGGCATGATGGAGGATCCGGGCTGCAGGTCGGGGATGCTAATTTCGGCAAGACCCGTGTTGGGCCCGGAACCCATCCAGCGCAGGTCGTTATTGATTTTGGTGTAACTCACGGCGATGGTGCGCAGAGCACCCATGGCCTCAACGAGGCCGTCGCGGTTGGCCTGCGCCTCAAAGTGGTCGCGGCTTTCGGTGATGGGCAGCTTGGTCTCTTTGGCGAGCAGCTTGATCACGAGCTGCGGGAAGCCCTTGGGCGTGTTGATGCCCGTGCCCACGGCCGTGCCGCCCAGGGGCACCTCGGCCACGCGGGGCAGGGCGGCCTTCACGCGTTCGATGCCCCAGCGCACCTGAGCGGCATAGCCACCAAACTCTTGCCCGAGAGTAACGGGAGTGGCGTCCATGAGGTGGGTGCGGCCCGCCTTTACGACGGTGGCCCACTTTTTGGCCTTCTTTTCGAGTGATGTGGCGAGGTGGTCCATGGCCGGGATCAGGTCGCGAATGAGCGCGCCCGTCACGGCAACGTGCACCGACGTGGGGAAAACGTCGTTGGACGACTGCGAGCAGTTGACGTGATCGTTGGGGTGCACGGGCTTGCCCAGCTTGCGGGTGGCGAGCGTGGCGAGCACCTCGTTCATGTTCATGTTGGAGCTGGTGCCACTGCCCGTCTGGTAAACATCGACAGGGAATTCGCCGTCGTGCTTGCCCGTGATGACTTCGTCGGCTGCGTAGGCGATGGACTCGGCGATCTTTGAGTCGAGAACACCCAACTGAGCGTTGGCCAGCGCCGCCGACTTCTTGATCTGGGCGAGGGCGGCGATGTGAGCCGACTCAAGTCCGGTGCCTGAGATGGGGAAGTTCTCTACCGCGCGCTGTGTTTGCGCCGCATAGAGGGCGTCTTTGGGAACGAGAACCTCGCCCATCGTGTCATGCTCAACGCGGAACTGGGGGTCTTTCGCCACGGGTGATCCTTAGGGGTGAGGGGCGCTTAGTCGATAACGCCGACAACAACATCGGGAACGACCATGCCCTCACTGAGACGGTAGTTCGCTCCCACCACCGCAAGATTACCGTTAGCGATGGATTCGGCGATAAGTTCGCTGGCCTCGAGGAGTTCGGAGATGGTGTCCCGCAGGTGCTCACGACCGACCTCCATCTCGTCAATGGCGGCGACGTCAACGCTGCCGTCGGGGCCGAAGAGATTCTGCGCGCCGGCGACGCGGCGAACGGCGGGCGTAATCTTGCTCACCATCTCGGTGACGTGTGGCGGAAAACCGGGGTTTTCGGGGTCGAGCAGCGCTATCGCACCGCCCACGGCACCACAGCGGTCGTGTCCCAGAACCAAGATGAGCGAGACGTCGAGCACACCCACCGCGTACTCGAGCGAGCCAATAACCGAGTTAGAGATGATCTGACCGGCGTTCCGCACAACGAAAAGGTCGCCGAGGCCCTTGTCGAAGATGATCTCGGCAGCTAGTCGGGAGTCTGAACATCCAAATAGGGCCACCGACGGAGCCTGAGAATCCTTGAGCTCAGAGAGCCGCTCGATGTCTTGGCGCGGGTGAGCGGGCTGACCAGAAGTAAATCGCTCGTTTCCCAGTCTGAGTTCGGCCCAGGCTTGTGCCGGAGTGACGCGGCTCACGGTGCCACCTCTGCAATCGATGCCGAGAGGGCGCCGGCCAGTTCGGCGAATTCGTCAACGGTGCCCGAGCCGGTGAGAATGAACGCATCGCCGAAAGCGAAGGTGGCGAGGGCGTAGTCCTGTGGCGCTACCGAGTCGGTTGCCGAGGCGCTGGCGAAAACCGTCCACACCTGGCCGGTACTGAGGGTGAGATCACCCGTGGGCACGCGGTCTTCGAGAATGCGCCGCAGGCCTGCCTCATCTTCGCCAAAGATCTGCTGGTAGGTGATGTACTCGTCCGTGGGCGTGAGGAAGTTGACCTTCCAGGCGGGAAGATTGTCAACGCGGTCCAGCTTTGCCACGTTGGCGCGCCACGCCGCCGGCATGTCGGGCGTGATGAGCGCACCGTCAACAGATGACTGCGCGGCGAGGCCCACCGCGGCGTAGTCGACCTCCCAGTTTTTTGGAATGTCGGGGCGCGGCACAGCAAAGAAAATCACGGCAACCACACCGAGGGTGGCCAGCAGCGAGTAGATCAGGTTGTTAACAGTCTTGCGTTCACGATAAAGGCGCGAGTTCTGCGCCTTGCGCGCCGCGGTCTCTTCGGGCGTCTCGGGCCGACCGAGCTCCGCCACCTCGCGAGGTGGTTTGGTGGTTTTCGAGCGGGCCACGTCAGTCGTCCGTTTCGGTTGAGGCTGACTTGGCCTTGTTGAGGCGCTCCTTGGCGCCCACAAGCCACTCTTCGCAACGTGCCGCCAGGGCTTCCCCGCGCTCCCACAGCTCGATTGTCTGTTCGAGGGTGGCCGTTCCCGCTTCGAGTTCGGCAACAACGGAAACGAGTTCGTTGCGAGCTTCTTCGTAGCTCAGCTTCGCGGGGTCGGTGGCCATACTTCCCATCCTATTTCGTGTTGTCTTGCGGGCCCGTGTCGGCTTCTGCGCCAGTGCTCGTCGCGGTGAGGCGTCCATCAGCCAGCATCAGGCTGAGTTCGGTGCCGGCCGGGGCATCAGCTGTGGAACGCACGAGGTTCTTGTTTTTCGTGAGCGCAATCGCATAACCGCGGTCAAGCGTTTGCTGGGGCGAGAGGGACCGCAGTTGCGCGCGCAACCCTTGCGCCGAGGCGCGCGCCATGTCGAGTGCGTGCATCACGATGCCGTGGCCGCGCTGCACGTTCCGCAGGATGTCTTCGGCGCGCTGATCGGTAATCCAGGCGTACGACGCCAGCACGGGACGACTGCGCAGTTGTTCGAGCTTGGTCACCTCGTTGCTCACAACGTTGGTCACGCGATTGCGAATTCGCGCGCGCGCGTCGGCAACGCGGGCCAGCTCCTCGGCGATGTCGGGAACGACGCGTTTACCCGCATCGGTGGGGGTGGAGGCGCGCAGGTCGGCCACGTCGTCGAGCAGGGGTCGGTCAGCTTCGTGCCCGATGGCGCTCACCACGGGTGTTTCGCAGGCTGCCACAGCCCGCACGAGGGCTTCTTCGGAGAAGGGCAGAAGGTTTAAGAAGTCACCACCACCGCGCGCGATAATGATCACCTCAACCTCGGGGATTGTGTCGAGTTCGGCCAGCGCGGCAATGACCCGGGGTGCTGTCTCGGGACCCTGCACGGGAGTGTGGCGCACCTCAAAAACTGCGGCGGGCCAGCGCAGTCGCGCGTTCTTGAGCACGTCTTTCTCGGCATCTGAGTCGGCGCCCGTGATGAGACCGATGCGCGCGGGCAAGAACGGCAGCGGCTGTTTGCGCTCGAGCGCAAACAGCCCCTCGGCAGCCAGCTTGGCGCGCAACTGCTCGAGCTTCTCGAGCAGGTCGCCCAGACCCACGTGGCGCATCTGCTGAATGACGAGTTTGACGTCGCCGTTCTTCTTCCAGAAGTCCACCTTGGCCAGCGCAATCACGCGGTCGCCGGCCTTGAGTTCGGCGGGCACCTGGTCGGCCGACGACGCCCAAATGGAGAATCCCATGGCAGTTTCTTCGGTCAGGTCGCGGAGCGTGCCGAAACGGCCCATCTTGCCGTTCGAAATCTGCGTTATCTCGCCCTCAACCCACACCAGCCCGAGGCGATCGATGTACGCCTTGAGCTGCGCTGTGAGATTGGCAACCGACCACGGCTTATCGAGCGTGGAGGCTTCGGCGGTCATACGTCAAGGGTAGCCGAGCGCGCCGACGGTGGAGAGAGCGATGACGCCGAGAACTCGTAGACTTGAGGCGTGAATTCATCTGTGGGCCTAGGCATGCCGCGACGCGCCGGGAGCACCACCACTCTCGAACAACTTCTCTCGGATGACTCGGTCTCCGGAACTAAGCGCGTGCTGATTGCGGCTCCTCGCGGATACTGCGCCGGGGTGGATCGCGCGGTGATTGCGGTCGAAAAGGCTCTCGACACCTACGGCGCCCCCGTGTATGTGCGCAAGGAGATTGTGCATAACGTGCACGTGGTCGCCGAGCTGAAAGAGCGCGGCGCAATCTTTGTTGAGGAGGTCGATGAGGTGCCCGAGGGCTCGCGGCTCGTGTTCAGTGCGCACGGGGTGTCGCCTGCTGTGGTGAACGCGGCCGACGCCCGCAGCCTCAAGACTATCGACGCTACGTGTCCGCTGGTGACCAAGGTGCACCGCGAGGTGGTGCGCTTTGATCGCGACAACGTGGAGATTCTGTTCATCGGCCACGCAGGTCACGAAGAGGTTGAGGGCACCATGGGCGAGGCGCCGGGCCGTGTCACGCTCGTTGACGGCCCCGCTGCCGCAGACACCGTGTTCGTGAAGAATCCCGACAATGTGGTGTGGCTGTCGCAGACCACGCTCTCGGTTGACGAAACCATGGAGACCGTTGCCCGCCTGCGCGAACGCTTTCCGAAGCTGCAGGATCCGCCCAGCGACGACATCTGCTACGCCACGCAGAACCGCCAGGTCGCGATTAAGAAGGTCGCACCGGATGCCGACGTGGTGCTGGTTGTGGGCTCGGCCAACTCGTCGAACTCGGTTCGTCTCGTTGAGGTGGCTCTCGAGTATGGCGCGCGCGAGGCCTACCGCGTGGACTACGCGAGCGAAGTTGACCCGGAGTGGCTACGCGGTGCCGCCACGGTGGGCGTCACCAGCGGCGCATCCGTGCCCGAAGAACTCGTGAGTGAACTGCTCGAACTGCTCGCCTCGGGTGGCTACTCAGACGTGGTCGAGGTCAAGACGGCCGAAGAAGACCTGATTTTCTCACTGCCCAAAGAGCTGCGCCCCAGTCGGCAGAGTTAGCGTTACGCCGTCGGTTGCACCGGCGCCAAAGAAGGCGTTGGCGAATCCGCGGGACCGGGTGTTGCCACTCCCGCCTGTAGCGCCTGCGTTGCAGCCCAAAACGCATCGACAAATGCTGGATCGCTCATCAGGCAGATGAGCTGTCCGCCAAAGATGACGGCAGAAGTCGAGAGGTAGCCCACAATCGGCACCCAGAAGGCGAGTTTCTTGGCCGAGAGGCGTCGAATGGTAGCCCAGACGGCGAGACCAAAAATGAGACCCTCCAGGGTGATGATGATCATGCCCACCGGCTGCGCGATACCGGTGTCGGTGTACGTCATCTCGGCAAACTCGGGCATCTGAGTGTGTAACTCGGTGAGCAGCCGGTTGAGGGTGAGCGGCATGTTGAGGTAGTCGCCCAGAGACGAGAAGATGCTGATGCCGCCCACAACGAGCAGCGCAATGGCCACCACGCGATCGAGCGGAAAGCGTCGAGGTGTGAGCGCGTCCTCAACGGGCGGCTTTTTTTCGATTTCTTTAGCCACGGGCTACTTTCCTGAGTGCCCGGCAGAGCCGAGCTGTTGTGTGGCCTGAACCACGCGGGCCGCCATGGCGGTTTCGGCAAGTTTGCCCCAGGCCCGCGGGTCGTAAATCTTCTTATTGCCCACCTCGCCGTCGACCTTCAGCACGCCGGAGTAGTTCGTGAACATCGTGTCGGCAATTGAACGCGTGAATGCGTACTGCGTGTCGGTATCGATGTTCATCTTGATCACACCGTTGGCCACGGCCTCGGCGATCTCGGCATCGGTAGAACCCGATCCGCCGTGGAATACGAGGTCGAAGGGCTTGGCGCCGGTGCCGAACTTTGCCTGCACGCCGTCTTGAATCTCTTTGAGCAACTCGGGACGCAGCTTCACGTTACCGGGCTTGTAAACACCGTGCACGTTGCCAAAGGTCATGGCGGCCATGTAGCGACCGTTCTCACCAAGGCCCAGTGCCTCGACCGTGGCGATGGCGTCTTCCACGGTGGTGTACAGGTTGTCGTTGATGTCGTGACTCACGCCGTCTTCTTCGCCACCCACAACCCCAATCTCCACTTCGAGAATGGCGTTGATCGCGCGTGTCTTGGCCAGCATGGCCTGCGCAATCTCGAGGTTTTCCGCGAGCGGCACGGCCGAACCGTCCCACATGTGCGACTGAAAGAGGGGCTCGCGCCCGGCCTTGATCTCTTCTTCGCTGGCCGCGATAAGCGGATTAACAAAACCGTCGAGGGAATCCTTGGGGCAGTGGTCGGTGTGCAGAGCGACGGTGACCGGGTAGGAAGCCGCCACCTCACGGGCGAAGCGAGCAAACGCGATGGCGCCCGTGGCGCGGGCCTTCACCGTGTGGCCGGCAAAATAGTCGGCACCGCCCGTGGTGACCTGAATGATGCCGTCGGATTCTGCTTCGGCCAAGCCCTGCAGAGCGGCGTTGAGTGTCTGCGTGCTCGAGACGTTGATGGCCGGGTACGCGAAGCCCGCAGCCTTTGCCCGATCGAGCATGGCGGCGTACTGGTCCGGGGTGGCGATGGGCATTACTTCTCCTCGTGGGCGAGCACGGGCGCAGACGCACCCGACTTCAGTCTAATGAAGCCGAACGCGTGCGGATAAAGTGAAGACATGACCTCTGCTCCCGGCCCCCTGCGCATTCACCCCGACCGCAACCTTGCCATGGAACTGGTGCGTGCCACCGAGGCGGCCGCCATCCGGTCGTTCCCGTTCGTGGGGCGCGGTGACAAGAACGGCGCCGATGGCGCGGCCGTGGATGCCATGCGCGTTTTTCTCAACACCGTCGACTTCTCGGGCACGATCGTGATCGGCGAGGGCGAGAAAGACAACGCCCCCATGCTTTTCAATGGCGAGGTAGTGGGTACCGGCGACGGTCCGTCGTGCGACATTGCGGTCGACCCTATTGACGGAACGAGCCTCACCAGCGCTGGCCGCCAGAACGCCATCTCTGTCATTGCCGCCTCCGACCGGGGTACCATGCTCGACGCCTCAAGTGTCTTTTATATGGACAAGCTTGTTACCGGCCCCGAGGGCGTGGGAGTTGTGGACATTCGCCAGTCGATTGCCGAAAACATTCGTGCGCTCGCCGCGGCCAAGGGCAAGCTGGTGGGCGAGCTGGTGGTCGCGGTTCTCGATCGTCCGCGTCACGAGGGCATCATCCAAGAGATCCGCGACGCGGGAGCCGGCACACGCCTGCTCCTCGACGGCGATGTGGCCGGTGGTATCAATGCGGCTCGCGACGAAGCGCGTATCGACATGTGTATCGGAATTGGCGGCAGCCCCGAGGGCATCGTCACCGCATGTGCGATCAAGGCGCTGGGTGGTTTTATCCAGGGACGACTCGCCCCCAAAGACGACGCTGAGGCGCAGGCCGGCGTCGACGCGGGCCTCAAGATGGACTACGTCTATGAGGCCAACGAGCTGGTGAACAGCGACAACACCTTCTTTGTGGCCACGGGTGTGACCGACGGCGCGTTGGTTGGCGGGGTGCGGCGCAAGGGCCCCATCATTCGCACCGACAGCATCATTATGCGGGGCAAGTCGGGCACCATTCGACGCGTGCAGGCCGACTACCTCGCCGAGCGTTGGGCCTAACCCCGGGCGGTTACTAAACCCGCGCTTGCGCCACTTCGTCCTCGATAATGCGCCCTCGGCCCAGAATGATGGCCGCGGGGATAACGCAGAGTGAGATGACGATCATGAGAACGAGGAATGCTGTCCAGTCGCCCGTGACCTCGTGCAGCACAGCCACAACGAGTGGGCCAAACAGCGCCGCCGTGTAGGCGCCCATTTGCGAGAAACCACTGACTTGTAGTGACGCGCTGGTGGAGCGGGTGCGCAGATTCATGAGCGTGAGCGTGAGCGGAAAGATGAGTCCGCCCATGCCGATAAGCACGATCCACAGCCATGTTGTTGCGTGGGGCCACAACAACAGACCGAGGTATCCCGTCACATGAAAGGTCGCCGAGGCGAAGACAAAGATGTCGGTGCGCGGTACACGGCGGGCGAGCGTGGGAATGATGAGCGCCATCGGAAACCCCACAATGGCAAAGAGGGCTAGGTACAGTCCCCCGGCCGCCGGCGTCGCACCTGAGATGCCCACCATGGCTGCGGGTAGCCAGGCGTTGATGATGTAGCCGTTGAGCGATGACACGGCGAGGGTGAGGGCGATGGCCAGTGCGGTGGGGGAGCGCCACAGGTTGAGTCGCACACGATTGTGCCTGCCGAGGTGGTCGGCCCCACCCGCGCCATGACGGTCTTTGCGCAATTGCGCGAGCCACGGCAAGAACGCGATGCATGTCACCAGCGCCCACGTCACCAGTTCCCAGCGCCAGCCCACGGCGTCGCCGAGCGGGTATGCCACGAACGGTGGGATGGCCGCACTGAGCGTCATGGCACTCACGTACAGGGCGGTGATGAGACTGATGCGATCGGGGAAGTATTTCTTGACCGCCGGGGGCAGCAGCACGTTTCCCATTCCCACACCGAACAGAGCCACCGACGTTCCCACGGCGAGTCCCACCCAGTCGTTTGAGAGCACGCGTATCAGTTGTCCGACGAGACTGAACACGAGGCTCAGAATGAGCCCCCACTCAATGCCAATACGGCGACCGATGCGGGGAGTAATGAGTGACGCAATCGCGAAGCATGCGGGCGGAATGGCCCCGATGATTCCGATCGCAACCGTGGGCACCGAGAACTCGAGCTCGATCAGTGCAAAGAGGGGAGACAGTGATCCGGGGAGAGTGCGCAGGTTGAGCGCCACCACCACGATGCCGATGAGTGCCAGCGTTCGACCCGCCCACACGGGGCGAAGAGCAAGTTTGGCGCCGATTTCAGACATGTTCTCCCATCATGCCCGAAGCCGCGCGTCTATTCGTCGCTGGTGAGTTCTTCTTTGCGGAATCCCTCGGTGGTGGCGGCGATGGCCGGAACCTCTTTGAGGCTGATGTTGGGATCCATGCCGGGGAACTTCTTGGCGGTCGTCAGCATGTTGCGCTCGAGCGATCCGGCGAACTCGTTGTAACTCTTGACCGCTTTGTCGAGCGCGGCACGCAACGAGTCGGCGTGGCCGGCCACAACGCCCACCCGCTTGTAGAGTTCTTGGCCGAGCTTGATGATCTCGGTCACCTGTTCGGCGGCCACCTGCTGGCGCCAGCTGTAGGCCACGGTCTTGAGCACGGCCCAGAGGTTCACCGGCGAGGCCAGGGCCACCCGCTTAGTAAACGCGTACTCGAGAATGGTGGGATCGAGTTCGAGGGCCACGGAGAGCAACGATTCGCTGGGTACGAACGCCACCACGAACTCAGAAGCGCCGTCGAAGCCATCCCAGTAGGCCTTGCCGCTGAGGTTGTCGATGTGCGCGCGGAGGGCCTTGACGTGATCCTTGAGCAGCTTGTCGCGTTGGGCTCCCTGCTCGCCGGTTGCTGTGGGGGGAATCTGGCTCGCTTCGAGGTATGCCGTGAACGGCACCTTGGCATCCACCAGAATGGTGCGCCCGCCGGGTAGGCGGATGGTCATGTCGGGGCGGATTTTGCCGCCCTCAGTGCTCGTTGTCTCTTGCGTGGAGAAGTCAACGAATTCGAGCAGGCCGGCCACCTCAACGATGCGGCGCAGCTGCGCTTCGCCCCACTGGCCCTTGACGTTGTTGGAGCGCAGCGCGCTGGCCAGCGATTCGGTGGTGGCGCGTAGGTCGTCGCCAGCACGGCGACTGTCGGTGAGTTGCTGCGTGATGAGCCCGTGCTGCTGCTTCTGTTCGTTCTCCATGGCGTTGACCTTGACGGTCATCTGGTGCAGTACCTCTTTAATCGGCGTGAGCTCGGCCACCACGCGGGCGTCGCGCGCCTGCTGATCGACCAAGTCCTTATTGCGCTGCGCGAGGCCATCAATCTGAGCTTGGCGTTCCATTCCCACGGCTTCGGCCTGAGCCAAACGCACGCCGAGCGACGCATCGCCGTTTTGGGCGGCACGCGAACCGCGCACAATCCACGCCACCAAGAAGCCAACAACCAGGCCAACCAGAAGTCCCACGAGAACCGCAACGATATCCATGGCATTCAGTGTGACACCGGCCTCGGACACCGGCGGGTTGCCACGTCGCGCGGGTGCGAGCCAGCAACAACGGCTAGATTCGTAGTAACCACACCAAGGAATTGATATGACTGATCTTCCGCTCATTCCCCACTGGATTAACGGCTCCGCCGTGCCCAGCACCTCCGGCCGCACCGCCCCCGTCTTCGACCCTGCCCGGGGCGTCGCAACCAAAAATGTTGGCCTCGCCAATCGCGCCGAGATCGATGCCGCCATCGGCGCCGCTTCGCTGGCCTTCCCGGCCTGGCGCGATGCCTCGCTGGCCAAGCGCACCCAGGTGATGTTCGCGTTCCGCGAGCTGCTCAACGCGCGCAAGGGTGAGCTGGCCGAAATCATCACGAGCGAGCACGGCAAGGTTCTCTCGGATGCCCTGGGCGAAATTGCTCGCGGTCAAGAGGTCGTGGAGTTCGCCTGCGGCATCCAGGATCTACTCAAGGGCTTCTACTCGGAGAACGCATCCACCAACGTGGACGTGTACACGATTCGTCAGCCCATCGGAGTGGTGGGCGTCATCAGCCCGTTCAACTTTCCGGCCATGGTGCCGCTGTGGTTCGTGCCGGTGGCCATCGCCTCGGGTAACGCGGTGGTGCTCAAGCCCAGCGAGAAGGACCCCTCGGCCGCTATCTGGTTGGGCCAGATTCTCAAGGAAGCCGGTCTCCCCGACGGCATCTTCACGGTGCTGCAGGGTGACAAGGAGGCTGTCGACGGCCTGCTGACGCATCCGGATGTGGCCGCCGTCTCGTTCGTGGGATCCACGCCCATTGCCAAGTACGTATACGAAACGGGCGCTGCGAACGGCAAGCGCGTGCAGGCTCTCGGTGGCGCCAAGAACCACATGCTGGTTCTGCCGGATGCCGACCTCGACCTCGTTGCCGACTCGGCCATCAACGCCGGATTCGGTTCGGCGGGCGAGCGCTGCATGGCCATCTCCGTGGTCGTGGCCGTTGAGCCTGTAGCCGACGAACTCATTGCCAAGCTCACTGAGCGCATGGCCAAGTTGGTAGTTGGCGACGGTCGTCGCGCGTGCGACATGGGCCCGCTTGTCACCGAGGTGCACCGCGACAAGGTGGCCGGGTATATCGATACTGCTGCGAAAGACGGTGCCACCGTTGTGGTCGACGGCCGCGGCATCGAGGTGGACGACGACCCCAACGGCTTCTGGCTCGGTCCCACGCTCCTCGACCGTGTGCCCACCACGTCGAAGGCTTACACCGAGGAAATCTTTGGCCCGGTGCTGAGCATCGTGCGCGTGGCCAGTTATGACGAGGGCGTGAACCTCATCAACTCGGGTGCGTTCGGCAACGGCACGGCCATCTTCACCAACGACGGTGGAGCCGCGCGCCGATTCCAGAACGAGATCCAGGTGGGCATGGTGGGCATCAACGTGCCGATTCCCGTGCCAGTGGCGTATCACTCGTTTGGTGGCTGGAAGCAGTCGATGTTTGGCGACACCAAGGTGCACGGCATCGAGGGCGTGCACTTCTATACGCGTGCCAAGGCCGTGACCAGTCGCTGGCTCGACCCCAGCCACGGCGGCATCAACCTCGGCTTTCCGCAGAACTAGCTCCCGAACATCATGCGTCCCCAGTTCGACACGGCTTTCTGCGCCACGCTCGTCGTGCACAACGCTGTCAACAAGATCGATGCGCTCGATTCGGTGGCGCTCGCCTGCGATTCCGTGGTGAGCGATTCGGGCACGCCTCAGCCCTGGATCGCCCTCTCGGCTCACACGTGGATTGAAATGGAAATCCCTAAGTTTGGCGAGCCGCCGCCCCTGGCCATCGACGTCTACAGCGATGTCAGCGACGACCACGCCAAGGTGCAGGCGCTGTGGGTGCTCGAGGCGCTGGAAACCTCAACCGTGTGGCGCGTTACGCCGGACTTCACCGTCTAGCGGGGAGATCCGATTCCGAGGAATGCCAGCATCGCGCGCTCGATTTTGCGCATGTCGCGGGTGCTTACGGCGCCAATCTTTCTCGAAAACTGTCGGCGGTGCAATGTGCTGATTTTGTCCACCTCGACGAAGCTCGTCACCGATGCCCCGGTCGAGGTGGAGACGTCAATCGGCACCCGGAGGGCGCTGATGTTGAGGTCGTGAGTGGTGAGTGGAAAGAACGTGAGCGAATCGAGTTCGGCAAAGGCATCGTCCTGAATGATCACGACGGGGCGTGGCTTGCCGGCATACATTCCTCCTGCGGCAATCCAGATCTCGCCTCGCTTCACGACAGCGGTGCTTCCGATTCTTGAGACCCAAGAGGATTGGTGCCGAACTGAACCCAGTCAAACTCCGGTTGGCTCGACACGAACTCCGCCTGCGCACCTTCCAACCAGGTCAACGTTTCTGAGCGGTTGGGATCGGCGTTGGCAATGGCGCACTGCTGACGAATATCGGCGAGATACGTCTCCGAGTTTCTATCGGGAACCCAGACCTGCACGAGTTTGAGCCCTTCGTTCATCTTGCGCCTCCGGTGTCTGCTCACTCTGTCACCACTAGTCATACTCAACATTGTTTCATGTAACAAATGGAACTGGCAAGCATGTTCACGCCTGAGCCATAAAGCGGGGTGTGAATAACGCCCGAACCTCCGCCGGTAGGCTTGACTCTCGTGGCTCTCACTATCGGAATCGTCGGTCTGCCCAACGTTGGCAAGTCCACCCTGTTCAATGCACTCACCAAGAACCAGGTGCTGGCGGCCAACTACCCGTTTGCCACCATCGAGCCGAACGTGGGTGTGGTCAACCTGCCGGATGAGCGTCTCACCGTGCTTGCCGGCATCTTCAGCAGTGAGCGCATCCTGCCCGCGCCCGTTTCGTTTGTTGACATCGCCGGCATCGTGCGCGGCGCCAGTGTGGGGGAGGGTCTGGGCAACCAGTTCCTCGCCAATATTCGTGAGGCCGATGCCATCGCCCAAGTGGTGCGCGGATTCGTGGATCCAGATGTGGTGCACGTCGAGGGTGGCGTCAACCCCGCCAGCGACCTCGAGACCATCAACACCGAGCTGATCCTCGCCGACCTGCAGACCCTCGAGAAGGCCATCCCGCGCATCGAGAAAGAGGTCAAGGGCAAGAAGGCTGAGGCCGCCGCGCTCGAGACCGCGCTCGCCGCACAGGCCGTGCTCAACGACGGCAACCTTCTTTCGGTGTCGGGCATCGACCTCGAGCCCATCAAGGAGCTCGGACTCCTCACCGCCAAGCCGGTCATCTTCGTCTTCAACGTGGACGAGTCGGTGCTGGGCGATGCCGCCAAGCGCGCCGAGCTCGAAAAACTCG
>CAIOGW010000175.1 GCA_903857985.1 uncultured Microbacteriaceae bacterium
CAACTGCGTGATGAGCGTGGCCTTTGAGGTCGACGAAATGTAGTTGATGCCCACGGCCTCGCCGAGGCCGCCCACGACGGTCTTGCTCAGTTCGCGAATGAAACCCTCGGGGGTCACGGTGTACTTGACCTCTTCGTCGGACACCGACGAGGTGTTCACGGTCACGAACGACTGGTCGGATTCAATCAGGTGCGCCGAGCGCATAAGAACCTGCGGGTCAAACACAACATCACCGTTCATCCACAGCACGCCGCCATTTTCGCTCTCACGAAGAGCGCGCAGGAGGCTCTGAGACGTATTGGTGGTGTCGTACTCGTCGTTGTAGACAAACGTTGCCTCGGGGAACGCTTCGACGATGTCCTCGGCGCGGTAGCCCACAACGATAGCCACGGGCACGTTGCCGAAAGCCGCGCGGATGTTGTCCATCTGCTGGCGCATGATGGTGCGGCCATCGGCAAGCTCGGTGAGGGGCTTGGGCAATGAACGACCCAGGCGACTGCCCATTCCGGCGGCCAAGATAACAACAGAAAAAGTCATGAGAGATACTCCTCGGGAGAAGGGCGCAGGCCTTCCCGCAAAAAACGGGGTTCCGACGCCAAAAGATTTTGACGACACCCCGTTATGTCACCCTTAGTTTACCTCACGTTCACCTGAAAAACGGGCATGCAGGCCTCCCCTGATTGGTCACAATTGGCTAACGGTCACCTGCGCATCTGCCCTGCTGCGCTCGTAGAATGGCAGGTATGTGGCGCAACTCAGCAGACGACGACAAACAGCCTGACGTGGGTGGAACCTCGGTACTCGAGCGTGAGGAGCAGCTCATCACCCTCGACGAGGGCGACCACGAGCGCTTCTCGCACTTCGTTCAGAAAGAGAAGATTCTTGAGTCGGCCGTCACCGGCAAACCTGTGATCGCGCTCTGCGGCAAGGTGTGGACGCCCGGCCGTGACCCCGAGAAGTTTCCCGTGTGCCCCACGTGCAAAGAGATTTACGAGTCGTTGAATGAATAGAAACGCTCCCATCGGCGTTTTCGACTCGGGCGTGGGCGGGCTTACTGTGGCGCGAGCCATTCGCGACTCCCTCCCGCACGAGTCGCTGACGTACGTTGGAGACACGGCACACTCGCCCTACGGCAACAAATCCATGGCTGATGTGCGTCAATACGCTCTCGGTGTGCTCGATCAGCTTGTTGACGAGGGCGTCAAGATGTTGGTGATTGCGTGCAACACAGCCAGCGCGGCCATGCTGCGCGACGCGCGTGAGCGCTACTCGGTTCCCGTGGTCGAGGTTATTCAGCCGGCGGTGCGTGCCGCCGTGGCGGCCACGCGCAACCACCGTGTAGGTGTCATCGGCACGACGGCCACCATCACCTCGCGCGCTTACCAAGACGCCTTTGCTGCGGCACCGCAGCTCGAGGTCTTCGCGCAGGACGCACCGCGATTCGTGGAGTTTGTCGAGGCGGGGCAGACCAGTGGCGACGAGGTTTTGCGGGCCGCGCGCGAGTATCTTGGCCCGCTGATCGAGGCCGATGTCGACACGCTCGTTTTGGGCTGCACGCACTACCCGTTCTTGCGCGGCGCCATTGCGTATGTGATGGGCGAGAACGTTCGCCTCGTTGGCAGCGATAACGAGACAGCCAAGGACGTCTATCGAGAACTTCTCAATAACGGTCTTGATCGCATCGCGTCGGAACCCCCGGTTTACCGTTACGAAGCGACGGGTCAGAACACGGCAGAATTTCTGCGCCTCGCCCGGCTGTTGCTGGGGCCGCAGGTCGACAACGTCGACTACACGCCCACCGGCGTCATCGATTTATCCCACAACTAGATAGGGCTGACATGTCAGAAGAACGTCGCGCCGATGGGCGCACCCCGAACGAGCTCCGCGCGGTCACTATTGAACGCGGCTGGAGCGACCAGGCCGAGGGCAGTGCCCTCGTGTCGTTCGGCCGCACGAAAGTTCTGTGCCTCGCGTCGTTCACCAACGGCGTTCCTCGCTGGATGATGGGCAAGGGCAAGGGATGGGTCACCGCCGAGTACGCCATGATTCCGCGCTCGACAAACGACCGCATGGATCGCGAATCCGTCAAGGGAAAAATTGGTGGACGCACGCACGAGATTTCTCGCCTGATCGGTCGCAGCCTGCGCGCTGTGGTGAGCACCAAGGAATTGGGCGAGAACACCATTGTGATCGACTGCGATGTTCTCCAGGCCGATGGCGGTACGCGCACGGCGGCCATCACCGGAGCATACGTGGCGCTGGTCGACGCCATTGAGTGGGGGCGTGAAAAGGGCTTCATCGCCAAACGCGCTACACCCATTATCGACAGCATCGCCGCAGTGTCGGTGGGCATCATTGACGGCGTCCCCCTTCTCGATTTGGAGTACACCGAAGATTCGCGTGCGGAGACCGACATGAACGTCGTGGTGACCGGGCGTGGACTGTTCGTCGAGGTTCAGGGCACGGCTGAGGGCGCCCCCTTCGATCGCAATGAACTCAACGCGCTGCTCGATCTCGCGCTCGAGGGTACGACATCGCTCGCCGAGATTCAGCGCGCGACTCTCGCCTAGGTCTTCCCTGATGAGGTTCGTACTCGCGACGCACAACGCGCACAAGGTGGCCGAGTTTGACCAGATTCTGACGTCGGCACTCACCGGTGTGAGTGTGACCGGCTACGAAGGACCGGAGCCCGTTGAATCCGGGCGCACGTTCGTTGAGAACGCCTTTATCAAGGCACGCGCCGCGGCCGAACACACGGGGCTGCCCGCGCTGGCCGACGATTCGGGCCTGTGTGTCGACGCACTCTCCGGTATGCCCGGAATCTTCTCATCACGCTGGTCGGGGGAGGGAGCCACAGACCAGCGCAACGTGGCGCTCCTGTTGGCACAGTTGTCTGATGTACCTGACGCGTATCGTTCCGCCCAGTTTCGGTGCGTGATCGCGGTGGTAATTCCGTCAACGTCAGACGCACCCGCGCGTGAGTTCAGCGTGGAGGGTGTGTGGGCGGGGCGCATCTCCGGGGCACCGCTGGGTTCGAGCGGATTCGGTTACGACCCTATTTTTGTTCCCGAGGGTTATGAGATTTCGGCGGCCGAGCTCGAACCGACGGCCAAGAACGCGTTGAGCCACCGGGCTCGCGCCATCGCCGCATTGGCGAACATGCTGGGAACCGCTTAGTCCTTCTTTTCGCGCTCTGAGCTGCGCGGTGTGAACACATCTTCCGGAAGCGTGACCTCGGCATCAGTGAGCGGTCCGTCGGCATTCCGGGCACGGTCCCGACGAGCACGAATAAACGACTGCACGTAGTGGAACACAGTCGGGATGAGCACGACGAGCACGACGCCGATCAACACAAGGTCGATGTACTCTTCAACGAATTCCTTGACCCCGGGGATGTGTCCGGCGAGGAATCCAAGGTAAGTCAGACCAGCACCCCAGATCAGTGCGCCGATGAGGTTGTAGAGCGTGTAACGCTTCCACGGCATGTGTCCTACGCCGGCGGCAATCGGGGCGAAGGTGCGCACGACGGGCACAAATCTCGCCAGGATCACGGCAATGGGGCCGAAGCGCACAAAAAACGCGTTGGTGCGCGCCACATTTTTCTTACTGAAGAGTCCGCTCTCACGTCTTTCGAAAATGGCCGGGCCAGCTTTGTGGCCAATGAGATAGCCCAATTCGCCGCCCAAGAACGCGGCGAGTGCAATGACCGCGCACACCACGGCTATATGCACTTTGAACGTGCCGTCGATAGCCAGAACTCCGGTGAGAATCAGCAGCGTGTCCCCGGGAAAGAGAAACCCGACGAGGAGACCCGTCTCAGCAAACACGATGATGGCCACGCCCAGGAGCGCGTAAGCACCAAATCCTTCGATGAGGTTTGCCGGATCAAGCCACGAAATGAGATGCATAAGGGGAGTTTACTGTTCAGTCGCTGAGAGACGACTTAGTCTGTTGCGACTGCTCGCGTCTTTCACGCCGATCCAGGATCCACGTGCGCGTGCCAAAGATGAGGGAGAGCGCGATGAAGAATCCGCCGATGATGTACGCGGCCACCTTGACCTCAGGAATGCTCGCGGCGAAGAATCCCACGAGGGAGAGTCCCACGCCCCAGGCAATCGCCCCCACGAGGTTGCTGGTGAGGAACTTCGTATAGTTCATTTTTCCGATGCCGGCAATCCACGGAATCAACACGCGCGCCCACGGCATGAATCGAGCGATGACCACCGACCACCAGCCGTACTTGAGATAGAAGCGCTCCACGCGAACAACGAGCCGGGTCATTCTCGGGCCAGCCTTCTTGTCCAGATACGGGCGGCCCAGGTGGCGCCCCATGATAAACCCCACTTGGTCGCCCACGCACGCCGCGATTCCCACGCCGATGGCTAAAATCACGACATTGAGATCGTCGGGTGCGGAGGCGGTGACGAGACCGGCGGCGAAGAGCAGTGAGTCGCCCGTGATGAACGGGATGAACACACCCACGAAGAGGCCCGTCCCGGCAAAAACCAAGCCCCACACCACGAGGTAGAAAAGAATGGGCCCGGCGTTCGCGAGCACATCGCCCATCTGATTATCTAGGGCGGAGGCCAGAATCATGGGTTTCCTAACGTTCTGAGTGCCCGAAGGCACAGGTTTTCGGTTCGTGCCCCCATCGTGCGGAAGGAGGGACTTGAACCCTCACGCCCGAAGGCACAGGAACCTAAATCCTGCGTGTCTGCCATTTCACCACTCCCGCTTCCCTCAATTCTAGGCAGGTCTGGCCAGCCGAAAATGACCACCATCTGTGGAAAGGTCACCGCCGGTGCTAACGGTGGACGGCACGATGTGGGCATGCCGCTAACGACATCCGAAATGCAGCAGCTCATTGCCGCAGAAGTCACCCACTACGCCGAACGCTCGCACGCGCGGGGTGTGCCTGGAATCGCCGACGTGGACGATGCTGTTGCGGCCGTGGCCGACAGGTTATCCGGTTATGGCGCACTGCAACCCCTTCTCGATGACCCGACCATTGAGGAGATCTGGATTAACGCCCCGGATCGCCTGTTCGTGGCGAGAAACGGAACGGCCGAGCGTCTCGATCGGAGCTTGAGTGAAAGTGAGATTCACCGCATCATCGAACGCATGCTGTGGCAAGCAGGTCGGCGACTCGACACCTCGATGCCGTTTGTTGACGCCTCCCTGCCCGACGGCTCGCGGTTACACGTGGTCATTCCTGACATCTCGCACCGACACTGGGCGGTAAACATTCGCAAGTTCTCGCGCTCCATCCGCTCGCTCGGTGATCTCGTTGAGCGGGGAGCGCTGACCCAGCAGGCGGCAGAGTTTCTGCGCATGTGCGTGCTCGCGGGCCTCAACGTGATCGTCTCGGGTTCGACCCAGGCGGGCAAGACCACCCTGTTGAACGCGCTTCTTTCGGCCGGTCGCGCGGATGAGCGCATCGTGACCGTGGAAGAAACCCGAGAACTCGACATTGACGCTGACGATCTCGTTTCGCTGCAGTGCCGTGCGCCAAACCTCGAGGGTGCGGGCGAGGTGAGCCTGCGTCGCCTGATCAGTGAGGCGCTGCGGATGCGCCCCAATCGGTTGGTGGTGGGCGAGGTGCGCGGGGCCGAGAGTCTCGACATGCTTATCGCGCTCAACAGCGGTTTGGCGGGTGCATGTTCGGTACATGCCAACAGTGCACGCGAGGCACTGAACAAACTGTGTGCACTGCCCCTGCTCGCAGGCGGAAATGTGGACGGCGCGTTCGTGGCCCAGACGGTAACGGCGTGTGTCGATATTGTCGTGCACTGCGAGATTGACCGAACTGGCGTTCGACGCGTTCGCGAGATTGCCGTCGTCACAACGAACCACGGACCGCCCGATGTTGACGTCATCTTTGCCGTCGGCCCCGACGGCCTCATGCCCACGGGAATCCGGCCGTCTCGCCTGTCGAAGTTCGAGCGTGCCGGCTTCGATCCCTCACGATTGCTTGCGCGGGCCGCGTGTTGACCGCGCTGTGGGGCGTGGGCCTGGGAATTTCTCTCGGAGCCGGTGCGTGGGTCGTGCTTTCGGTGATGGTGAGCCGACGCACGGATGCGCGGACGGCTTCGGCCCAAGCCGCACCGCGCCGAAGAGACCCCGGCGCGGTGCGGAAATCCCTCGTCACCGTGACGATCGGAATTCTCGTCAGTGTCGCCCTAGGCTTCATTACCGGCATCCCCGGACTCGGTGTGGTTGCCGGCATCACCACCGTGGCCGTTCCCTGGGCTGTCACGAGGGCTGCGGCTGACCGACGTTCCCGACGTCTGGCAGAGGAGTGGCCGGGCGTCATTGACGAGCTCATTTCAGCGCTTCGATCCGGGGGCACGATCACGGCGGCGATGTCGCTGCTCGCCGAATCTTCTCGCGGCGTCATTTCCGCCGGAGCGCGAGATTTCATGATCGCCGTGAGTACGACGTCGGATGTTTCGGGCTCGCTCTCGCTCGCCAAGCAGGTGTGGGCGAGTGCGGTGGGTGACCGGGTCATTGAGACACTTCGGCTCGCCGGGGAATGTGGTGGGGCAGGGGTCATGCACGGCCTGGTTGCTCTGGCACGCGACGTGCGACGCGAATCGTCTGTCCAGGCTGAGGTTCGTGCCCGCGCGGCCTGGATTCGGGTGGCTGCCATTGTTGGCGCCCTGGCTCCGTGGATTGCGGTTCTTGTCTTGGGAACGCGCCCGGAGGGGCGGCAGGCCTACGGCACGATCGAGGGAACCCTGGTGTTGCTCGTCGGTTACGCCGTAACCGTAACCGCCTTCCTCCTGGTAAGCCGCATCGCTGCGCCCGCCCCCGATGTTCGGGTGCTCGCGTGAGCGCTGTGGGCTTGGCGATCCTGCTGGGTGCTGCTTTGGGTGGGGGATTGTGGCTGGTGACCGCTCAAGCGCGCACCTGGCGCGCCGAGCGCCTGACTGATCGGGTTGCCCCGCGCGTGGCGCGCATTTCTTCGGCCGCCTTCGACCACGCGGTAGAGCGAGCTAAAGCGCGAGGAGGTTATCGGGGGCTGGTTGCCCGCACGGTGACCGCCCTGCCGCTCCCCGCGCATCGGCTGAATCTTCAGCTCCGGGCGGCGGGATCCACAGCGAGTGCTCAAGAGTTTCGCGAGGGGGTCGTAGCTCGGGCGTCACTCGGACTCGTGGTCGGTGCGGCCATCGGAGGCGTTCTGGTGGCGGTGGGTTCGCCGTGGACCAGCATCGTTGTGTTGGCCACCACGGGATGCACGGTGGCAGGGTGGTATCCGGTTTATCGACTCAGCCGAAAAGCGCGCCAGGTCCACCGCGCCATCGATGCAGAGCTGCCCATCGTTGTGGGTTTCGTCGCCATCGCGGTCGAGGCGGGCGACACGGTCACGCGTGCCTTGGGTCGAGTGGCCCACACGGGGACCGGCCGACTGTGCGCCGAGGTATCGCACGCCATGGCCGAGATTGAGCTCGGTCGCTCTCTCGACGTTGCGCTTGGTGCGGCTTCCGACCGCATGGCTCATCCGGCCGCCACGCGTGTACTCGGCGCGCTCGTCTCTGCTTGTGTCTCGGGGGCTCCCGTGGCACGTGCCCTGCGTGATGAGGTGGATGCCCTCGAGGCGGCTCGCGCTCGCCACCTGATCGAACGCGCGAGCAAGCAGGAGGTGGGAATGCTCGTACCGCTCGTCTTCATGATTCTTCCAGTGACGATTCTGTTCGCGGTTTTTCCCGGCGTGCTGGCGATTCAGGCAGGATTTTGAGGCGTGCGGGGTGTGGCAATATGGGCGAGGACTGAGAAGAGTGTGCGATGGAAGAACCGACTCACGCAAACCCGCATGACCACGACCACAAACATCCCGATGTCTCCGGTGGATGGCTGAGGGCGGCTGTCTTTGGTGCCATGGACGGTCTGGTGTCGAACATCTCACTCATTGCCGGCATCGGCGCAGCCGGAGCGTCCTCCGGAACCATCGTGCTCACCGGTGTTGCCGGCCTTGTCGCCGGATCCTTCTCTATGGCCTTGGGTGAGTACACCTCCGTGAAAACCCAAAATGAGCAGGTCGACTCTGAACTTGCCATCGAGCGAGAAGCGCATCGGCGCAATCCCGAAGGGGAGCAGAACGAGCTCAGAGTCGCCTTCGTTTCCATGGGAATGTCAACAAGGACCGCGGAGGTCGCAGCGAAGCAAGTGCACCGAAATAATGAAAATGCACCGCGCCTGCACATCACGCACGAGCTCGGCATGGACCCCGAGACGAAGCCGTCTCCCTGGATTGCCGCCGTGTCATCGTTCGCCACGTTTGCCTCGGGCGCCTTTATCCCGCTGATTCCCTATGCCTGTGGATTTGACTCCCTGGCAGCGGGACTCATCGTTGGCGCTGTGGGACTCGTGATTGCCGGCGGATTGACGGCCCGGTTTACGAGAAAACGGTGGTGGCGAAGTGCGCTGCGTCAACTCATTCTGGGTGCCGTAGCCGTGGGGGCAACGTACAGCGTGGGCCTTCTCTTCGGCGTCAGCGGAGCCTGACCGGAGCCGAGTGTCGAGCCCTAGTGCGCGAGCCCCAGCTTGTCGTAAATCCAGCGCATCCAGCGCGGTGCCCACCAGTTGGCGCTGCCGAACAGCTTCATTAGTGACGGCACCAAGAGGGCCCGCACCACGGTGGCATCGAGAATGATGGCGAACGAGATACCGAGCGCGAGCATCTTGATGCTGGAGATTCCCGAAATTGCCAGCGGCAAGAAGTTCGCGGCCAGCACGAGCGCGGCGGCCGTAATAATCGGACCGCTGCGCTGGAGCCCGACAGCCACCGAGTCTTCGGTGCTCATGCCGGCATCGTGTTGCTCTTTTATGCGACTGAGCAGGAACAGCTCGTAGTCCATCGACAGGCCGAACGTGACGACGGCGATCAAAATGATGTTCGACGCGTCGATACTGCCGGTGGTGGTGAAGTCGCCGATGAGCCACTTCAGGTGGCCGCCCACGAACACCCACGTGAGGAAGCCCAGGGTGGCACCGAGCGACATGATGTTGAACAAGAAGGCCTTGAGGGGTAGCAAGATACTTCCGGTAAAGAGGAAGAGCAAGATGAGAGTGGCAGCGAACACCCACAGCACGAGCCACGGCAGCTTGGCCGAGATGGCGTCGAGCGAATCGGAGTAGTCGGCGGCAATGCCACCCACCTGAACGGTGAACGGCTCACTCATCGACCGAATGTCTTTTGTCACCGTGATGCCGTCGTTGCTGCGGGCTTCTACGTCGTGGACGGCAACAATGCGCTGTTGGTCGCCGAGGACATAGTCGGCAAAAGCGCTTGCGGTGCGCGGGTCGGTTTGACCGTCGACGGTGATGCCGGCAACAGACTGCACGCGCGTGATGTTGTCGCGTTTGCTCAGCTCTGTGGCGTAATCCGCCGCCTGCTGTGCGGTAGCTCCCGTGAGAATGATCTCGACGGGCTTCGACTCTTGTCCGTCAAAACGGTCACGGACGATTTCGCTGGATACAGCGACGGGGTCCGACGCGGGCAGGATGCGTTCGTCAACGAGACCAAACTTGACGCCAGCCCCGAGGCTCATCAGTGCGCCCATTCCCAGGGCCGTCACCACGAACACGGGGATTGCCCAGCGCATCACCCAGCGCGATACGTTGCTCCAGCCCCCGGTGTCTTTGGGGGCAAGATTGCCGCGGAGCACCTTGAGCTTGTTGACGCGATCACCCAGCAGCGCGAGCATGGCGGGGAGAGCAACCAGGGCGCCGAAGACGGCAACCACAACCACGCCCACTCCGGCGTAGGCGAACGACCGGAGGAAATACTGCGGGAAAATAACCATCGATGCCAGCACCACGGCCACGGTGAGACCAGAGAAAAACACCGTTCGTCCGGCTGTTTCCATGGTCTTGGCGGCGGCGTCTTTGACCGGGAGCCCGCGTGCGCGCTCCTCGCGGAAGCGATTCACCATCAGTAGCGCGTAGTCGATGCCGAGGCCGAGGCCGAGCGCGGTAATCAGGTTGGCCGAGAAGATCGAGACGTCGGTAAAGCGCGTGGCTAGCCAGACGAAGAAGAAGCCACCGAGCACGGCCGAGCCGCCCACCAGCAGGGGGAGACCCGCGGAGACAACCGAACCAAAGACAAACAGCAGCAGAATGATGCTCAATGGAATGGCGATACTCTCCGATATCGCGATGTCTTCGGTTATGCCATCGTTGAGCGCATTGGCCATCGCACGGATGCCGGTGTAGTGCAGTTCAACGCCCTCGAAGGAATCACCCGCGGTCTCCTCGATCAGCCGCGTTTCATCAGCTCCCGAGACGGAATCCTCGTATTGGATAAGGAAGTAGGCGGCCGTGCCGTCGGTGCTCTTGAGGGTCGACGGGTTTCCGAGCGAGAAGTAGCTGCTCACCTCACGAACGCCCGCGATGTCGGTCAGGGCGTCGGTCAGCTGCGTGGCGGAGTCGCGCGAGGCGGTGGTGTCCACATCCTGAGGGAAGTCGGCGATGATGGCGAGATCTACCGGATCGTTGCCAAACGTTTCCTCCAGGATCGTGTAAACCTGCCCCGATTCAGAATCCGGGTCGCTGTAGCCCGACGACTGGAGGCTGCCGAAGGCCTGCAGACCCCAGACGCTGGCGCCGGCAATGAGGGCAACAAAAATCAGCAGCGACGCAAGCGGCTTCGCGAGAACAAGACGAGAGAAACTTTTCACCCTAATAAACTAACCCCTAGAGAATGTGACTGTGTCACGGTTGCGGTCACACGGCCGGTAGCCAAAATCGCGGAGGCAGCAAATGAGTTTTGAACCGGAGATCGTCACCGGTGTGTGCGGCTACATGAATTCCTACCAGTCGGCGAACAACTTATTCATGGTGCAGGTGTTGGGCGGTCAACCCGAGGCCACATCGGCCACCATGGTCGGCTTCGACGCGACGGGCGTGGACTTCGCCGCGAGCGTGAGCAACGAGGAAATCCCTGTGCGCTTGCCCTGGACTCGCGAGATTTCGACGCGCGACGAGGTTCGCGAGCAGCTATTCAATCTCTTAGACCGCGCGCTACAGGTCTCCGGGCCCTAGCTGGCCGCTGGGCCCGCAAGCCCACTTACCGCGTCTACGGATTCGCGGAGTGCCCGGGCGGCCCGCATGAGGTCTTCTGCCGATGTCGTGTGCGCCAGGCTAAACCGCACCGACGTCCGGGCCTCATCATCGGTGAACCCACAGGCGGTCAGTACGTGGGACGGGTCGTCGCGCCCGGCCGCACACGCCGAACCGCTGGACACAATCACTCCGCGCCGTTCAAGCTCCAACAGAATCGCTTCGCCGCCCACACCGGCGAGCGTGAACGATGCGATCGAGGCAAGGCGGTCGTGAGTCGAACCGGTCAGTCGTGCCTCGGGCACAGTGCTGAGCACGCGCTCAATGAAATCATCTCGAAGCCGAGCAACGCGGGGGCCTTCCGATGCGCTCGCGGGAAGGAGCTCGAGCGCTGTTGCCAGTGCAACGGCCCAGGCCACGTTTTCAGTACCCGAGCGCCGATCGCCCTCCTGGCCTCCGCCGTGCAGGAGCGGCTCTATGGCCAACCCCGAACGCACGAAGACGGCGCCGCTGCCCTTGGGCGCGCCAATCTTGTGCCCGCTCAGTGTGAGGGCATCCACGCCGAGGTCGTGCACGTTGAGGGGAATCCATCCGATGGCCTGCACCGCATCGGTGTGAAACAGCGCGCCCCGGCGGTGGGCACGTTCAGCCAACTCTCGAACCGGGTGCAGCGTGCCCACCTCGTTATTGGCCATCATCAGGGTCACCAGCGTGGTGTCGTCGCGCAGAGCAGTGTCAAGGTCGTCCGGGTTGAGCGCAGCGTCCTTTGCCACAGCCAGCCAGCTGATCTCAAAGCCGTGCACGCGCTCGAGGTACTCGAGTGCGGCGAGCACTGCCTCGTGCTCGGTGCGCGCCGAAACGATGTGCTTGCCGCGCGGGTTAGCCAACGCCAGCCCTACGACGGCGAGGTTGTCACCCTCGGTGCCACCCGAGGTAAAGACGATTTCTCCGGCGCGAGCCCCGAGGGCGCTCGCCAGACGGGTCCGAGCATCTGCCAGTGCCTCCGCCGCGTGTTCGCCCAACTCGTGGGTGCTCGACGCATTTCCGAACTCGCTCGTCAGAAACGGCCACGCGGCATTGAGCGCCGCGGGATGCACGGGCGTCGTTGCGGCGTTGTCGAGGTAAAGGGTGTCCATGGGTGTGCGCTCCGACCTCTACGTTGCCGGGGTGAGAGATATGTCGAGCCCGAGATCCAGGGCGGGCGCGCTGTGGGTCAGCGCACCCACGGAAATGGTGTTCACACCGGTTTCGGCGATGTCCCGCACGGTGGTGAGATTTACGCCGCCGCTGGCCTCAGTGCGCGCGCGATCACCAATCAGCGCAACCGCGCGGGCCAGGTCGTCCAGAGAAAAGTTGTCGAGCATCACAATCTCGGCACCGCCGGCGAGCACAGCGTCGATTTGGTCGAGACGGTCCACCTCGACCTCGAACGGGATGCCCGGGGCGAGCCCGCCCATCACCCGTTGAAGTTCTGAGCTGAGGTCTTTGCCGCCAGCGGCTAGCACGGCCAGATGGTTGTCTTTGGCCATGAAACCGTGCGACAGGCTGAAGCGATGATTCGTGCCCCCTCCGCACACCACGGCATGCCGCTCGAAGATGCGAAGGGTAGGAGTGGTCTTGCGGGTGTCGAGAATGACCGCACTCGTGCCGGCCACCGCCTCAACATAACGGTGCGTGAGTGTGGCGATACCGCTCAACCGTTGCACAAAGTTGAGGCCCACGCGCTCGGCGGTGAGCACGCCGCGCGCGGGTCCGGTGACCGTGGCAACACAATCTCCGGCAACAAACGGCATGCCGTCGTGGATCTCGATCGTTACCTCGATGCGCGGGTCGGAGAGTCGAAAGGCAGCTTCAAACAACTGCTCACCGGCCATCACGCCGGGCTCGCGGGCTGTCAGCGCGGCCGTGGCATTCAGGTCTGCGGGAATGATGTTGTCCACCGTGACATCGCCGGTGGGGGCATCCTCACTGAGCGCCTCGGCCACCTTGGCATCAACAATCGTCTGGTCAAGTTCTGGCACAGGGGAGATCATGACATCCCCCGTTTCACGATGATGGGCCGAGCCATCTCACTTTTCGTTGCGGGGTCATCGAGTCGGTAGTGAGCACCGCGCGACTCGTGGCGCGCTGCGGCCGCTGCGGTGACCGCGTGTGCGAGCGTGAGCAGGCTGGCATCTTCCCAGTCGGGAAAGAAGCGATGCTTCTTCTGCGTGGCGCGCCACAACGCCAAGCGGGCACGGGTGGCCTCGAGGCGCTCACCCGTGCGGGCGAGCCCCACGTCGTCCCACATCAGCGTCTGAAGCTCAACGCGGTCAACCACCTGACGACCCGAGTCGGGTTTGGCCAGGACGTCGCGCTTGTCGAGTTCAATCACGTCGAGGGGCCCAGAATCCCGCCAGCGGTCGGCTGGGGCGTCCGCCGGCCACGGTTGCCCGATGGTGGAGACGGCGCGGAACGAGAACACGAGAGATTCGAGCAGGGAGTTTGACGCTAAGCGGTTGGCGCCGTGCGCGCCCGTGCAGGCCACCTCGCCCACGGCGTAGAGCCCCTCGATGTTGCTGCGGCCCCACACGTCGGTGGCCACTCCGCCCATCCAGTAGTGGGCAGCGGGCGTGACCGGAATCGGTTCGCGCGACCAGTCCAGTCCGTAGTGGCGACACGCGGCGGTAATGGAGGGAAAGCGTTCCGCCAAGAAGTCGGCTCCGAGACCCGTGGCGTCGAGCAGGATGGGCTGACCGCCCTGGGCGATCATTTCGGCTTGAATTCCGCGGGCCACGACGTCGCGCGGAGCCAACTCGCCACGCGGGTCTATGGATGACATGAAGCGCTCGCCGCGTTCGTTGATCAGGTGCGCACCCTCGCCGCGCACGGCCTCGGAAATCAGAAAAGAACCGGGAACGGCTAGCGCGGTGGGGTGGAACTGATAAAACTCAACGTCGGCGAGCCAGGCGCCGGCCCAGAGTGCCGCAGCGACGCCGTCGCCCGTGGTGACGCCAGGGTTGGTGGTGTGACGGTAGAGCTGACCCGCTCCGCCGCTGGCAAGAATCACCACGTCGACCTCAGTGTGCTGTTGACCCGACGCGTCGAGATACCTGATGCCGGTGACACGCCCCTCATCGGTGGTGATCTTGGTCAGGAAGGCGTTTTCGTGGATGCTGTGCAGGCGCGAACGGGCCGCTGCCACGAGGGCGCGCGAGATGTCTGCGCCCGTGGCGTCGCCGCCGGCGTGGAGCACGCGGGCGTGTGAGTGAGCCGCTTCGAGGCCTCTGGCCAGATGACCGTTCTCCTCATCGAAGTGCACGCCGAGCGCGATGAGTTCGTTGATGCGCGTCGGGCCCTCAGAACACAGGGCGTCGACCGCGTCAGCCCAGCACAGCCCCGCGCCGGCGGCAACGGTGTCGCTGATGTGAGAGCCCACCGAGTCGTCGTCTGAGGTCACAGCCGCAATCCCGCCCTGCGCGTAGTGCGTGTTGCTCTCGCCTAGGTCGGCCTTGGAGATGAGGAGCACCTCATGCTCCTTAGCCGCTTCAAGGGCAGCAACGAGCCCCGCGATTCCTGAGCCGACGACGGCAACGCGCTTCTTGCGCTGAGAACCCATCAGGGCGGCCTAGGCCGGCTTCGCCGCGAGCATGCGCTCTAGCGCAACCCGGGCAAACTCGGCGGTCTCGTCGTCCACCGTGATGCGGTTGACCACCTCGCCCGCAACCAGGCGCTCGAGCACCCACGCGAGGTAACCGGGATGAATGCGATACATCGTCGAGCACGGGCACACGACAGGGTCGAGGCAAAAAATAGTGTGTTCGGGGTGGTCCGCGGCCAAACGCTGCACCATGTTGATTTCGGTGCCGATGGCGAAGGTGGTTGGCGTCGTGGCACCCTCGACGGCGCGCCGGATGTAGTCGGTTGATCCGCTCTCGTCGGCGGCATCGACCACGGGCATGGGGCACTCGGGGTGCACGATGACGCGCACGCCCGGGTGCTCGATGCGCGCCTTGTCAATTTGGTCGACCGTGAAGCGCTTGTGCACCGAACAG
>CAIOGW010000176.1 GCA_903857985.1 uncultured Microbacteriaceae bacterium
CAGATGGAAGCTCCGAGTCCGAGTCACGGCCTGTCACAGGCCGGAGGACCTGAAGCGTAGGTGATTGAAGAAGGGAACTGGGTTGGAACCGGCTTGGGGTCCCTCTGGGGCGCCTGGGTCGTGTGCCGCTTTGGGTTCAAGTTGTTCTTGATCGAAAAAAAAATTGCTTTCGGCCAGCCTGAGTGTGATTGAAGAAGACCCCGAATATTCAAATCAAGAGGCTCCCGAGTCCATTTAGAGGTAGTTTCAACAAAGCGAGGTCAATCTCGCCAGCCCTTTTCGAAGGCGACTTATCGCCTCATCACACTTGGCGCGAGGCAGGTTGGCGTACGCCACGCGAACAAAGCCGGGGGCACCGCACGACGAACCGGGGATCACGACCACGCCTTCGTCTCGTGCGAACATCCGCACCACCTCCACATCGTCCGCTGGCCCACCCGAGGCGAGTGAGGGTAGCCGCACCATCAGGTAGATGGCACCTTGGCCGCCATACACGTTCGCCTCGCCGAGCACTTCGATGAGCATCGTGCGAAGCTGCTCTTTGTTCTCGACCACCTCACTCAGCTGCTGCTGAACCCAAGCCCTGCCCATCGCAGCCGACGCAAGTGCTACGTGCTGTGAGAGGATCGGTGGGCAGATCGGTATCGTGTCCTGCAAGCACCAACGCACAAGAATGCGTGCTTCGACGCACTTCATACTGTGGGCTGCCAGAACACACCTGCGCCTTGAGGAGCTGCGCCTCAAGACTCCAAACTTGGCCGCATACATCTGCTGGTTGCTCATCCACGTACGAAATGTAGCCGACGCGCCAGCCCATCATGCCATAAGCCTGCAAAAACGTTGTGGCTCGGAAGCACGAACAGTTAGGCAAGGCCGACCGTAGGCCCTACCTTGCTAAAGCTGAAAATATTGATGACGTGAGTCGCTTCAATCGCGTAGTGCTCGGCACCGCCGTAAACAAAGTATTCGTATGTGTTGTCGAGCACCAACCAGCACCCGTGCCGAGCGCAGGCGTCGCTGATCCGATCGAGCGTCGCCTTGGGTACGAGAGTACCAGTCGGGTTGTCGGGGTTGCACACGACCAGCATCTTCAGGCCAGTTTCACTGAGGGTGCGCTCGACCCATTCCGCATCCGGGATCATCTGAGAGTCGCGCTCACCACTTACTATCGTCGGCCCGAGCCCCGTCATCTGGAGGCACATTTTGTGGTTGAAGTAGTAAGGCGCAAAAAGACCCACCCGGTCGCCGACATCGCATAATGTAAGGACTATGTTGACAAACGCTTGGTTAGCGCCGCACGTTACCTGGTATTCGTGTGCGTCAGTAACCACAATCGGTGCGGTGCGTCCAGCAAACACAGGCTTGGGAAGGCCATCACCATCACATCAGATTTCGAAAGTCCATTCTCGCGGTGTATTTTGGCTCGGAGGGCCGCGCGGAGATCGGGCAGACCCGCGTCTTCACAATACTGCGAAGCCTGGCGACTGCCAACCATGGAAGCCGCACATTGGATCGCTTCATCGGGCGGTGACCAGAACACTACTCCTTGAGCGAGGGAGAGCGTCTGCTCGTATGGATGTGACCGGCTTTTCTCGCATTCGCGTAGCATTTTTTGCATTCCGACGATGCATGGAGCATCCGTCACAGCGATCCGTTCGCTTGGCCTCCACAGCGCTCGTACCTGTCCAGCGATGAATATCATCTGTGGCAGATGTTTGATCCGTTACTTGCTGTGGGGAAATGCGTTGGGGAATTACAGCAAGCCGGTTCATGTCAAACTAATCACAACTCCTGCCAACGGGGCAGGGTGAGGCAACTCCCCCCTAAAAGAAACCCGGCC
>CAIOGW010000177.1 GCA_903857985.1 uncultured Microbacteriaceae bacterium
AGTCGCGGAACATCCCGTGGTGCGATTGGTTCAGATTCCCCAGTCCGAATTCGGTCACGGTAAGACGCGAAATCTTGCCGCGCGCTTGGCACGAGGAACGAAAATAGCTTTCCTGAGCCACGACGCTGTGCCGGTGTCTCAACAGTGGCTCCGGGAGCTACTTGCACCTGTGGGAGAGTCTGACTGCAAGGTTTCTTATGGGCGTCAGATAGCCCGATCGGTCTGCTTTCCGTCGCTCAAGTATGAAATCGGCGGTGTCTTCGCTGCCGGTGATTCCGGAAACCCGATGACCCTCGTGCGAGCACCGAATGGCGCCCTGGATAGCCTCACGCAAGCAGAACTCTTTCACTCAGATGTGAATGCCGGCAGCCTGACTTCGTTCATTTCCAGAGAGATCCCGTTTCGCGAAGTCGCGTACTCCGAGGACCTCGCCTTCGCACGAGACGTGCTATCCGCGGGATACGCCAAGGCTTATGTACCGGGAGCAGCGGTCGAACACTCCAATGACGTCACACTCGCTGACTACGGAAAGCGTGTCTTCGATGAGACGCTGGGCCGCAAGCGCGCTGGCCAAGCTGAGCGTCCCCTCAGCCGGCTGGGGATGCTCGTGAGATTGGCCCGTGACGTTTCTCGAACCTCATGGCGCATCATTCGTGACCCTGACTACAGTCTTGGCGCCACCGCGCGCTGGTTGTGGCTCAACCCCGCTTACCTGATCAAGAAGTGGATCAATATCCGCCGGGCCCAGCTCACAAGTCTGTCAGATGTGAATCGAATCGCACGGTACTCTCTCGAGCACACCGCGAAGGCGCTCTAGATAAAGACTGCCGGGCCTCTCGATTCCGCCGTGCTTGATGAGCTCGACGGCCGCCACGAGCTGCTTCTCAGTATGGCCCCCAGGGTGTTCAGGAAAGCAATACGGCAATTGCGCGTGCCTCTCTGGGACGGTAGGTTAGAAAAAAAATTTGCCCGGGGGGGATGCGATGTCTGGTTTCTTTCGGGCTGTGAGCATGCTTCGCCACGAGGGTGTGGCGTCAACCGCATGGCGGGTCGGCAAATGGATAAGTTCGCGCGGCAACCCGTTCGCTGAAAAGCCGCTGCAGTCGGTCTACCGCCAGGACGTTATTGCAGCGGACTGGACCCGGCCGCGCAAGTTCGCCGCACAAGCCCTGGTCTCGGTGACGGGTCGACCACAGATTGCCTGGGTCATTTCGCCTCCGGGGCGATCGAGCGGCGGGCATCAGAATGCCTTTCGTTTTATGCGCTACCTCGAAGAAGCCGGCTACGACCTCACAATTTTTCTTTACTCGGCCACGACGTTTCCGAAAGTGAGCGTCGCGGGCGTTACCCAGATGCTCGCCGGCAACATGGGCTATCCACCGCTGGACGCCACCTTGAGGATTTACGACCCGGCGACCGGCGTGGTCGGTGACTTTGATGCCGTAGTTGCCTCCGACTGGGCTACCGCATATGCAGCGTGGCGCTATGAGCGCAACGTTCCTCGCATTTACTGGGTGCAGGACTTCGAGCCGTATTTCTTTCCGCAGAGCCCCGATTATGTGGTCGCCGAAAACTCCTACCGTCTCGGTTTGCACGGTATTACCGTCGGGCCGTGGTTAGCTAACAAGCTTCGGCGCGACTATGGCATGACCTGCGATTCCTACGAGTACGCTGCCGACGCCTCGGTCTACGAGCGAACGAACGACGAGAAGCGCTCCGAGATCATGTTCTACGCGCGGCCGTCGACGGGGCGGCGCGGAACCGAGTTTGGGCTGCTCGTGTTGGAAGGGCTGCACCGTCGGCGTCCCGACATCACAATCAACATTGCCGGCTGGGACATGTCGAAGGCCGGCCTCACGTTCCCGTTTGTCAACCACGGCACGCTGAGCGTCGCCGACCTGCCCCCGTTGTACAACCGCTGTGCCGCCATGCTCACCATTTCGCTGACGTGCGCCTCACTGGTGCCGTTCGAGAACATCGCTTGTGGCACCATTCCCGTGGTGAACGACGGCGAGAACACTCGCGAGAGTTTGCGCGACGATGCGCGCATCGCTTTTGTGCCCCTCTCTGTGGGTTCCATGGTCGACGCGCTGATTGAGGCTGTGGACCGCCCCGATCAGGTGAACCATTCGCGCGCTCTCGCAACGTCCATGTTGGGCGGCAGCTGGTCTGAGGCCGGAGATGTCGTCGTCGACGTCTTTGCCAAGCAACTCAAACTGAAGAAGCGCGGAGAGGCGAGCCGGGCCGGCGACGAAAAAACCGGAGCAGATACAAGCAGACGGTCCGCTAGATAAAGACTGCCGGGTCCGCCCAGGCCACATCGACACCGGGGTCATCTGCGGGCGTAGCCTTCTGACGACGGGATGCGCTTGATCCCATGACCTGTTTGCGCGGCTTGATAACGGCGGGAATGCCGACTGCCACAGAATCCGGCGGCACTTCGGTCACCACAACCGCGTTGGCACCGATGACGCTCCGCTCGCCAATCACGACGGGGCCAAGCACCTTGGCGCCCGCGCCAATCGTCACACCGTCACGAACGGTGGGGTGGCGCTTGGCGTGTTCGAGCGACCGCCCGCCGAGGGTCACGCCGTGGTACATCATCACGTCGTCGCCAATTTCGGCTGTTTCGCCAATGACGACGCCCATGCCGTGGTCGATAAAGAAGCGGCGCCCAATGGTGGCACCCGGGTGAATCTCAATGCCGGTCCAAAATCTCGTGATTTGCGAACCCAACCGCGCCGGAAACTTGAGACCGTGTGTCCAGAGCCAGTGGTGCCAGCGATGCCACCACACGGCGTGCAATCCGGATGCCACAAAGAACGTCTCGAACGAGTTGCGGGCCGCAGGGTCGTGAGCGCGAGCGTTGAGCAGGTCTTCGCGAATGGGTGACATGGTTCCTAGGCTAGTCGCGGAAGGGCTCCCACAGCATGGTTGAGACGTAGCGCTCGCCGTAGTCACACACGATGGCGACGATTGTCTTGCCGGCGTTCTCGGGTCGCCTGGCCACCTCGATGGCGGCGTGGAAAATGGCGCCGGTGGAGATACCCGAGAGGATGCCTTCCTCAGCAGCCAGGCGACGGGCCACCACGAGGGCCTGATCTAGGTTGACGTCGAAGACCTCGTCAATCACGGACCGATCGAGAATCGACGGGATAAAGTTGGCACCGATGCCCTGAATCTTGTGCGGGCCGGGAGTTCCGCCATTGAGAATGGGGGATTCCTCGGGCTCGACGCCGATGATCTGGATGCCGGGCTTGCGCTCCTTGAGAACCTGGCCCACGCCGGTGATTGTGCCACCCGTACCCACGCCGGCAATGAAAATGTCGACCTTGCCGTCGGTGTCGTTCCAGACCTCTTCAGCGGTGGTCGCCCGGTGAATGGCCGGGTTCGCCTCATTGTCGAACTGGCGAGCGAGGATAGCACCGGGCGTGTTGGCCACAATCTCCTCCGCTTTTGATACGGCCCCCTTCATTCCCTCGGGGCCGGGCGTCAGTACTATTTCGGCACCGTAGGCGCGAACGAGCACGCGCCGTTCGATGCTCATGGTCTCGGGCATGGTGAGAATCACCTTGTATCCGCGCGCCGCACCAATCAGAGCGAGGGCAATCCCCGTGTTGCCACTCGTGCCCTCAACGATGGTGCCACCGGGCTTGAGCGCGCCAGACTTCTCGGCAGCATCGATAATTGCCCTACCGAGGCGGTCCTTAACGCTGTTGCCGGGGTTATAAAACTCGAGCTTGGCCAGCAGGTTGGTGTCGATGCCCTCAGTGAGCTTGTTGATTTTGACCAGCGGGGTGTTCCCGGTGAGCTGGGTGATGTCTTCGTAGATGCGAGCCACGGGATGCCTTTCGTGTGCGAGTGGGGCGGAAAAAACATGCTTTGAGAGCAAGATTACGTCCTCTCAGTATGCGCTCTGGTTCTGTTACGTTCGAAGACATCATGACAAACGGGGAATCCTTGGGCGACGCCGTCACGGCCGCTGCTCGGGAATTCGCCGAGGCGGGCATAGCGACCCCCGAGGTGGATGCCCTCCTCCTGGCCGCTCACGTTCTCGGTGTGGGTCGGGGGGAACTGGCCGCGCGGCTCGTCTCGGATTTTGCGTGGTCGGGCCCTGAGCGCGAACAGTTCTGGAACCTTGCCCGCCGACGCGCGACGCGCGAACCCCTGCAACACATCACGGGGGAGGCCGGCTTCCGACAGCTTGTGCTCGCCGTGGGGCCGGGGGCCTTTGTGCCGCGCCCAGAGACCGAACTGCTCGTGCAGATGGTGGTCGATGCCGTCATGGCCTCGGGTCAGCCCAGCCCGCGCGTCATTGACCTCGGCACCGGCACCGGAGCCATCGCACTCGCGGTGGCCACCGAGGCCCCCCACGCTCGGGTGTGGGCCGTCGAAAAGAGCTCGGAAGCGCTCGTTTGGGCCCGCAGAAACAACGAGACAAACGGAAACCCGGTCACCCTCCTGCAGGGTGATTTGGCCGAGTCGGTGACGTTGGTGGGTGAAATTGCGGGAACGTTTAATGTGGTGGTCTCCAATCCGCCGTACATCCCCGACGCGGCTGTGCCGCGCGATACTGAGGTGCGCCTCTATGACCCCGCCGTCGCGCTCTACAGTGGCTCCGACGGACTCGACGCCGTGCGGGTGCTGGCACACGTGGCGCGCGATCTCGTGGCACCGGGCGGGCTTCTGGCCATCGAACACGGCGAACTGCAGGGTGCCGACGTTCGCCAGATTCTGGCCGACGCCGGCTGGCGGCCCGTGTCGACACATCCCGATCTCACCACGCGGGATCGCTACACGACGGGTGTGTGGCCCAGCTAGGGCCTGAGGGCACAGCCCCACGCGTAACATGGTCAGCAATATGTCTCAACTCTTCGACTGCAGCATCGATGCCGAGCTCCTTGCCGGCATGCGAGCCGCTCGCCGGGCGATTGCTCAGGGTGAGCTTGTGGTGTTACCCACCGACACCGTCTATGGCGTTGCCGCCGATGCGTTTTCGCCCGCGGCCGTGCTGCGCCTGCTTGAAGCGAAGGGACGCACCCGCACTTCTCCACCGCCGGTACTCATCAGTTCACTGAGCGCACTTGATGCACTCGCCGAGTCGGTGCCGGATGCCGTGCGCGCGCTCGGCGCAAAGTTTTGGCCGGGCGGGCTGACCATCATTGTGGATGCGCAACCCTCACTCGCCTGGGACTTAGGCGACACCCTTGGAACCGTCGCTATTCGCATCCCCAACCACCCGCTCGCCCTCGAACTTCTTGCGGAGACGGGCCCGCTCGCGGTGTCATCCGCAAACCTCACCGGTCAAGCGCCGGGGGCGACGGCCACCCAAGCCAAAGACCAACTGGGGGGCCGGGTATCGGTATATCTCGAAGCCGGCGCCGTGGGCGGCAAGGCCTCTACCATCGTCGATGCAACCGGACTCACGAGGGGAACGGGGGGTGTGCGCATCGTCCGATCCGGAAAAGTGACCGCAGCAGCCCTGCGCAAGATTCTCGGGGACGCGCTTGAGGCGGCCCCCCCGGCATCGAAAAACACCGCGGGAGGGAGCTAGCCATGATGACGCTCGTTCTCATGGTGCTCGTGGCTGCGTCTGTCTCGTTCTGTTTTTCGTGGGTGATTCTCAAGGTCAGCCGCAAGTACCGGCTGTATCCCAAAATTCGCGAGCGCGATGTGCACGTTCGCCCCACGCCCCGGCTGGGCGGTATCGCCATGTTTGTGGCCCTCATCGTGGCATTCCTCATCGCCAGCCGCATCCCGTACTTCCGGGTGGTCTTTACCGAGCCCACCCAGATTATGGCAATTCTCGGTGCCGCCCTCCTGATCGTGATTGTGGGTGTTGCCGACGACATCTGGGATCTCGACTGGACAATCAAGCTGGCCGCTCAGCTTCTGGTCGCCGCGCTGGTCACCTGGCAGGGCGTTCAGATTATCTCGCTGCCCATTGGCGGCATCACGGTGGGGTCACCGCTGCTGTCGTTCATGATCACGCTGTTCACGATTGTTCTCGTGATGAACGCGGTGAACTTTATCGATGGTCTTGACGGTCTCGTCGCGGGCGTCGCCATCATTGCCAACGGCGTTTTCCTGGTCTACAGCTACCTCTTGGCGCGCGACGTGTCGCCCACCAACTACTTCAGCCTGGCCTCCCTGATGGCAGCCGTTGTGGTGGGAATGTGCCTGGGTTTCCTGCCCTTCAACTGGCACCGCGCCCGCCTCTTTATGGGTGACGCCGGGTCGATGCTTGTGGGGCTGCTCATGGCCACGAGCGCCATCTCGGTGACGGGCCAGGTTGATCCGGTGGCGCTGGGACGCTCGCAGGTCCTGCCAGCGTTCTTGCCGATCGTGCTCCCCATCGCTGTTTTGATCCTGCCGCTGGCCGACTTTGCGCTCGCGGTCTTCCGCCGACTTCGAGCCGGAAAGTCACCCTTCACAGCCGACCGGAAGCACCTGCATCACCGGTTGCTCGACATGGGACACTCACACCTGCACGCCGTGCTGATTTTCTACGGCTGGACATCGGTGATTTCGGTGGGACTTCTGCTGTTCTTCTTTATCCGACCGTGGTGGATTCCCCTGGTGCTTATCGTGCTCGGTCTCGTTGCGTGCACCGTTGTCACGTTGGCACCGCTGAGTCGACGCAAGCGCTTCGAGTCTGAGGTTCAGAGCGCCACGGCTAACCCGGTACTAGAACAGTACGACCCACTGGATCGAGCCAGCGAGGTTTATGACGACGACATCCCCGTCCTCAAGAATCTCTCGACCGGGACGGCAACCAATTCCCCACCATCTCAACCAGAAAAGAAGTGACCCCCGTGGCCGAGAAACGCCTCCCCTCCTCTGTTCCCGTCCTCCGTCGTGCCCTGCTCTGGGGTCTGCTGGCCAACGCGGGCATTGCGATCATCGGTGGCGCCCTGGGCGCACTGGCTGCCGGCAGCTCGGGCGCGGTGAGTGCCGTGATCGGCGCGGCCATGGGTTTCGTCTTTTTGGGGCTCACGGCGACCAGCATGCTGATTGCCGTGCGCTTCTCAATGGTGGCCTTCTTTGGCATTGTCATGGGCACGTGGATCCTCAAGTTCGTGCTGTTTCTCGTTCTCGCTTTTGTTCTCGAGGCACAGCCCTGGGTGAACCTCCTCGCCTTGTTCCTCGCCCTCATCGCGAGCATTGTGGTGTCACTTGTTGTCGACGTCGTGGCGGTGGCAAAGTCCCGTATGCCGTATGCGAGTGACGTGGTGCTCCCGGGCGAGGATTCCAGTGGTCGGTAATGGGCGCGGGGATTCATATCGGGCCACGCGATTGTGTAGAGTTGACTAAATTCCGCTCTTCTTCTTGAACAAGGAAAAGGCGGGGGGACATGGCCGTCCCGTGTCGTGCGGAAAGCAAGACGCGGATGAATTCAGGAGCGAGCGCTGCTAGGTAACGCTTTCACTTTGCTCGCCGAGGCGTCCTCGGAGGGTGGATTCGTCGGTCCCTCCATCAACGAGTTCTTTCCGCCTGTTCTCTTGTTCGCCGACACGCCCTTTGAGATAAACCGGCTCATTCTGATCCGGTTCTTCATGGCGGCCCTCTTGATTCTGCTTTTTTGGCTGGGTACGCGACGCATGAAAATCGTTCCCGGTCGCTTCCAGAGCCTCATCGAGATGGGTCTCGATCTCGTCCGGGTGAACGTGGCCGAAGACCTGCTCGGTCGCAAGGACGGACGACGTTTTCTTCCGCTCTTGACCGCCATATTCTTTAGCGTCCTGGCCATGAACCTGCCGGGAATCATACCCGGCTTCAACCTGGCCGGTTCTTCGTTGATTGGCTTCCCGCTGGTGTTGGCCGTTGTGGCCTACGTCACCTTCATATACGCGGGGCTGCGCAAGCATCCGGGTGCTTTCCTCAAGGCCTCACTCTTTCCGCCCGGGGTTCCGTGGCCGATCTACATCATCGTTACGCCCATCGAGTTTTTCTCTATTTTCGTCCTGCGTCCGATCACCCTTGCCCTGCGACTTCTGATGAACATGGTTGCGGGCCACCTCCTGCTCGTGTTGTGTTTCACTGCAACATGGTGGTTCCTCGAGTCGGCACCGGGCTTCTTCAAAGTGTTTGCCGCCGGTACGTTGGCATTCGGGCTCATTTTTACGCTTTTTGAGATTCTGGTCGCTGTACTTCAGGCCTACGTCTTTACTCTTCTGACCACCGTTTACATCCAGCTCGCGCTGGCTGAGGAACACTAAAGGGGATTCGGCAGCCGCCGTATTCTTAAATCACGAAAGGAAACCTCGTGGACGCAACATCAATCCTCGCCGAACTCAACGGCAACATTGCTACGGTCGGCTACGGCCTGGCCGCCATCGGACCCGCCATTGGCGTGGGAATTGTGGTGGGCAAGACCATTGAGTCGGTTGCTCGTCAGCCCGAACTCGCCGGCCGTCTTCAGGTGCTCATGTACCTGGGTATCGCATTCACCGAGGCGCTGGCGTTCATCGGTATCGCCACATACTTCATCTTC
>CAIOGW010000178.1 GCA_903857985.1 uncultured Microbacteriaceae bacterium
ACCAAAATCACGATCAACGGCCCTACTGCCCCGTCCTGGGTGAAAGGACCTCGTCGGGTGAAAGGTCGAGGCCCGCGTGACACTTACGCGTAAATGGCCCACCAAGGCCCCCGATACGGGCGATCTCACCTAATTCGTAGGGGGGATAGGGAATGGGGGGTCACACCGATCTATCCCCCCTGCTAGCCCCGTGGCGTGCAACATCGAGGTCGTTTAATCGGGTAGACTGACGGCAATTACAAGGGTGATTTTTTCGCCACACACCACACGTTCCGGGCCCTGCCCGAGGAGCAGCCCGCTGCCCTTTGGCCCCCGGCAAGAAGGAGCTCCGCTGTGTCGTATGACGCCAGTGCGATCACCGTTCTCGAAGGACTCGACGCAGTCCGTAAACGCCCAGGCATGTACATCGGGTCCACCGGTGAGCGCGGCCTGCACCACCTTGTCTATGAGGTAGTCGACAACTCAGTCGATGAGGCGATGGCCGGCTATGCCAAAGAGATCTCGGTGACCCTGCTTGCCAACGGTGGAGTCCGGGTCACTGACGATGGTCGCGGCATTCCGGTCGATGAGCACCCCGTTGAGAAGCGCCCGGCAGTCGAGGTTGTACTGACCGTCCTGCACGCCGGCGGCAAGTTCGGTGGCAGCGGCTACTCGGTCTCTGGCGGTCTGCACGGAGTTGGCGTCTCTGTTGTGAACGCGCTCTCGACAAAACTCGACGTCGAGGTGTACCGCGAAGGCAATGTGTACCGGCAGACCTATCACCACGGAGTGCCGCAGGCGCCGTTGGAAAAAGGCGAGAAAACAGATCGCACCGGCACCACGGTCACGTTCTGGGCTGATCCAGATATCTTCGAAACCACGCACTACGACTTCACCACGTTGTCACGGCGCTTCCAAGAGATGTCGTTCTTGAACAAGGGCTTGACCATCGAACTCACCGATGAGCGAGTGGGAGCTGCGCCGATTCGTGAAGATGCAGAAGGCATCATCGATGAAGACGAGCGTGTGCGCACCGTCCGCTATTACTACGAGGGCGGTATCGCCGATTTTGTTCGTCACATCAATGCGAGTAAAGGTGTTTCGAACCCCACGGTGATTGATGTTGGCGCTGAAGCAGAAGACAAGCGCATGAGTGTTGAGCTCGCATTGCAGTGGAATATGTCGTACGCAGAATCCGTCTACACCTTCGCTAACACCATCAACACCACAGAGGGTGGCACCCATGAAGAAGGGTTCCGCTCCGCTTTGACGTCGTTGGTAAATAAATTCGCACGGGAGTGGGGTGTTCTGAAAGAAAAAGACACCAACCTTTCCGGTGAAGACGTACGTGAAGGTCTCACCGCAATCTTGAGTGTGAAGCTCGTTGAACCGCAGTTCGAAGGTCAGACCAAAACAAAGCTCGGCAACACTGAGATGAAGGCGTTCGTTCAGAAAGTTGTCAACGATCAACTGGGTGAGTGGTTTGAGAAGAACCCATCCGAAGGCAAAGAGATCGCGCGCAAATCTGTAAACGCTGCTGTTGCTCGGATGGCCGCGCGAAAAGCGCGAGATCTTGCCCGGAACCGCAAGGGCCTGCTCGGCGGTGCTGGAATGCCAGGCAAGTTGATCGACTGCTCAAGCCGGGAGCCTGAAGACTGTGAGATCTTCATCGTCGAGGGTGACTCCGCCGGTGGCTCGGCGAGGCA
>CAIOGW010000179.1 GCA_903857985.1 uncultured Microbacteriaceae bacterium
AGGTGGTCGACACCGGCGCGCCGATCCGCGTGCCCGTCGGCCCCGCCACGCTGGGCCGCATCATGAACGTGATCGGCGAGCCGATCGACGAAGCCGGCCCGATCTCGAACGAGCATACCTCCACCATCCACCGCGAGGCTCCAACCTTCGCGGAACAGGCGGGTGCAGCCGAGATTCTGGTTACCGGCATCAAGGTCATCGACCTCCTCTGCCCCTACACCAAGGGCGGCAAGATCGGTCTGTTCGGCGGGGCCGGCGTGGGCAAGACCGTTCTGATTCAAGAAATGATTCAGCGCGTGGCTCAGGACCACGGTGGTGTGTCGGTCTTCGCCGGTGTGGGTGAGCGTACCCGTGAGGGTAACGACCTGATTCACGAGATGGAAGAAGCGGGTGTCTTCGACAAGACCGCGCTCGTGTTCGGCCAGATGGATGAGCCGCCGGGAACCCGTTTGCGCGTTGCCCTGTCGGCACTGACCATGGCCGAGTACTTCCGTGACGTGCAGAAGCAGGATGTGCTGTTGTTCATCGACAACATCTTCCGCTTTACGCAGGCCGGTTCAGAGGTATCGACCCTGCTGGGTCGCATGCCGTCCGCCGTAGGTTACCAGCCCAACCTCGCCGACGAGATGGGTCTGCTCCAGGAGCGCATCACCTCGACGCGTGGTCACTCCATCACGTCGCTGCAGGCCATCTACGTGCCGGCTGATGACTACACCGACCCGGCCCCGGCAACCACGTTTGCCCACCTCGATGCCACCACGGAGCTTTCGCGTGAGATTGCCTCGCGCGGTCTGTACCCCGCTGTGGACCCGTTGACCTCCACGAGCCGTATCCTCGACCCCCGCTACTTGGGCGAGGACCACTACCGAGTGGCCACCACGGTCAAGTCGATCCTGCAGAAGAACAAGGAACTGCAGGAGATCATCGCGATCCTCGGTGTTGACGAACTGTCAGAAGAAGACCGGGTCACCGTGTCGCGCGCGCGCCGCATTCAGCAGTTCCTCTCGCAGAACACCTACATGGCCAAGAAGTTCACGGGTGTTGAGGGTTCCACGGTTCCGCTCAAAGACACCGTCGAGTCGTTCGACGCCATTTGCAAGGGTGACTTTGACCACGTGGCCGAGCAGGCCTTCTTCAACGTTGGACCTATCACCGACGTCGAAGAGAAGTGGGCTCAAATCCAGAAGGAGAACGGCTAGCTATGGCCGCTCTTCAGGTAAGTGTGGTCTCGGCCGACAAAGACGTGTGGTCGGGCGAGGCGACCATGGTTGTGGCCAAGACCGTCGAGGGCGAAATCGGCATCTTGCCCGGTCACGAACCCATGTTGGCCATTCTGGCGACAGGGAATGTGCGCGTGACCACGGTCGACGGAACCAAGATCACGGCGAACGCCGAGGGCGGATTTTTGTCGGTGGAGAACAACAACGTTTCTGTGGTGGCCTCGGCCGCCGAAATCGTGGAGTAGGTTTCACACTCACACATGCGAGTTTTACTGCCGCCATCGGAGACGAAGTGCGACGGCGGTGACGCTAGACCGGTAAACCTTGCATCGTTGAGTTTTGCTGAGCTCACGACCACGCGCGCGTTGCTCATCGAGACGGTCGTGGCGTTGGCTGGGGATGAGGCAGCGTGTCTGTCGACTCTGAAACTCGGCCCCAAACTCGTGTTCGAGGTCGAGCGCAACCGTTCACTCGACACCGCGCCGACGCTGCCGGCGATTGACCGTTACACCGGCGTGCTCTTTGACGCACTGTCGGCCTCGACACTCTCGGTTGGCGCACGCAGGGAGGTTCTGGCCAGCGTTTTCATTCAGTCGGCGCTGTGGGGGCCTATAGCTGCCGGCGACGCGATTCCGGCCTACCGACTTTCCCACAATTCAACCCTTCCCGCGCTCACGCACTCGCTCACCGCAACGTGGGTTGATGCCTGTCGCGATCTCAGTGGCTTCTGGCACGGTTTTGTGCTCGACGCTCGGAGCGAGGGATACGCGGATCTGATGCCCATTCCCGCCACAGCGAACGGGTGCTTTTTGCGTGTTGCAACACGGGATTCGGCCGGAGCCACGCGCGCGCTGAATCATTTCAACAAGAAGGCCAAGGGCGAGTTCGTTCGCGCTCTAGCTGAGTCAGGGTCGCTCGCGAAAATCGCGTCGGTTGATGAATTGTGCGAGTGGGGTCACATTCACGGTTGGCTGCTCGAGGCGGGGACCGCCGGCGGGCCAGAGGCAGGACGAGAAATTACGTTGCTGGTGTAGCGCGGTGGCAGCCGGCGATGTGGTCGTCGACGAGGCCGGCTGACTGCATGAGTGCGTACATCGTCGTTGGTCCGACAAACCGGAATCCGCGGGCGCGGAGTTCTTTGCTCAGCGCTGCTGCCTCGGGCGTGACGGCCGGCACCTCGGCGCGTGAGCGTAACCGACGGCGGCGGGGCGAAGGGGCGAAACTCCAAATCAGGTCGTTGAGGGCACCTTGCCCGGTGCGCACGAGGTCGCGGGTGATTCCGGCATTGCAGATGGCTGCCTCAATCTTTGCCCGGTTTCGGATTATTGCCGGATCACTCATCATGCGTTCGATCTCTCGGGTGCCAAACTTCGCAACTCTCGTGATGTCGAACTCGTGAAAGTGCCGACGAAAGGCGGGGCGCTTGTTCAACACGGTCGACCAGCTGAGCCCCGCCTGAAATCCCTCGAGGCAAATATGTTCAAACAGCTGTCGATCGTCGTGCACAGGAACGCCCCACTCCTCGTCGTGATAGCGACGGAGTTCCGCGTTTCCCGAATCGGCCCACCAGCACCGCCCCCGGCCGTCGGCGCCGATTATGATGGCGGTAGTTGTGTCACGGTCGCTCACGCGCGGAACTCGCAGCCTTCGAGGCTGAGTAACGCCACTTTGGTGGGGACACCATCGCCACCGCTAAACCCGGTGAGTCGCCGATCGCCCGCAAGTACGCGATGACAGGGGACGACGATGGCGAGGGGATTGGCGCCAATCGCCCCGCCCACGGCGCGAGCGGCCTGGGGCTGCCCGACGGCGCGCGCGATGGCGCCGTACGTGCTGGTGGTGCCAAATGGAATCGTGGCCAGTTCGCGCCACACATTCTGCTGAAACGAGGTGCCCTGCGCAGCCAGGGGCAGATCGAACGTGCGCCGCCGCCCAGCGAAGTACTCGGCGAGTTGCTTCTGGGCGCGTCGCAGAAGTGGCGTGGGAGCCGAGCTGCCGGTTGCCGGGTTCGTGGTGGGCGGGTTGACCGGAGGGGAGCCAAGTGCGCCATCTGCCGACCCCATGAGCCGCACGAGAGATAGAGCACCATCGGTTTCGACGAGTTCAATCGGTCCGATGGGCGATGCGTAAACGCAGGAGTAAGCACGAGCCGTCATGCGCACAAGGCTACGGGTCGGAACAAGCAGCCGCACGTTCCGAGACGAACCCGTGGACGGCTGCCAAGTGCTCTAATTGTTGACGGCGAGAAAGACGTTCAACGTAGTGGCGTAAAGGACCCAGATCCAATAGGGAACGAGCATCCACGCGGCAACGAGCGAGACGCGGGCAAAGGCGACCATGGTGGCGAGAACCGCGGCATCCAAAAGGAGAATAATGACGACTCCCCACCACAGCGCCGCACCTCCGAAGAGAGGGTAACCGCCAAAGAAAATCGGGGTCCACACGGCGTTGATCACGAGTTGCGTGACGTACAGAATGAGCGCGGTGCCTCGAAAGAAGCTCCCCCGTTCGCGCCAGACAAGCCAGGCGGCCACAGCCATGATCGTGAAGAGAGCCAACCAGACGACGCCAATCACGGCGCCGGCCGGAGTCCAGGGAGCCTTCTCTGCCTGCGCGTACCATCCGGTTCCATTACCACTGGTGCTGAGTGAACCGAGGAAGCCCACCAGCCAGGCTATGGCGACAAAACCAATGCCCACGAGGGCAGCTCTAACGCCAGACTCTCGCTCGCCGTAAAACCCCGGATGGAACTCATGCTTGTTTCCCCACATGGCTTCAGCCTAGGAGGGGAAAAGCTCCGGCTAGACCACGTGCTCCACTCCGGCCCTCGGCTGCCGACTTCGCTCAGCGCAGATGGCGTCTAAATGACCTCGAGCGCGCGGGTCAAAACGTCTGACAGAATCTCGCGCATCTCGGCGAACTCCTTGGGCCCGGTGGTCAGCGGCGGAGCGAGGGTGAGCACCGAGTTTCCGCGATCGTCGGCGCGACAGTAGAGTCCCGCTTCAAAGACGGCGGTCGAGAGGAACCCGCGCAGCAAGCGCTCGCGTTCGTCGGCATCGAAGGTTTGCTTTGTGGCCTTGTCTTTAACAAACTCGAGGGCAAAGAAGTAGCCGTCGCCACGCACATCGCCCACGATGGGATTGTCGAGGAGCTTCTCGAGTTCAGCGCGAAACAGCGGGCTGTTGCGACGAACGTTTCCGCACAGATCTTCTTCGTCAAAGATGTCGAGGTTGGCCAAAGCCACAGCCGCTGAGACGGGGTGACCGGCAAACGTGTACCCGTGCGGGAAGGTGACTTTACCTTTACTGAACGGCTCGTAGATGCGATCGGAAATGATCGTAGCTGCGATGGGGGAGTAGCCGCTGGTCATGGCCTTGGCGCACGTGATCATGTCGGGCACGAAGTCGTAGGTGGTGCAGGCAAAGATGTTGCCGATGCGACCGAACGCACAGATCACCTCGTCGCTCACCAGGAGAACGTCGTACTTGTCGCAGATTTCCCGAACCCGCTGGAAGTATCCGGGTGGCGGAGTCAAACATCCGCCCGCGTTCTGCACCGGCTCGAGGAAGACCGCGGCCACGGTGTCGGGGCCCTCCATCAAGATGGCCTGTTCAATCTGGTTGGCGGCCCACTGGCCGAACGCGAGCAGGTCATCGCCGTGCCCGGGGGCTCGATAGAAGTCGGTATTGGGCACGTGGTGCGCCGAGGGCACGAGGGGCTCGAACATCTGCTTCATGGCCGGGATTCCGGTGAGCGAGAGTGCACCCTGAGGCGTGCCGTGATACGCCACGGCCCGAGAGATGGCTTTGGTCTTCATGGGTTTGCCCTGAAGTTTCCAATACTGCTTCGCCAATTTCCAGGCGGTCTCGTTGGCCTCGCCACCACCGGTGGCAAAAAAGACGCGGTTCAGGTCACCCGGAGCGTAGTCGGCAAGTCGATCGGCCAGGTCGATGGCCGACGGGTGTGCGTAAGACCAGATGGGAAAAAAGGCCAGCTCTTCCATTTGCTTGGCGGCAGCATCGACGAGACGACGACGCCCGTAGCCGGCGTTCACGGTGAACAGTCCGGAGAGTCCGTCGATGTAGGAACGACCGTTGGTGTCGAAGATGGTGTGGCCCTCGCCGCGCACAATGATGGGAACTCCCGCCTCGTGCATGTTCGACTGGCGGGTGAAGTGCATCCACAGGTGGTCGCGCGCTTTGGCCTGCAGGTCGTCGTTGTCGTGGCGGAAATCGCCAGACAACAGCCCGTCGTGGTCAATGGCAATGCCGGGGTGGGTTTCGAGGCTCATATCTCTCCGTCGGCCTGCGTTGTTGGCGGGGGCCGTTGTGCTTCCCCTTGATTCTGCCAAGCCGCGCGATAGCAAGCAAATAAACATGCGGTCAGCTCCTGAGAATAAAGTAGGCACATGCCAGGCGACGAGTGGGACGACGCGACGCAGCTCAACGCAGAAACGACCCGGCTGAGTGTGTCAGATGACACCGTGCGGGACGTCACGAAACTGAGCAACAATCAGACGCGGGCAGCGACAGGCGACGACACCGTCATCATCGAGGAGTCCACCGTCATTGCGGGGGCACCTCGCGGAGGTAAGAAACTGGTCGACGACCTCGCCGACGTTCACCTCGTTCCTCGCATCTCGAGCGCGCCGAACCCCGACACGTGTGCACGACTGCGGGAACCGGGCGGTCAAGAGTTCACCCTTCACCGGCCCGTCGTGCTCGGACGAGCACCGCGCACTCCGCTCGGGCCGACTCAGCGGGTATTGCTCCTGACGTGGCCGGGGGAAGATCGCGAAGTGTCTGCCTCTCACGTGATGCTCGAGCAAACCGGAGCTGGCGTGGTGATCACCGACCTCGGCTCGGCCAACGGAACGCGTGTTCGCGTGCCCGGTCAGACCCCGCGGCGCCTCGGCCCACGAGAGACGTACACAACGGTCGGCGAGGCGACCGTGGAATTTGGACACAGCGGTAGAATCATGGTTATCCCCGCCCGGCCGCATTCTCAGATATGAGGCCCGCGCAGCGGGAAAACTTATCTGCAGGGGAGTGTCGCGTCGTGACCGCTATCGGAGTCAACACCACGGGACACACCGTGCGGGATTCCGCTTCCGGCGCAACAGTTACCATCGCGTGGGCTGTGGCCACCGACGTGGGGCTGCACCGCTCAGCTAACGAAGACAGCTTTGTTGCTGCGTGTCCCGTTTTTGCTGTGGCCGACGGCATGGGGGGTCACTCGGCAGGCGACATCGCGAGTGGGGCCGTCGTCTCGCGTCTGGCCGAGCTCCAGAGCCAGGGTTTTGCGAGTATCGATGACGTTCAGCCTGCGCTCGAGAGCGCCGTCACCGATTTGGGCGCACAGGTCACCGATGCCCAGCGGTCGGCCGGTACGACGGTTACGGGTGTCGCGCTGGTGCTCGCCGACGGTGCCCTCAACTGGGCCGTCTTCAATATTGGTGATTCTCGTGTTTACGGACTCGTCGACGGAACGCTCGAGCAGCTCACCCGCGATCACTCCGTCGTGCAACAGCTGGTGGATGCCGGTTCGATCACCCGCGACGAGGCGGACATTCACCCGCACGCCAATGTGATTACGCGCGCTGTGGGACTCATGGAACCTCCGGTGCCCGAGATGTCAACCTTCCCCGTCGTGCCGGCATCGCGACTCCTGCTGTGCTCCGATGGTCTCACCAAAGAAATTACCGATGTGGGCATTGAGCACTTTCTCGTCTCGAGCGCGACGGCCGAGGAGGCCGCGAATGAGCTCCTCAAGAACGCGCTGGGCAACAGCGGGCGCGACAACATCACCGTCATCGTTATTGATGTGCTCGCCGTAACCCCGCCCGGTCAGACGGGCTAGTCACATGGCCCGGCGCATTCCCACCGAGCCACCGGTTCTGAACGGGTTTTCGTTTGTTCGTGCCCTCGGCTCGGGTGGATTTGCCGACGTCTTTTTGTACGAGCAGGATCTGCCGCGCCGTCAGGTGGCGGTCAAAGTTCTCCTCTCGGATGCGGTGAATCCACGGGCAACTCAAATGTTTGTGGCCGAGTCTCGTCTTATGGCACACGTGAGCACACATCCCGCCATCCTCACCGTTTTCGACGCGGGGGTGGCAGCCGACGGACGGCTCTACCTGGTCATGGAGTTCTGTCCCGCCGGTTACGGCGATTCGTATCGGACCACGCGCATTTCTGTCCCCGAGGTGCTGCGCACGGGCGTGCGCATGGCCTCGGCGCTTGAGACAGCCCACCGAGCCAATGTGCTGCACCGGGACGTGAAACCGGCCAACATCCTGTTCACCACATACGGACACACCGTGCTGAGTGACTTTGGCATTGCCGCCACGGTGGCAGCCTCGGATCGGGGCGATGCGCAGGGATTGAGTGTGCCGTGGTCGGCTCCCGAGATCATCTCGCAACACACCACGGGCACCGTTGCCACCGACGTCTTCTCGCTAGCTGCCACTCTGTATTCTCTGCTGGCACAGCGCACGCCGTTTGAGCGACCCGGTCGCGAAAACACACCCGGCGTTATCGCGGGGCGCATTCTCAAGGGCAAGCCCGCCGACATCGACCGGGTGGATGTTCCCGACTCACTGCGTGAACTGCTGGCGCGGAGCCTGTCACGTGATCCGATGACGCGACCGCTCTCGGCTCTGGCTCTGGCGCGTGATCTGCAAGCGGTCGAGGCCGAACTGGGCGTCGCTCAAACGCAGATTGATGTTCCCCTCTATCTGGATGCCCTGTCGCCCTCCGGGGGTGAAACACAGCTCGCCGACATTGTTCCGGACCGGCGCCGTCCGTGGCGTCGGAGAGGGCGAGCGTGAGCGGCATGGCGGGACCGGCCGCGAGGCGGTTTCGCATTCTCGTTCCCGCCGTCATCGCGGTTGTGGCCGTTGTCGCATTGATCTCAGGCATTCTTCTCGCCTCCGGCTTTACGGCCGCCCGGGTGAACGCCACCGATGGCGCGGTGTGGGTGACCAGTCAAGATCGCGAGGCCCTCGGGCGGGCCAACACGCGAATCCAGCAACTCGGTAGTATCGTCGCGGCACAGACCGATCTGATCGACGTGTTGCAGTCGCCGACGGCGGCCTTCCTGGTTAACGATGCCAAGCACACCATCACGCCCGTGGACGAACGCACCAATACCCTGATGACGCCCGTGGCTCTTCCGGCAGGCGCCACCGATGTTGCGCTCATCAACGAGTTTGTGGTCGCCCACGCTGCGGAAACGGGCGACGTGTGGGTCGTGCCACTGAAGTCGATCGGATCGTTTGATGCTCGGGCGCCCGCACGTTTCTCGGTGGGGCCAAAGTCGCAGATTGCCGTGGAACCCGCAGGCTTTCTCGTGGGTGTGAGTGTGACGGACTCGACGGTCACAACGGTTGACGTGTCACAGGCCGCACCGCCCCGGGTCGAGTCGCTGTCGCGGTCGCTGTCGGCGGAACAGGTCGGGGTCACGGTGGTCGGCACAGCGTGGGCGGTTCTCGACCCGACGGCGGGATACCTCTATCTTCCCGGCCGGGAGGTAGATCTGGCCGACAGCTCGATTACCCCGACGCAGGGCGTGCTCGCGCAACCGTCACGTACCGCCGCAGAGGCAACGTTCGCTTACGCCGACGGTTTGGTTCGCGTCTCCCTGGGCGGAGGGGTCACCTCTCTTCTCGCGCAGGAGGCGCTGGGTCGGCCCGCCGCGCCGCGCGAGCAGAACGGCTGTCTCTTCGCCGCGTGGTCGCAGGGCACGGTCTTCTCACAGTGCCCGGGCATGGTGGCGACGATCATCGAGGCAGACGCCATGACCAGCGGTGCCCAACTTCAGATTCGCGAGCGCGACGGGGTGCTGGCCCTCAACGACGTCACTTCAGGAGCCTCGTGGACCCTCCAAGACGGCGTTCACCTCATCGACAACTGGGATGAGCTACTGAGCGAGCAGACCGCAGAGCAAACCGTTGTGGCCGACGATTCGGGAACCGAAACCCTTGATCCGCTGCCGCAACCGCCGGTCGCCCGGGACGATGCGTTTGGCGCCCGCGCCGGCCGTATTGCGTTCTTGCCCGTGCTGCTCAACGATTTTGATCCCAACGGAGACGTGCTCGTTGTTACCGCCGTCTCGCCCCTGCCGGGCGCGCAGGGAACGGTGGATGTGGCGCCGGATCGAACGTCGGTGCGACTGGTGCTGAATCCCGGTGCCACGGGTACGGCCGAGTTTGGCTACACCATCGACGACGGACGCGGGGGCACGGCGAGTGCGTTCGTTACGGTGACCGTGCGGGGCGCGGGAGAAAACTCGCCTCCGCAACAGGTGCGCCAAACGGAGACCGAGGTGGCATCCGGCGGTCAGGCCACCCTGAGCGTGCTGGGGGATTGGATCGATCCCGACGGCGATCCGATGCACCTTGCGCAAGCCAGCACCACATCCGGTGGGGTGGTGAGTTTTACACCGGGGGGAAGGCTGTCGTTTATCGACTCGGGCGCGTCTGGTACGACGGCGCGTATCGACCTCGAAGTTTCTGATGGCCTCGCCAGCGGTTTCGGCTCGGTGGCCGTCGCGGTTAAGCCGGGTTCGACGGTCGGCCTGCGGGCCGATGCCTTTGCTGTGCTGGCCTATCCCAACGAAGCGCTCACGGTGGCCCCCTCAGAGCGTGTGCGCGGTGGTGCGAGCGCCGTGAGTCTCACGGGTGTGCCGAGCGTGAAGGGGCTCGATATCGTCCCGCACTTTGACGACTTTACCTTTACCGTTACGCCAGCGCGCGTCGGTACGTACTACGTGAGCTACGCCGTGAGTGACGGCCGTAGCAACGGCTCGGGGCTCGTGAGGGTTGACGTTGTTGAGCGCCCCAGCGCAAGTTCGGTTCCGCTCACCGCTCCACATCAGGTGGTTGTCGGTCTGCAGCAGACGCGAACCGTTGACGTTACCGCGACAGACGTTGATCCGGGTGGTGGTGTCCTCGTTGTCACCGGACTCACCTCAGGGGGTAACACCGCTGATGTGCGCGCGGAGGTTGTCGATTACCACCTTATTCGCGTCACGCTGCTGCGCCCCCTTTCCGGTGTGCACGTGATTTCATACCGAGTGTCAAACGGGGTCGCCTCGGCCGATGGTCAGGTCGCGGTTGTTGAGGCCACCGCGCCCGCGATGGCCTTGCCACCGATCGCCGTTCCCGATGCCGCCACGGTGCGTGCGGGTAACGTGGTCGACATTCCCGTGCTCGCGAACGATGTTCATCCTTCGGGGGGAGTGCTGACGCTGGCTCCGCAGCTTGACCAACAGGTTCCCGAGGGCGCCGGACTCCTATTTGCCACGGCCCAAGAACTTCGGTACCTCGCCCCTGAACAGGCCGGAACCTATTCGGCCGCCTATCGCGTCATCGCCGACAACGGAGCGTGGGCCACGGGCGTCGTAACCATCTCTGTGCGACCACGCGATGCGGCGAGCAATCGGGCTCCGCAGCCCCCCACCGTGACAGCGCGGGTGGTGGCCGGAACGACGGTTCGCATTCCGCTGCCCCTGGCCGAAGCAGACCCGGATGGTGACAACGTTCAACTGGGCGGACTCGCATCAAACCCCACGAAGGGGGCGGTGACCGCCGTGGGTGCCGATTGGATTGAGTACGAGGCGGGTCCGTATGCGAGTGAAACGGACGTGTTTGCTTACTCCGTCCTGGACGGCTTCGGAGCAGAGGCCAGTGGCACCATCCGGGTGGGCATCGCCCCCGAGGCCACCGGGTCGAGTTCGCCGTCGGCGGCGCCCGACACCGTGGTGGTTCGACCGGGTCGCACCATTGTCGTCGATCCTCTGGCAAACGACAGCGACCCGGCGCGTCGTCCGCTCACCATCACCTCGGTCGAGCCCACCACGCCGGGGATCACGGCCGCCATCGTGGCGAACCAGGTGCACATCACGGTGCCCGAGCAACCCGGTACGTATGGACTGGTCTATGAGATTTCCAACGATGTGGCGGGCACGGCCTCGAGCTTCATCACCCTGGACGTGCGCAGTGACGCGCCCTTCAACCCCCCGGTGCTGAGCGATAGCGTGGTGGCTCTGACCGAAATCCTCACCCGCAGCGAGGTTGTGGTGGATGCTTTCGCCAATGCCTTCTGGGCTGACGGCGATATTCGCACGCTCACCCCGAGGATTGTTACCGGGTATCCGGGAAGTGCTCGGGTGGAGTCGGGCAACGCGATTCGCATTACGGTGGAGCAGAAGGCTCAGGTGATTCCGTTTAGCGTCGCCCACCCGGATGATCCCTCCATCGTCTCGTATGCGTTCGTATGGGTTCCGGGCACCGACGACGCGCGGCCGCAGGTCAAGCTCGGAGTCAAGCCGATTTCGGTTGCGGGCGAGAAGACGGTGCGCATCAACATCAACGATTACGTCACGGCGACCGGGGGCAAGCAGGTTCGTCTCACCTCGAGCGACACGGTGCGGGCTACGCACGCCAACGGTGACCCATTGGTGATTGACGAACGCACGCTTGAGTTCACGAGCGAAAATCTCTATTTTGGTCCGGCGTCCCTCTCCTTCGAGGTCACCGACGGAGCGAGCGTCGACGATCCCGACGGCCGACGTGCGGTGATTGTCTTGCCCATCGAGGTGACCCCGCGCGGTAACCAACCGCCGGTGGTTCAAGATACGCAGATTGATCTTGAACCGGACTCGACGAAAGTCATCGACCTCGTCAAGATCACGCGATACCCCTACGCCAAGAACGTTGGGGAGTTGACGTTCCGACTGCGCGGCACCACCGAGGGTGTGACGACGAGCATCGATGGAACAATTCTCACCATCACGGCAGCGCCGGGGGCGGTGAAGGGATCAACCCTCGCGCTCGAGGTGACACCGTCCGATGCCGTGAGCGAGGGTAAGGCCGGTACCGTCCTCATTGCCATTGTGCCGTCGACCAGGCCGCTCGCCGTTCCGCAATCCGACACGGCGACGGTTCGCCGGGGCTCAGCCGTCGAGGTTGACGTCCTCGCGAATGATCAGGCCACCAACCCCTTCCCCGCTACCCCCCTGCGGGTCATCGACGTTCGGGGTACAGACACCGCCGATCTCCCCGATGGCGTGACGGTTCTGCCCTCACCCGATAAGTCTCGCCTCAACGTCGTCGTGGCCGAGTCTGCCCGCGCGGCAGACGTCACCCTGCAGTATGAGGTGGCCGATGCCACAAACGACCCTGACCGTTACGCGTGGGGCGTGGTGACCATTGCGATTCAGGATGTGCCGGATGCGCCTACCGTCCCCGTGCGCGCCGCGGGCTTTGTGAACGGTGAATTGACGCTCAGCTGGGCGGCCCCCGCGGGCAACAATTCTCCGATCAGCCAGTATGTCGTCACGAGTGACGGCGGGTACACCCGCATGTGCGCGGCAACCGTGTGCACCCTCGACGGCCTGCCCACGGGCGCCAAGTATCGTTTCCAGGTCGTCGCCATCAACGGAGTGGGCACGTCGTCTCCGAGTCCGTGGAGCGAGCCTCTCGGCGCCGACCGCTCACCGCCGGCACCCGCGGTAGTTACCGCGGCCGTGGTGAGCTATACGAGCGCCCACCCTGCCGGCGGCGGGTTAAACGTGTCGTGGTCGGCGGTTTCTGCACCCGCGGGGGCGAGTGCCGTGAGCGGCTATCGCGTCGAGATTTACGAAGACGGCGGTTTGATTGCCGATCTCCGGGCTGCCGCGAGTGCGACGTCAATTCCCACGTACTGGGGTCGCGCGGGTTCCGCATACTCGGTGCGCGTCGCGGCCGTCAACGACTCGGACACTCTCGAGTGGAACTGGCAAACGTCGGCCACGGTGACGTCCGCCGGCCCACCCGTGTGGGGCGGCGGACTCAGCGTTGACGCATCGGGAATGAGCGTCTCCTGGTCGGCTGCGAACCGACGTGGGTCACCGGATGCCCCCGTCTACTTCGTGTGGCGCAGCGCGAGCGAGGTGCCGGCAGCCTGTCCCGCCGATCCCGTGACCGGTGCCACCGCGTCGACGACGTCAACCTCGTGGAGTGACACCGTTCCGCTGGCCGACGGCACCTACTGGTTCGCCGTGTATGCCGTGACCCCGTGGGGATGCGCCGGCGACGTCACGAGCCTCACGGTCACGACTGTGCCCGGGGCCGCCTCCTACGACTCCGCCACACTCACGGCGCGTGACGCGACCACCACGCGCATCACCGTCGTGTCACCCACCGTGGACAGTGCCGCGGCGCTGGTGGCCACCTGGCAGGTGCAGATCGGTGCCACCTGGTTCGAGCTCGTCGCCGATGTCACGACCAGTGGTTCGTTCACGTTTGATGCGCCCACGGGCGACCTCGCCAACCCGTTCACCATCACCATTCGCGGTTGCACGGCCGAGGGCGTCTGCGGCGCCTCCGGCGGTTCTGCCACGATTCCCGTACCCACCTTCGGCGGATAACCGCCCTCAGCAGAAGAGAATATGCAGCATGGCAAAGAATGACAGCACCCCTCATCCCGTAACCGAAGAGCAGGCAGCGGGCTTCGCGAGCGTTTTTGATCGTCTGGTCGAGAACGTAGACCAGGTTGTCGTGGGCAAGGCCCGCGTCATCCGACTCGCCTTTGTGGCGATGTTCAGTCAGGGCCACCTACTGATCGAGGACTATCCTGGCACGGGTAAAACCTCGATGGCGCGCGCCATGGCCCAGAGTGTGAAGGGTTCGCACGCCCGGATTCAGTTCACTCCCGACCTCCTGCCAGGTGACATCACGGGCGTGAGCATCTTCGATCAAAAGAAGGGCAGTTTTACCTTTCACGAGGGTCCCATCTTTGCCAACATCGTGCTGGCCGACGAAATCAACCGGGCGAGCCCCAAAACGCAGTCGGCGCTGCTCGAGGTCATGGAAGAGCGCCGTGTCACCGTCGACGGCGTGACACACGAGGTCGGTGAGGTCTTCATGGTCGTGGCAACGCAGAACCCCATCGAGCAGGCGGGCACCTATCGTCTTCCCGAAGCGCAGCTCGACCGCTTCATCATGAAAACGTCGCTGGGCTACCCGGACCATGCGGCCACGGTCAACATTCTCGCCTCGCGCTCGGCGCGTGCGGTGGCCGACGTCGAGCCCATTGTGACGGCCGACATGGTTACCAAAATGGCTGCGCTCGCCGAGGGCATTCACGTGGCTCCCGAGGTGCTCGACTACATCACGCGCCTCACGGAGGCCACGCGGGCGGCACCGGAGGTGCGCCTAGGGGTGAGTGTGCGTGGTGCACTGGCACTCACGCGTGCTGCGCGCGTCGCCGCCATTTCGGCGGGCCGCCTCTTTGTCACGCCCGACGACGTCAAGGATTTGGCCGATGCCGTCTTTGCCCACCGTCTCGTGCTCGATGCCGAGGCCGAGTTTGACGGCGTAACCGCCACGAGTGTGATGAGTCAGATTCTGATTGATACGCCCGTCCGTCAGGCATAATCGGGCACGCGCTTTCTTATGTCTTTCAGGTGGGTTTCCGTTTCCGGCTGGGTCGTCTGGTCGGTCACTGTGGCGTGCCTGCTCGTCGGGCTCAGTCTCGCCTGGCGCGAGGTCGTGATGCTCGGTGTTGCTCTCGCGCTGGTGTCGCTTCTGGGTCTCACCGTCTTGCGCAAACGGACCCTGCTGGCGGTGGTTTTTGACGCTGACGTCTATCGCGTGCTGCCCGGCAGTTCCGCCGAGGTGCGCTTGCGACTCGTCAGTCCCGCGCGACGTGTCACGTCGGCCACCGACCTCGACATTCCCGTGGGCGCGCGCACGGTGACCGAACGCGCCCCCCGAGTGCGTGCCGGTGCCGTTCACGAGACGGTACTGCGGGTCGATGCTCCGCGACGCACGGTGATTCCCATCGGTCCTATTTCCGTCGTGCGCCGAGATCCGTTTGGTCTCTATCGGCGCTCGGTGGCGCTTCCCGGAAGCGCCAAGGTGGTGGTGCATCCGGCCACAGCCACACTTCCGCCGCTGAGTGCCGGATTCGTGCGCGATCTCGAGGGTGAGGCATCGCGCGACCTGACCGATTCAGATCTGTCATTCCATGCGCTGCGTGAGTATGTGGCCGGTGACGATCGGCGTCACATCCACTGGAAGTCGAGCGCCAAGACGGGGCGTTTCATGATTCGCCAGTACGAGCAAACCCGCCGCTCGCGCATGCTGATTGTGCTCGACACTCGCCGTGAGGCCTATGCGGATGACGCCGAGTTTGAACTCGCTGTGTCGACCTCCGCCTCCCTGGGAGTGCGCGCGCTGCGCGACAGCCGAGACGTGATGTTCGTCGTTTCTCGTTCAAGTGTTTCGAGCACCCCGGTGCGTTCGAGCCGCGCGGCCCTGCAGAGTGTTGAGGCGATGAGTGTTCTCACGAGCGTGTCTCCCGCTCGCCTTCTTGACGAGATCGCCGGGATTGTTCTTCACGCGAGCAGCCTGCCCCTCGGCGGCCTCACGCCCCTGGCGGCAAACGTGGCGGCCGATGTTTCTGTCGTTTTCGCGGTCACCGGCTCGTCGGCCGGGGTTTCTGAGATTGAACAGGCGTCGCTGCCGTTTGGTGCCGGCGTCGAAGTTGTGGCGCTGCGATGCGCCGTCGAATCGTCGCCCCGATTGCGAACCTCGGGGCGGTTGACCCTGGGAACCGTCGGTCGTCTGGACGACCTCACCAAGTTGCTCTCGAGAAATCGAGCCACCGCATGATGGCCGTCTTTGGCGTGCTCGTGGTGGCACTGGGATTGACGCCCCTGTGGCCCGTTTTCCAAACGCCCGAATTTGTCGTGGCAGTAGTTGCCGGCAGCGTCTTGGGCGCTGCAGTTGCCGCCCTTGTCGTTCGTCGCAGGTGGCCGTGGTGGACGTTGCCCATCGGTCTCGTGCTGGTCTTCGTCGTGACGGGGGTTCCCCTCGCCGTGCCACAGCAGGCCCTGTGGCGGGTTGTTCCCACCCTCGCCGGCGAACAATCGCTCCTGCTGGGCGCAATCGAGGGCTGGAAGCAGATTGTCACCATCACGCCACCCGTGGGGTCATTCGGGGCCCTCCTGGTGCCGGTCTTTATGCTGGCGCTGGTCGGCTCGGCACTTGCGGTGGTTCTCGCTCGTGCGGTCGCCCGCAGCGCGTTGGCTCTCGTGCCCGGAGTTGCGGTGACCTGCGTTGCCATCTGGCTCGGGCTCGCGGATGCGCGATTTGCCGTGGTGTCTGGCGCGGGCATCGCGGTCACGGTTCTTGTGGCGCTGCTCAGCGCCACTCCCGGGGGCACGGTGCGCAAGCTGACCGCAATCGGGGCGACCGTTGTGGTGGGTGCCGTGGCCGCCGGTGTTGCGCTGTCGATGACAGCGAGCCCCGAGGTGTGGCGTTCCCGGGTGTCGCCTCTGCTCGACGAGGCCTCGCTGCCCTCGCCCCTTTCGGCGTTCCGCGCCTACGAAGTGGGCGATCTCGCAGAGGTGCCGATGTTGAGCGTGACCAACGCAACGACGGGCGAGATGCTGACGCTCGCCACGCTCTCGCGCTACGACGGAGTGAGCTATTCCATCTGGACGCCGGACGGCGACTTTACTCGTCAATCGGGATACGCCCTTGCCGACGGTGTGGCGCCGGGTGCGGCCACAATAACGATCGAGCAACTGACCGGACCGTGGCTGCCCCTGCGGGGAGACCTCGCCGGCATGCAAACCAACGGAACTGACATCGGCTCGCTTTACTACAGCCCAGCAGCGCAAACGGCGATCGACCTCAACGGGCTCTCACAGGGGTTCAGCTACCGGGTAGCCGGTCCCGGAATTGAGCCGACCACTCTGGCCCGATTGACCTCCGCGACACCCGGTACGGATCGCACCGTGGTGAGCGATGAGCCCGCGGGTGTGCAGGCCTACGTGACGTCGCACAGCGACGCCTCGGCCGAACCCGGTGAGCGACTCGTGGCGGTGCTCGGATCACTCCTTCAGAACGGCTATGTCAGCCACGGCGGACCTAACGAGCCGGCCTCGCGGAGCGGGCATTCGGCCCAGCGCATCACGTCGTTACTGACCGACAAACTCATGGTTGGTGATGCCGAGCAGTATTCCGTGGCGGCCGCGTTGCTGGCTCAACAGGTGGGCTTCCCCGCGCGCGTTGCGGTGGGTTTTGTTGTGCCCGAGAACTCCACCGAGATTACGGGTTCAGCGCTCAGCGCGTGGGTCGAGGTTAACACAAGCAACGGCTGGGTGGCCATCGACCCGGTTCCCGAGTCGCGTCCCATCCCGGACGCACCCCCGGACGACCCCAATCGAGTGTCGCCCCCGCAATCCGTCGTAGACCCACCGCCGGCCGATGTCTCTCAGATTCGGGGCGCGCAAGCCCCGCAGTCGGACGAGGAGTCAGAGAGCAATGAACCCGATCCTCTGTGGGGTGTTGTGCTGGGCATTCTCGGGGCTCTGGCTTGGGTGGTGGCCATCGGAGCGTTGCTACTGGTGCCACCGCTCTGCGTCGTGGGCGCGAAGGCGTGGCGGCGGCGGCGTAGGCAGCAAGCACGCGACATTCGAGAGCGCATCATCGGTGCACGTGACCAGGTAGCCGACGTGCTCGTCGATGCCCGATTTGCCGTCACCGCGTCAACCACTAACCGTGAGCTTGTGTCGCAGGTGGCGGTGCGAGATGCCCACCAGCTTGCCTTCATCATTGACCGCGCGGAGTACACGACGGATCCCCTCGTGGCGGCTGACGCGCGCAACGCCTGGCTCGTCGTGAGCGACCTGGAAAACGAGTTGATGACCGGTGTGACCCGCCGTCAGCGCCTGGCGCGGCGTCTCGCACTGTGGTCGTTAGGCCGCCGCCGATCTCGTCGCTGACTAACATGGGACACATGGAAACCGGACAATCCGCGTGCGATGTCTGCGGAGACAGCCTGCCGTCAGGCGCCTACTTTTGTGGGGAGTGCGGGGCGAGTGTTCCTGAGTTTGGTGCGCCAATCGAACCGGCACCAATCGATCCGGCACCATTCGAGCCGACACCCATCGAACCGGCACCATTCGAACAGACACCCATCGAACCGGCACCCATCGAATCCGTTCTCCTCGCGCCCGAGCCCGTTTCGACCGAAGCCGTTTCGCCCGAGCCCACAATCGTCTCTGAACCGGGAACTTCTGTGCATCCCTTCACCCTCGTGTTCAGTAACGGTGAGCGTGCTCAGGTCGTGGGCCGCGGGCTCATTGGTCGCATGCCGGTGGCCCCCGCCAACGAGACGTGGGATCACCTCATTGTGGTGAACGACCCGTCCAAGACAGTTTCCAAAACGCACTTGCGAGTGGAGGCCTTGGCCGAGGGGCTCATGGTTACCGATCTCGATAGCGCCAACGGCACGGTGGTGAGCATGCCGGGAATTGCCGCTGAACGGCTCGCACCCCACGAGCGGGTGATCCTGATGTCAGGAGCCACGGTGGGCATCGGGGATCAGTCCTTCATCATTCAGTAGCGAGCGCGCTGCAGCGCGCGCCTGTGGATAGTCAACGCTTCTGGCTCCGGCAACATGGTCATCTCGAAGTATGACGCGTGTGGGCTCCCGAACATCTGGCCGTCGCTTCGGATCTGTTCCCCTGTTCTCGCTCCTGGTGCCGCTCGGTTTCGCCGTGGTCATGTGGGGGGTGTCGTCGTCGCCGGCAATGATGCTTTTTGCTCTCATGGGGCCGGTTGCCATGGTCGCCTCATTGGCCGATGCGCGACGACAGAGTCGGGCGGCTCAGCGCACCGCAACAGAGGATGCCACCAACGCGCAGAACGAGAACGAACGGCAACGGGCGCACGAAGATGAGCGCGAGGCGGCGCGAGCTCGACGACAGCATCCGAGTCTGGCCGACCTGTTGGAACACGGTCACCACCGTCCCGTCGCCCCCGGCATCGCGGCGAGTACGTCCGCTCCGAGCCTCATTCGGTTGGGGCTCGACCCGGGCCGACGCCCCGTGCTGATCCCCCTCGACGCAGACGTGTGTGTTCTGGGTTCGCCGCAAGCGACCCAGCGCGTGGCGAGCGCGGTGGCCCTCACCCGGGCGTGGATCGGCCGCGGAGCCGAGGCGGGCAGTGTCAGCGAAGCCACCAACCGGGCAGCGATTCCCGTCAACACATCTCTCCTGCTGACTCTGGGGGAGCGGGGATGGGCGGAGTTGACGGATGTTCGCACGCCACTTGACGCGGTGGCGGTTCTGGTAGATGAGGTGTCCGAGGCGCACGCGACCCGTGCCCGGCGCGAACTCGAGACGTCCCGCGCCCTCCGCCACGAGTCTCCGCCGCTGAGTGAACTTCGCGACACGCTTGCCCGATTTGCGTCGCCCGGCCAGGACGCTGGTGACGACGAGCACGATTCGACACTCGAGCCCTCGCACGTGAGGGGAATTCTCGGATGGAGTGATGCCCTCACTGGTCCTGCGGCGGTGTGGACGGAACTCAGCGACGAGGTGCCGCACATGCTCATTGCGGGTGCAACGGGCAGCGGTAAGACCGAGACGCTCGTCGCTCTGCTGGCCAGCATGGCCGCCGCACACCCGCCCGAGTGCTTTCGATTTGCCGTCATCGACTTCAAGGGCGGCGGTGGGTTCGTCCGGGTGGCGTCGTTCGCGCACAACGCGGGAATCACCACAGACTTGGACGGTGATGACGTTTTGCGCGCTCTCGCCGGGATTCGAGCAGAAATGGCACGACGGGAAACGATTTTGCGCGACGCCGGGCGCACCGACATTTCCGCTCTGCCCAGCGAACTCCGAGTGCCGCGACTGTTGATCGTGATCGACGAGTTTCGCGCCCTGTGCGACGCTGTTCCGGACGCGCGCCGCATTGTGGCCGATGTCGCGTCGCGCGGGCGTGCCCTCGGGGTGCACCTCGTTGTCGCGACCCAGCGCGCGGCGGGCGCCTTTGGAGATGACTTGTTGGTCAACGCCCAGACGCGCCTGTGCCTCGCGCCCGTGGCGGACGATGATGCTCGCTATCTGCTCGGTGCCGTGGTGTCCCCGGCTCCCGCCGGGGTGGTTGCAGTGACGCGTCTTCTTCACGTGCGTCGACCGTCGGGACAGGTTGTGACGGTGCATCCGGTGTGCGTGGATGCCGACACTCTCGACGCGGCCAGCCGGTGGACGGCGAACGCCGAGCCCGACAACTGGCGACTCTGGTGGCCAGAGTTACCGCACGAACTCTCGGCAGCGGCCGTGAGAGACGCCGCCCATTCCGAGGGGGCTGACGAGGGGGCTGACGAGGGAAAAATTTTGCTCGGCCTCAGACAGGACTCGCGAACCTCGCGCTGGTCGGTGCTCGACTATGAGCCGGGTCGCGACGGCGCCCTGTGGGTGTTCGGCGGGCCGCGCTCGGGGAAAACAACTCTGCTGCAGAACATCAGAAACGAGGTTGTGCAACATGCGGACGTGTGTAATCCGGGCGTGAGTCATCCGGCCGCAAGTCATCCGGGCGGGCCTGCCGGGGGAGGCGAATCAAGATTTCGAACAGTCGTGATGGTTCCCGGTAATGCTGCGCTGGCTTGGGACGTCATCATCACGACAGCCCGGGCTAGTGAACACCGCCCAACCCACCACCCGGAACTGGTGATGGTCGACGCGCTGGATGCGATTGTGCGAGCGACACCGGACGACGCGCTCGATGACCTTGTGGCGGCCCTCGAGCGCATCGTACGCGAAGGCCCCCGACAGGGCAGATTTCTCGTCTTCTCAACGTCGGGCGATGAGCCATCGCTCAGCGCGGTGACACGCCATGTGCGCTTGCGCATCGATCTCGGGTCCCGTTATCCCGGACGCGGTGCTGTGGGTGATGCGGTGGGTGGAGCGGTGGGTGGCCACGCCGTCCAGCTGGCGTCACCCGCGGTACTCACTGCGGCACTCACTGCCACAGCCTGCGATCCTCTGCCGACGCTGCCTGAGGTACTGCGGGGTCGCCGGGCGGTGGTGCTCACCAACGCCCCCGAGGTGTGGCACACAAATCAGACGTCCGATGCCACACCGATGATCCTCGACGCACTCACCCCCGAACAGGCGCTGACGCTCTCTGACGAAATGCGACGCCGACTGAGACAGGAACCTCTCGTCTGGCACGGTGTCGCCCGGATCGCGGCCCGTTACGTGGGACGAGACGTGCACCGTATCCCACCTCCCCTGGTTGACAGTGTTGTGGTTCTCGAAGCAGACGACACGTACGTGCGGGCGGCGCTACCAGGCACCTAGGGCCAGCAGGCTTCTACGCGAAAACGTCCGCCAGGGGAGTGTGTTCCATGCCGTGCGCGCTGGCCACGGCTTCATTGGTCACCCGACCCCGCCACGTGTTGAGGCCGGGTCGTAGGGTGGCATCTCCCGCGAGAGCTGCGTGCCAGCCGTGGTTCGCTACGCTGCGCACAAACGGCAGTGTGGCGTTGGTCAGGGCATAGGTGGACGTGTGCGGCACAGCGCCGGGCATGTTGGCCACGCAGTAGAAGATTGACCCGTGCACCGCAAAGGTGGGTTCGGCGTGCGTCGTGGGATGAGTGTCGGCGAAGCATCCGCCCTGATCCACCGCGATATCCACCAGCACGCTGCCCTGCTTCATGCGTGCTACGAGGTCGTTGGAGACCAGCTTGGGAGCCTTCGCGCCGGGAATAAGGACGGCGCCAACGACGAGGTCGGCGGAACACACCGCTCGATCGATCTCGAGAGCGTTCGAGGCAAGCGTGTTGACGCGGCCGTGAAAGGCCAGGTCCAGCTGCGCGAGGCGGGCCAGGTTGGTGTCGAGTACGGTGACCTGCGCGCCCATCCCGACGGCCATCTGTATGGCGTTCGTTCCGGCAACGCCACCACCGAGCACCACCACGTTCGCCGAGCGAGTTCCCGGCACGCCCGAAACCAGGAGTCCCGGCCCGCCCTGCGGAGTGAGCATGGCGTGCGCTCCAACGAGGGGTGCCAATCGTCCGGCAACCTCACTCATGGGTGCCAATAGGGGCAGTGTGCCGTTCGCCGCCTGCACGGTTTCATAGGCAAGCGATGTCGTTCCCGCCGCACACAGGGCTTGGGTAAGTTCGACCTCTGCCGCCAAATGGAGATAGGTAAAAAGCACGAGGTCGTCCCGCAGATAAGAGAACTCGGCCGGTTGTGGTTCTTTGACCTTGAGCACCATCTCGGCGAAGTTCCACACAGACTCTGCGTCCTTGGCGATTCGGGCACCGGCTTCCACGAAGTCGGCATCACTGAAGCCCGAGCCGATGCCGGCCCCGGCCTGCACGCTCACGTCGTGGCCGTTCGACACCAGGTCGTGAACACCGCTCGGTGTCATCGCAACGCGATACTCGTTGTTCTTTACCTCAGCGGGAACACCGATGCGCATGAGAATCGCATCACTTCGTGTAGGTCGCGAAGGCGTCGTCGAGAACGCCGAGTGCGTCCGCAATGAGTTCGTCCGTCATGCGAACGTTAGGCAGGAAGCGGAGCACGTTGTAGTTTGTGCCAGCGTTGAGCAGAAGCACGCCGTTTTGGAAACCGTGACTTACCAGATGCGCGACCGCTGCCGCGTCGGGCTTTTTCGTTCCCGGCACGACGAGCTCGATGGCAATCATGGCGCCCCGGCCGCGCACCTCGCCAATCAGCGGATACTTCTTCTGCAGGGCTTCGAGTCCAGCCTTGAGCGTCTTTTCGATGCGCCGAGCTTCGCCCAAAAGATCGAGGCGCTCAATCTGATCGAACACGGCCACGGCGGCCGCACACGACACGGGATTTCCGCCGAAGGTTCCGCCCAGTCCGCCGGGGTGGGCGGCATCCATGATGTCGGCTCGTCCGACCACGCCGGCCAGCGGCATTCCGCCGGCAATGCCCTTAGCTACGGTGATGAGATCGGGAACGAGGCCGAGTCCCTCAGACGCAAAGTATGTTCCCGTGCGAGCCATTCCGCTCTGCACCTCGTCGGCAACGAAGACGACATTGTTCGCGTGGCACCACTCCTGCAGCAGGGTGAGGTAGCCGTCGGCCGGCACCATGAATCCACCCTCGCCCTGAATGGGCTCGGCAAAGATGGCGGCGAGGTCAGCGGCGCCCACCTGCTTCTCGAAATACCAGATGGTGCGCTCGGCTGCCTCTTCGCCGGAGAGACCGTCCTGGTAGGGGTACGAGTTGGGGGCGCGGAATACCGAGTTACCCAGCGAACCAAAGCCGGTGGCGTAGGGGCTGTTCTTAAAGTTCATGGCCATCGTCATATTGGTGCGACCGTGGTAGGCGTGGTCGAGCACGCCAATGGCATTCTTGCCCGTGTACTTGCGGGCAATCTTGACCGCGTTCTCAATGGCCTCGGCGCCCGAGTTGCACAGCATCGTGCGCTTGGCATAGTTGCCGGGTGTGTGCTGCGCGAGCAGTTCCGCCACGCGCACGTAGCCTTCGTAGGGAGTCACGGTAAAGCAGGTGTGGGTAAATCGGGCCGCCTGATCGGCAACTGCGGCGACAACGGCGTCATCGGTGTGGCCAATCGTGGTGACACCAATACCCGAGGCGAAGTCAATGAACTGGTTGCCGTCGATGTCAACCACGATGGACTCGTGTGCCTCGGCAATGTAGACGGGCAGGGCGGCACCGACACCGGTGGAGACAACCTCGGCACGACGCGCGTGCATGGCCTGCGACTTGGGGCCGGGGATAGCAGTGCGAATCAGCCGCTCTTGCGTAATCGTTCTCTGGCTTTCTGCTGTTGTCGTCATAAAACCAATTCTAGGAGTCCGACATCGTTCTCGGTGGTGCAAAGATGGGTAACGTGCGTCGCGTCATCATTTTGGGTTCCACCGGTTCCATTGGCACGCAAGCACTTGAGGTAATTGCCGCCAATCCGGACCGTTTCCGCGTGGTGGGCCTTTCGGCGGGTTCGCAGGGCGACATGTTGGCCGACCAGGCTCGAGCATTTGGCGTGACTCACACCGCGCTGGGCGCTGAGGCCTCAGAAGACCTCGTCCGTGAGGTCGATGCCGACGTGGTTCTTAACGGCATGACGGGAGCCGTGGGGCTGGGGCCCACGCTTGCCACGCTCGAGCGGGGAATGACCCTGGCGCTGGCCAACAAAGAGAGCTTGATCATCGGCGGAAAACTAGTGATGGGCGCGGCATCACCCGGGCAGATTGTGCCCGTGGACAGCGAGCATTCGGCAATTGCACAGTGTCTCGTCTCGGGCACACACGCCGAGGTTCGTCGACTCATCCTGACGGCCTCCGGCGGACCGTTCCGCGGGCGCTCGCGCGACCAGCTGGGCGACGTGACTCCTCAGCAGGCCCTGGCGCATCC
>CAIOGW010000180.1 GCA_903857985.1 uncultured Microbacteriaceae bacterium
GACAGGAAACCGGCAAACAAAGGGTGATCCTGCGGGAAGCCGGCTTGCCCGGCGAACGACTCTTGATAAACCGGAGTCTGCGTGCGCTCGGCCAGCCGGACGAGAGCGGCCCAGCCCTCGACCGTGCAGTTTGCCGCGCCGGCAATAATCACCGGGTTCTTTGCGGCATCGAGGTGCTGCACGATAGTTGCTATTGTGGCGGCGCTCGGGTCTCCCGACATCACCGATTCCGTGGGAGCGGGGAAGACGCGGTCGTCGGCAAATTCCGCCAGCCAGTCGTCCATGGGCACGACCACAATGGCCGGACCGCGTCGGGTGGTGGCCTCGTGATACGCACGTACGACGGCTGAGGGAACGTCGAGGGGAGTCACGGGTTCGTTGAACCACACGGGGTATTCACCCACCAGCCCGCGGAGTCGACCTGCCAAGAAAGGCTCGGTGGCGAGGTGGCGGCGATCCTGTTGTCCGACGACAATCACGAGCGGTGCTCGGTTGACGCGGGCGGTGGCGATGGCGCCCACTGCATTACCGAGACCGGCAGTGGTGTGCACCACAACCATGGCCGCCTTGTTGCGAGCAAGGGCGTAGCCCGTGGCCATGCCCACAACCGAACCCTCGTGCAGGGCCAGTGTGAAATCGATGTCGCTCGGCAGGTTGGCTAAGAGCGAAATTTCGGTCGAGCCCGGGTTGGCAAAAACCGTCGTCAGGTCGTACTGGCGCAGGACGTCGAAGAAGGCGTCGCGAACGGTGTGTGGGGCGGAGGGAGTCATCGGTGTCCTTCACTGAGGCGGCCGCGAATGCCGCGTCGCACCACTGATGATGCTACCGCCGCACCAGGGGGATAAACAGGGTTCGAACCCGTCACGGCCTGATGTCACACGGGCACGCAAGTGCCTGCGCACATCGTCAATTGACGGCTTAGTTTGCGGGCGTAGACTCTTTGCATATCGCCTCAGATAAGCGGGGCGATTAACATGTTCCAGCGAGTCTCGAGGAGGAGACATGGCACTGCTCGATCCGAAGATTTGGACCGACAAGATTTACATCAACGGCTGGGTTGCCGGCGGTGGCGGTACGCGCGACGTGGTGTCACCTGCGACCGGTGAAAAGCTTGGCTCCATTGGTATGGCCAGCGTTGCGGATGCCAACAAGGCCGCCGCAGAGGCTGCAAAGGCTCAGGTTGGTTGGGCTGCCACGCCCCCCGAGCAGCGCGCCGCAATCATGCGCAAGGCCGGAGAACTTTTTGGCACCTACGCTGCTGAGATTTCCGAGTGGCTCGTCAAGGAAGCGGGATCGATTCCGCCCAAGGCCGGCCTTGAGATTCACGTGGCCGAAGGCGAGTGCTTCGAGGCAAGCGCACTGCCGAGCCACCCCATGGGTAGCGTGCTTCCGTCGAACGACCCGCACTGGAGTTTCATGCGTCGCCGTCCGTCGGGTGTTGTGACGGTCATCGCTCCGTTCAACTTTCCCCTGATCCTGTCGATTCGAACCATTGCTCCCGCCATCGCGCTGGGCAACGCGGTCGTCTTCAAGCCAGACCCTCGCACGGCTGTGGGTGCCGGTGCCGCCATCATCCGCATCTTCGAAGAGGCCGGCCTGCCGCCGGGCGTCTTCCAGATGGTCAACGGTGGTGCCGACGTGGGCGAGGCCGTGGTTATTGCCCCCGAGGTGCGCGTTGTCTCGTTCACCGGATCGACGCTGGCTGGCCGCAAGGTCGGTGAGCTCGGTGGAAAGCACCTCAAGCGCACGCACCTCGAGCTGGGCGGAAACAACGCCCTCATCGTGCTCCCCGGTGTCGACGTTGCGAAGGCCGCCTCTGCGGGCGCCTTTGGATCGTGGATGCACCAGGGCCAGATCTGTATGACGACGGGTCGCCACATCGTGCACGAGTCGGTCTACGACGACTACGTCGCCGCGTTGGTGGAGAAGGCCAACCACCTTCCCGTGGGCAACCCGGCCACCGACCAGGTGGCTCTCGGCCCCATCATCGACGCCAACCAGACGGCCAAGATTCAGGCCATTGTTGACGAGACAGTGAAGCAGGGCGGAAGCCTCAAGGCCGGTGGAACGCACGAGGGCAACTTCTTCAAGCCCACGGTGCTGGCCGACTTGAAGCCAAGCATGAGCGCGTGGAAGGACGAGATCTTTGGTCCCGTTGCTCCCATCATCAAGTTCTCCACGATGGAAGAGGCCGTTGCGCTTGCGAATGACAGCGAGTACGGACTCTCCATTGGAATCCTGGGTGACGTGGGCGAGGCCATGAAGATTGCTGACCAGCTCAACACGGGCATTCTGCACATCAACGAGCAGACGGTTGCCGACGAGGCCAACATTCCGTTCGGTGGCGTGGGTGCCTCTGGCACGGGATCGCGTTTTGGTGGTGCCGAGGCCAACATCGAGGCCCTCACCGAACAGCAGTGGTTGACGGTTCGTCCGGACATCGCACCCTACCCGTTCTAATCATCGTGAGGGCCGGGTCGTTCGCGACTCGGCCCTCATTCTTTTCTGAAACACCGAAGCCCGAAGCCCCAAACCCGCAGCCCCAAACCCGCAGCCCCAAACCCGCAGCGTGAGGTCGCCACAGATGCCGAACAGCGAACCACTCGCCACGTCGTCGTACGATTTTGACGCGTGGTGCGAAGTGCTCAGCGCCAACGACATCCCCATGCAGATTGTTTGCGACAATCGCGAGACGTTTCATGCCGAACTGCGCACCCGCAATCTCGGTGGCATCAACTTCTTCGACATTCGCGCCGACGCGCATCACGCCGTGCGCACGCCCGCGCTGCTGAAATCCGACGACACCCGGGTCTACGGCATCACCCTTCAAATGGAGGGTACGAGTTCGATTACGCAGGACGGACAAACGTCCACGCTGCATCCCGGCGACTTCGCCCTTTACGATTCCACCCGAGAATTCGAGCGGGACTTTCCCGAGTCGTATCGCTGCCTGATCGTGCGTTTTCCGCACGCCATGATGCAGCTTCCGTCGCACACCCTCAGTAGCGTCACGGCAACCAGGTTCGGCGCCAACGATGGTGTGGGCGTGGTCGTCTCGCCGTTCCTAGCCGAAATGGCCAACAATCTCTCGGAGCTTTCGGGTTGGGCGGGTGTGCGCGTAGCCCACGCGCTGATTGACCTCGTGTCGTCGGCACTTGCCGAGAAACTCACTGATGCGCAGATTGCCTCGGCCAATCCCCGGGCACACGCTTTTGTGCGGGTGTGTGAGTACATCATGCAGAACCTCGGCGATCCCACGCTGAGCCCCGACGTGATTGCACACGCCAACTTTATTTCGACCCGCCAGGTGCACAAGATTTTTCACGCGGAGCGCATCACGGTGTCGCAGTTCATCCGCGACCGCCGACTCGAAGAGTGTCGCCGACAACTGGCTGACCCCGCCGACGCGCATCTCACGGTGGGCCAGATTGCTGCCCAGTGGGGCATCTACGACGGCGCCCACTTTTCGCGCATCTTCCGCAATGCCTACGGCATGAGTCCGCGCGACTATCGTCGCTCGCAGTTCGACACCTCGGCGGCGTAGAACGCGATCCGTTTCACCGTCGGCTGTTCGTGATGGACTGGCGAGTGACGAAGGGGCGGCAACGTGAAGGTGCATCCTGTTCCTGCGGAGAACGCGCAGGACATTGACGTGGTAGGCGAGCGGTTCTTTCGGGCTGCGATGGAGCGCATCGTGGGGACACCCCCGCTCAACATGGGCGTGATTCAGCCCGCTGCGGTGATTCTCAAGCGTGAGCCGCAAAACCCGGCCGACCCTCTTGCCGTCGCGGTGATCATTCAAGACGAGGTGGTGGGATACCTGTCGGCCGGTGACGCCGCCCACTTTGCCCCCGAACTCGATCGGGTTGAGGCCGCAGGTGCCGTCACACTCGTTCAGGGCTCGCTCTGGTGCAAGTCCACCGACGAGGGGCTGATGAGTAACGTGCGCATCAAGATTCCTCGGGACTGGGTGTTCGACGGATTTATCGACGACGCCGAATATGTTCAGGCAACTCCCGCGAGGGGCGCCGGTTCGCGCGCCGGGCAACGACCACAGCCACGCAGATATCGCGGGGCCTGGATTGTCGTCATGGTGGTGGTGGCCCTGTGGTTCGTCTTCGTGCCCTTCCCCACAAACCTCATTCTGGCCTTAGTGACGTTCTCCATTGGCGCGTTCATTCTGGGCATCAGCAAACTCCGCGACCAGAAACGCTCCGAATAGCTAAGGCGCGCTAAAGGGGTCCTTTCCTCTGCAGGGTCTTGGCGTGGATGGGCGTCTACGGGCGGAC
>CAIOGW010000181.1 GCA_903857985.1 uncultured Microbacteriaceae bacterium
GGCCGGGTCGTGCCTTCCGACCAAGATCGGGGTTGGTTGCATTGGTGGTGGTCGTCATAGTGGCGGTAGGACTCGGAGTGAATAGTGCTCGCGTGGCGGCCAGGGAATGGATGCAGTCGCCCTACACCTACGGTGCGTCGCGGGAACAGGTCGCTCTCACCTTCAGCCCCCCTGTCCGCTCGCTCAGTGGCGTTGACATCAAAGGCCCAAGCCCCAACGAGACGATGTTGATGATGATCTATGCGGGGGCGCCAGCCAGGAACGCCGTGAGCCCGTCCTTCTTCCCCGCCCTGCCCCCGCGGTATCCCAACCTGTTGACGACGGCAGCCGAGGCGGTTTCGTACCCGCGCTCCCGGGTCACGACCCTGAGCAGCGGCTATGTCCTCGTCCACACAGGAAGTGACTACAGGACGACGAGCCCTTAAGGCATTCCGGGTCTGCGCGGAAGGCCCGGTAGGCTCGTAACCCCGCTCGCGCTCGACCGCACAGCGTGAACAACGGTGATACCCACCGCCGGCTCGAGCCCTGCCCGGCACCAGAGGCGCTGCACCTTCACATTGTGGTCCTGTGTGGAGATGACGACTTTGGCGGCCCCGGCCGCGAGTGCCCGGTTCACGATGGCGGCAAGAAACGCCGAGTAGCCTCCGCGACCGCGCGACGCCGGGACCATTCCGGCAAGCAAGATCTCGACGTGATCGCCTGCCCGGCGGGTCAGCCCCATTCCTTCTACCGTGCCTCCTGGTCCGATCCACTCGACAACTTCGCAGTCGACATCAGCGAGCGATCGTGCCGTCCAGTCCGCATACGCATCGGCAACCGAGACATGGGCGAGTGCAGGGTTCACTGAGTAATGATTTGCATAGCCGTTGAAGATCGCCGTAGTGGTGTCATAACAGCGGGACTCGTCGCCCACCTTGAGTTCCCGCACCCATTCAGCAGCTTGCACCGGAGACGTGTCAATCGGTAACGACCGTTCCCAGTACACGATGTTCCCGCCGGGGATCAGCACGCGCCCACTGCCGGCCAACACCGCACCGACCCATGACTGTGCCGATGCATAGCGGGCGATAATGAGATCGGCATCGGCCGCTTGATCCACGGCCCCCATAAGCCCGTCCCGGTCGGCGGGGGCATCACGCCCTACCCAGAGGTGCCGCACGTCCGGCAGCAGTACTCCTGATTCCACCGGTGAATGGCGCACCGAGATATCGGAACTCAGCGCATCTAGCCACGCCATGGAATCACCGTCACAACCAGCCGCCCGGGGTGCGTTCACGCTCAACATACGGCGGGTGGCCGAGCGACCCAGAGTAGAGACGCGCGACATACTCGCCAAGGACTCCTAGACTCACCAATTGGACCCCGGAGAACACCGCGATTGCCGAGGCAAGGAAGGCGAACCCCGGGACATTGCTCCCCGCCAGCAGATACTGGACAAGAACCCAGATAAAGAGAATGCCCCCGATTCCACCCACGATCAGGCCCGTATAGCTCACAAGCCGCAGGGGCAGTGTGCTGAAGCCAAACAACATCGTCAGCGCGTAGCGGAGTAGGCGGCCGAAGGTGTAGTTCGACTGCCCGTGCTGACGCGGCTGCATCACGACGGGCACCGGGATCACGCGATCGGTCATCCACGAGAGCATCACGTCAAGCGAAACGTAGGGCGATGACTGCAACCCGAGCCCCGGCCTCATCCAGCCCCGAAATGCGCGGAACCCGCTGGTGAGCCGGGCCACCTCGGACCCGGCTGCGGCTGAGACGGCCCACTTGGCCGCCTTGGAACTGAGGTTCCGACAGACCCCGTGCTCTTCCTCAATCGATCGCCCATACACGAGGTCAACGCCCGGGATGAGCCCGTCAACCAGGCGGGGGATCTCTTCCGGCAGGTGCTGCAGATCGTCATCCATGGTGACGATCACGTCGCCGGTTGACGCGAGGATCCCGGCCAAGAGGGCGGCATGCTGGCCGAAGTTGCGCGCAAGCGCGACTCCGTGGACCATGGGGTTCTCTTCGGCAATTCGCTCAATCACGGCCCAACTGTCATCGCGGCTGGCATCGTCCACCAAGATGACTTCAGTGAAGTTGAGCCCGGGATTCGCGCGGGACACCGCCTCGATACGGGAAACCAGTTCGGGCAGGCTGGGAGCGCCGTTGTAGACGGGCACCACGACGGAGACCGACGCCGAGTCGGTCATGAGGTGGCACCACTAAACGAGAGCGCGGCTTCGATGACCTGCTCGTATTCCGCACGTCCTATGTCCGAGAAGACGGGAAGGCGCACCAGCCGGTCACTCGCCATTTCGGCCACGGGACAGGCTCCCCGCTCGGCCCCGAAGAACAAGCCCATCGGCGAGACGTTCAACGCCTGATAGTGGAAGACAGCATGCACATTCTGATCACGAAGATGAGTGATGAACGCCGTCCGCGTCTCAAGATCAGGCATAAGCATCCAGTAGAGATGAGCCGGGTGATCAACGCCCATGGGGATCTGTGGGAGTTCGATCCCCTGATCCCTAGCCCACGCCCCGAGCGCCGTGTCGTACGCGCGCCACGCAGCACGGCGGCGGTCCTGAATCGCATCAACGTCCTCGAATTGCGCTTGCAACACAGCAGCGAGCGGGTCGCTCAAGAGGTAGGAGGATCCCAGATCAACCCATGTGTATTTATCGACGGCACCCCGGAAGAACTGCGAACGATTCGTGCCTTTCTCTCGAAGAATCTCGGCACGATCATGCATCTCTGGGTCGTTCACGACCAGCGCGCCGCCCTCACCACAAGAGAAGTTCTTGGTCTCATGGAAACTGAGCGTGGAGAGGGGGGCAAAGGCCCCA
>CAIOGW010000182.1 GCA_903857985.1 uncultured Microbacteriaceae bacterium
GCCGCCGAGATTCTCGACGAAGTTCTCGCCTCCTAGTTTTCGTTTCCGCGCGGGGTGATCTGAGGTCGTGTCGCACGTCGAGCGCACTGTTGCGGTGATTGTTGTTGCCGCCGGGGCGGGAGTTCGCCTCGGTCACGATCTGCCCAAGGCATTTGTCTCTCTTGCCGGCAGCACGTTGCTCGAACGAGCGGTTGCTACTCTCAGCCTCCTTGCCGAGCCGGTCCAGGTGGTCGTGGTCGCACCCGCCGGCAGCGAAGGGCATGCACTCGACATTGCCCAGCGGGCGGTCGACACTTCCCGCGGCCCGGTGACGGTCGTCACGGGTGGCGCAACCCGCCACGAATCGGTTGCCGCCGGACTAGCGGCTCTCGAACCGGGCGTTACCACGGTTCTGGTGCACGACTCCGCTCGCTGCCTGACTCCGGTTGAGGTCTTTGACCGCGTCATTGCCGACGTTCGCCGCACGGGTCAGGGAGTCGTGCCGGGGGTGCGTGTCTCCGACGCCATCAAAGTTGTTTCGGGCGATCTCCTCGAGGGCGGAACGCTGATGTCAACGATTGATCGCGAAACCATGCTGGCCGTTCAGACTCCCCAGGGCTTTCCGCGCGATGCGCTCGAGAACGCGTACGCCGCGGCCAACTCGGTTGAGCACACCGATGACGCCGGTGTCTTTTCGGCAGCCGGCATGATCGTGCAGACCTGTCCGGGAGATGAGCGATCCCTCAAAATCACGACACCGGCCGACCTCGCACGTGCTCAGGCCCTGATTCTGGGCATCAACGGCGATCGGGTTCGGGTGGGTTCAGCCACAGACACTCATGCCTTTGCCGAGACCGTGGGGTTGCGCTTGGCCGGTCTCGACTGGCCGGATGAGTTTGCCCTGGCTGGCCACAGCGATGGTGATGCCGTAGCGCACGCCATCGTGGACGCCCTGTTGATTGCGGCCGGCCTGGGCGATATCGGCGGCATGGTGGGCGTTGATGATCCTCAGTATGCCGGTGCAAGCGGCGAGGTCTTTGTTCGGGAGGCGGTGCGGCGTCTCTCCGAAGCCGGCTACCGCCCCGTGAACGTCACCGCGCAAATCATTGGCAATCGGCCGCGCCTCGCGGGTCGGCGTGCCGAGGCCGAGGAGCTTCTGACGACGTGGGTGGGCGCTCCGGTGACACTGAGCGCCACCACCACCGACGGACTGGGCTTCACGGGCGAAGGCCGCGGCATTGCCGTTGTGGCCACCGCACTCGTTACCGAGGTGTCATAACTAAAGGACGTGAACCGCTGTGGCCCGCCACTGTCAAGCGTTTGCCTCCCAGGCTCTTAGTGCATCGAGCATCTCTGCACACGTTGAGAAACTGAGTTCATCGGAATGCCACGACTCAGTGAAGCCGTCAAATTTGTCGGGGTAGTCTCGCGCCAAAAGGAGCCCCCTGGCTCTAAAAAATCGGCCGAGCGCGGTTTCTGTTTCTAGAATCCATACTCCGTCTGCGGGGCCCATGACGTCCACCAGTTCCCAGCCGCTTCGTGCATGTGTCGCGAGCCTATTTTCCGGGTAGTTGGTGATTCCAAATTGCTGAAGGTCTAAGTGCTCTTTTCTAAGAAGGTACAAGTACCCCGGCGAAGTCTGGTCGTAGCCCGACTTAGCACAGCGCGGACAACCGACACCAGCAGATCTTGAGGCAATTACTGCCTTCCAATGATGACCCTCGGGACAAAGCCACCAAGCCTTCTTGCCCGAGCTAGCGGTCACATGGCGCGGCGTTTCGTCGCCGTTCTTTGTCGGATGCCATTCGAGGGCGAGGCTTGGGTTCACGGTCGCCAAGTCCGTCTCTCCGCGAATGGCGACGCGCCCGGAACAGTAAGGGCAACCACTGCCACGTTGTCGATCATTTATGAGCGTTTTCCATTCGTGGCCGAGGGCGCAAAGCCACCAAGCCTTCTTGTTCGTTCCTGACATCACGTCGCGCGGCGTAATCTCGCCGTTCTTCGCCGGATGCCACTCCGCGGCCAAGCCAGGATTCGTCGTCGCCAAATCGTTGAACCCCACCAGGACCCGCTGCCCCGCGCAGACCGGACAACCGACACCAGAGTCCCGACTGACAATTCCCGCTTGCCATTCGTGGCCGAGGGCGCAAATCCACCAGGCCTTCCTGTGGCTACCCGCGACGACATTCCATGGCGTGAGGTCGCCGTTCTTTGTGGGATGCCACTCCGCCGCCAAGTCAGGGCTTGTTGTCCCCAAATCGTTGAACCCAATCTGAACGATTCGATTACTGCAGACGGGACAACCCTTGCCTGATGACCGATCGCTAACTGTCGCCCGCCACGAATGACCCAAAGAGCAAGTCCACCACACCTTCTTGTTTGATCTTAAGGACACTTGTTGCGCGGTTAGTTGACCGTTTTTTATCGGGTGCCATTCGACTGCGAGGCTTGGGTTCACGGTCGCTAAATCCGTCTGTCCGCGAATGGCGAAGCGCCCAGAACAGTAAGGGCATCCAGAGCCGCCGTGTCGATTGAGAATGACCGCTTCCCATTCGTGTCCTTGGTCGCAAAGCCACCACGCCTTCTTGTTCGTTCCTGACATCACGTCGCGCGACGTAATCTCGCCGTTCTTCGCCGGATGCCACTCCGCGGCCAAGCCAGGATTCGTCGTCGCCAAATCGTTGAACCCCACCAGGACCCGGTGTCCCGCGCAGACCGGGCAACCGTTGCCTCTATTTCTATCGGCGATACGCGCTTGCCATTCGTGGCCGAGGGCGCAAATCCACCACGCCTTCTTGCCCGAGCTTGCGGTCACATGGCGCGGCGTTTCGTCGCCGTTCTTTGTCGGATGCCATTCGAGTGCGAGGCTTGGGTTGAC
>CAIOGW010000183.1 GCA_903857985.1 uncultured Microbacteriaceae bacterium
AGTCGTTCAAGCAGCGGCTCGAGCAGCCGGTGCTGCTGCTCGCCTGAGCGTGCCATCGGAGTGCTTGCACTGCAGGCCGTCGGCTCCCACCTACCGCGAAGGTGGTGGTACGGGTATCCCTACACGTCGTGGACAAGGTACAGCCGTCCACCCATGATGCATGTGTGAGAGAACATTGCCGTCGTCTGAGGATTCTTGCCTGGATGTACGGGCCACGCACACGCCGAGGGGTCGCGTGGTTGCGATGGCGACTCCTGTCCGCCGACCTGCGGGAAGCGCTCGAGACCATTCGCTCCTCCGGCGTGGTGGATCGCCGCTGGTACGTGTGGCGCTACCCGGACTCGGTCGGTGGCGAAGCAGGCGCCGTGGATCACTACATCCGGTTCGGGATCTGGGAGGAACGCGATCCCAGCCCGCTGTTCTCCTGTCGCGACTACCTCGAGCGGGCCCGAAGCCCGCGGGGCATTCCGGCGATGCTGCACTTCACGCTGACGAATGACGCCGACGGCTGCGACCCCAACTGGCTGTTCGACACGACGTGGTATCGAGCTCGGCACATGGCGGGCGAACGCGAGCAGCGCCATGCGCTCTTCCACTACCTGCAGCATCAGCATCAGCAAGCGCTCTGGCCGCACCCGCTCTTCGATTCCCGCTGGTTCGGCGACCGCTACCGTCACGAGATCCCCACGGGCATGTCGCCGCTCGCGTTCTACCTCGACGGGCATGTTGCTCGTGCGCACGCTCCGAACCCGCTCTTCGATCCGACGTGGTACCGCGAGTACCACGGCATTGAGAGCAAGTTTCCGCTGCAGCACTACATCGAATACGGCGCATCTGCAGGGCTTGCCCCGCACCCTGGGCTATCCGAATCGCGACTTGCCTGGTTGATGAGGGTCGCGTGAAGCGCGTCTTCTTCACATCTATCACGCGCAACTACCTTCCGAAGGCTCGTGTGTTGGCAGCCTCGCTGAAGGCCCAGCACCCGGAGTGCCACTTCTGCGTGGCCTTCGTCGATGAGCCCGATCGTCTCGCAGTCTCCACGACCATCGATGAGGTTCTGGGACCAGATGACTTCAGTGGCGACGACTTCGCCTCGTGGGTCTTCGGCCATACGGTCGTCGAAGCGTGCACCGCGGTGAAGCCCACGGTGGCCGCCCTGCTCCTCGCGCGTGAGGGCGTCGAGAGCGTGACCTACCTCGATCCCGACATCGAGGTCTTCAGCCGCTTGGATGTGATGCTCGCGGCGCATGCGACGGCCTCGTTGATCCTGACACCGCACCAGACGACGTCCGAACCCGAACTCCAGGCGGCGATCGCCAACGAGCGCACATCGCTCCGCTACGGCACCTACAACCTCGGATTCTTCTCCGTCACCGCAACCGACGATGCTCGAGCATTCCTCGCATGGTGGGCCGAGCGCATGCACGAATACTGCATGGACGATCTGGCCGGTGGGCTCTTCACCGATCAGAAATGGGTGGACCTGGCCCCGGCACTGTTCGGCCGAGTCCACATCCTCCGCGACCCCGGCTACAACGTGGCGACGTGGAACCTGGCCGCACGGAAGATCGAACGTGAGCAAGGGGGGCGTCTCACGGTTGAGGGCTACCCCCTCGTGTTCGCTCACTTCTCCGGGTACGACTCCGGCGCGCACCATCGGGCCTTGGAGCGGCATCGCCATGGCAATCCCGTCTTCGTGGACCTGTCCCGCGCCTACGCCGACAAGACTCTGGCTGCCGAGCAGGAGACCGATCGGGTGCCCTGGGCGTACGGCACCTTCGCCGATGGCACGCCGATTCCGCTCAGCGTGCGTCGGCGTTGGCGCCTCGACCCGGAGCCGAGCCGCCGATTCGACGACCCGTACGCTTCGGGGGCAGACACGTTCCAGGCCTTCGTGAGCGGTACAGCGACGGTTGCCGACGGGCCTGCCGACAGCCATCGAACGTCGGCTCTGGCTCGGCTGCTGCACGATCCATCGGCGCGGCAGTTGGAGCTCGCGCCGGGATATGACGTCGAGGCGCTGATGCTCCTGCCGGCGGATGCGCACGAAGCGGAGAGGCCGCTTGGCAGTGCGCTCTCCTGGCCGACAGCGGCCGACCGCCTGCTTGGCTGCCTCGATCCCAACCTGCCGACCGTCGCGCACCTCGGTCTGATCGCTGGTGGAACCGGCAAGCACATCAACGAGCTCATCGCCCTGACCCAGGGCGTGAGCAACGGGATCTTCGTCACCCATGCCGTGCACGACGGTGTCACCTGCGTGGAGCTTCGCGCGCCGCAGGTAATCGGGAGTCCCACCGTGCTGATTCCGAGCGAACACGTCAAGGGCAACGTCCTCGCGGCGCTCCGCGTGCTCGGCGTCCGCTTCGTCCACGTGCATCACAGGTTCGGGCTCGAGACGATCCTGAACGAGATCGTGCGGGCATTCGACGGCTCCTACGCGGTCACGCTCCACGACTACGCGTTTGTCTCGCCGGAGCCGCACCTCTCGATTGACGAGGGCG
>CAIOGW010000184.1 GCA_903857985.1 uncultured Microbacteriaceae bacterium
CCCTACTTTGGCATCCCCATTCAGAACTTCTTCGGCTGGTTCTGTGAGACGCTGGTGTTCCTGCTGATCATCCAGTGGCTGCTCACGCGCAAGCGTGCCGTGGCGCATATCGAAGCACCCAAGCCGCGCGGCTTCGTGACCATGGGCGCGCTGCTCTATGGCACGTTCCCGCTGGCCATTGTGATGATTCCGCTGATCAACACCACGTATAGCGACGGCAAGCCGCTCACCGGCGAGCCCCTGGAGATTGCCCAGTCGATGCTGCTGGTGGCGCTGTTTGCCGTGGTGCCGCTGTGGGTGGCGTCGCTGCTGGCGTTGCGCTCGAGCCGGTCTGACTAAGCCGGCGCGCCCGGGCCGAACTTGCTGGATTTCAGCGTCAGATGCTGGTGAAACAATAGGGCCAACCATCGCTTGAAAGGAGCAAAATGTCCCGTTCCGTTTCCCTCAGTTTTTCAGTATCGCCTCAATTGCTTGAGGACCTCACTCTCGTCACCGCCGAGTATGCGCAGGGGAATCGTTCCGAATTTCTTCGCCTGGCCATTCGCCACTTTGCCTCACGCGTTAAGGACTCCCGGCGCGCAGAACAGCGCGAGCTCAGCCTCGAAGCGCAAAATCACGTCACCTATTCACGCGACGACATCAAAGCTCTAGTGCAGAAAATTCGGTTAGAAAAGGGCTAGTCGCGAATGGCCGCGCCGCAGCGTTCGGCCGCGAGAGCAACGCCGGCCTGCTTGGCCTCGGTGGCCTCGGCCTGCGTGAGCGTGCGGTCGGGGGCGCGGAAGCGCAGGGCGAACGTGAGTGAGCGCGTGCCCGCGGGCAAGCCCTCACCCTGATAGATGTCGACGAGTCGGGCGTGCTCGAGCAGGTTGCCGGCGCCCTCGATGAGTGCGGCCTGCACGTGGGCCGCGGGAATGTCGGTGGCGACAACCAGCGACACGTCCTGCGTGGCGGCCGTCATGGTGTGAACGGGCTCGGCCGAGACGGGCTCGCCCGCGGCGGCCGCAATGGCATCGAGGGCGAGCTCGTAGGCGGCCACCCGGCCAGACAGGTTGAACGCGTCGGCCACGGTGGGGAGGATTTCGCCGGCGTAGCCGATAACGACGTCGCCGATTGTGATCTGGGCGCAGCGACCCGGGTGGAACGATGCGTGCGTCCCTTGAGACACGACAATGTGCACGCCCGCAGCCGAGGCAATCTGCTCAACGGCCGCGAGGGCATCCTGCCAGTCGAACGAGACGGCCTTCTGGCCGGGCTCGCGAAGCACGGCATCGCCCACGAGAACACCGGCGATGTGGCGCGGCTGAGGCGGGATGCTGGCGTTGAGCTCGGCGATCTGCGAGTCAGTGGGACGCGTGCCCGCGGGCAGCATTGCGTGACCGTAGGTGACGCCGACCTCGGGGCGGAAGACCAGGCCCTGTTCGAAGATGGCCAGATCGGTGAAGCCGCGCGAGCGGTTGCGCGCCGCGGTCTGCAGGAGTCCGGGCAGAAGCGACGTGCGCATCCAGCCCTGCTCGCTGTCGAGCGCGTTGGCCAACCGCACTTGGGGCACCGTTCCACCGGCGACCGAGCCGAACAGGTTGTTGGTGGCTTCGTCAAAGAACGGGTACGCGAGCGTCTCGGTGTGACCGGCACTGGCCAGTCCGTTCGACACGCGCCGGCGGACCTGCTGTGCCACCGTGTAGCCGCGACCGGGCGGAGCAACCGGCAACATGGCCGGAATCACGTCGAAACCGACGATGCGCGCCACCTCTTCGGCGAGCGTCCACTTGTCGGTGATGTCGGGGCGCCAGCTCGGCGGGGTCACCATGAGAGCGCCCTTGGCCTCGGCAATCTGGCCGCCGATTTCGGCGAGCGATGAGCGCACCTGCTCGGGTGTGTAGTCGTAGCCGATGAGGCCCGAGACGAAGCCGTCGGGAAGTTCGATGGGTTCGCGGGCAAACCAGTCGCTCATTGATCCCGTGGTGGTCTCGATACGACCCTTCGGGTCTACTCGACCGACGACGTAGGACCCGTGATCGGCCACCACTCCCCCGGCCAGGTCAACGAGAAGCTGGACAACGCGACCGGCAGCGACCTCGGCCACGGCCGGGTCAACCCCGCGCTCAAACCGACGGCTGGCCTCACTGGGCAACTTGTGGCGGCGCGCCGAGCGGGCAATCGACACGGGGTCGAAGTTGGCGGCCTCAATCAGCACGTTCGTGGTGGTGCTCGTGATTTCAGTGCTCGCCCCACCCATGACGCCGGCAAGGCCGATGGCGCCGGAGGTATCGGCAATCACGAGGTCTTCGGCGTGCAGCGTGCGCACCTGCTCATCGAGGGTGGTGAGGGTCTCGATACGACCCTTCGGGTCTACTCGACCAGCGGAGTTGGTGCCCTTCGGGTCTACTCGACCGGCGGCATCTCGACCAGCGGCCGAATTCGCGCGCCGAACGGTGAGCCCGCCCGCAACCTTGTCAAGGTCGTAGCCGTGAATGGGCTGGCCAAGTTCGAACATGACGTAGTTGGTGATGTCCACGACGAGCGAGATGGGGCGCACGCCAGCCAGGCGCAGTCGCGACGACATCCACCCGGGAGTGGGACGCGTGGCATCAAGGCCGGTGACAACGCGGGTGACGAAGACGGAGGCTCCGGCGCGGTCACGGATGGGCGCAGCATCGTCGATGGTGACAGAAAAGTCGGTGCCGAATGCGTCGGCCGTGTGAGCGCCACCGGTAGCGGGCAGGTGGTCGGCCGGATCGCGGAACGTGGCGCCCGTGGCGTGCGCATATTCGCGCGCCACACCGCGGATGGAGAAGGCGTAGCCGCGATCGGGCGTGACGTTGATTTCGACAGCCGAGTCGTCGAGGCCCAATAGGCCGGCGGCATCCGTGCCGATCTCGGGGTCGAGACCGAGTGTGGACCAGACGAGAATGCCCTCGTGGTCGTCGCCCAAGCCGAGTTCTTTGGCCGAGGCGAGCATGCCGTCTGACGTGTGGCCGTAGGTCTTGCGCGAGGTAATGGCGAACCCGCCGGGCAGCACCGCGCCCGGAAGCGTGACGATGACCTTGTCGCCCACCGCAAAGTTCGTGGCGCCACACACAATGCCGCGCACCTCTTCGCCGGTGCCGCCGAACGCCGCATCCGCTGCCTTCTCGCCGGGCTTGGCCACGCGCACCTGACACCAGCGGATGGACTTGCCGTTGCTCTGCTCTTCTTCAACAAACTCGAGAACCTCGCCCACCACGACCGGGCCCGTGACATCGGAGCGGTGGATGTCTTCTTCTTCGAAGCCCACCTTTACCAGCGCGGCGTGAACATCCTCGGGCGTAGTGCCGGGAGGAAGATCGACGTATTCGGCCAACCAACTGAGCGGAACGCGCATCAGACCACCATGCCGAACTGCTGCGAGAAGCGCACGTCGCCCTCGACCATGTCGTGCATGTCGTGCACGCCGTTGCGGAACATGAGTGTGCGCTCCACGCCCATGCCGAACGCGAAGGCCGAATATTCTTCGGGGTCGATGCCGGCCGAGCGCAACACGTTGGCGTTGACCATGCCGCAGCCGCCCCACTCAATCCAGCGGGCTCCCCCGGCGAACGTGGGATGCCACACGTCGAGTTCGGCGCTGGGCTCGGTGAACGGGAAATAGTTGGGGCGCAGGCGAATCTTTGCGCCCTCGCCAAACATGAGGCGGGCGGCGTGCTCGAGCGTGCCGCGCAGGTGTGCCATGGTCAGGCCCTTGTCGACGGCGAGGCCCTCGAACTGCGTGAAGACCGGAGTGTGCGTGGCGTCGAGCTCGTCGGTGCGATACACCCGACCCGGAGCGATGATGTAGATGGGCGGCTTTCGCGTGAGCATGGTGCGCACCTGCACGGGGCTGGTGTGCGTGCGCAGCACGAGATGCGCCTCGGGCGGCTCAACAAAGAAGGTGTCTTGCATGGCGCGCGCGGGATGATCCTCGTCGAAGTTGAGGGCATCGAAGTTGTACCACTCGCTCTCGAGCTCGGGAC
>CAIOGW010000185.1 GCA_903857985.1 uncultured Microbacteriaceae bacterium
AGCCTGCGCCAACCTCGCCTACACGGACCAAGACGCCGAACAGATGCTTGAGCGAGCCAACGACCTGCGCATCGAAGCGGCGTCCAGCCCAGACCCACTAGCTGCCCGCCTCAACAAGACTGCAGACGACCTCGAATCCCGGGCAGCCCGCCACGAATCCACCAAGAAGCAACCCAAACCGGAAGAGGAGCAGTCATGACCAGTAGCGAGGGACTGTTCCCCACAGAACAGGAAGTTAGAGCTGAGACCAACCCGTCACGTAAAGCGGTGCTTGCAGCCATGCTGCGCATCACGGAAGGCCGATCGGAACAGAACATGTCCGTCGCCGGGCTCGCACGCGAAGCCGGCATCGACCGAGCCAAACTCACCACCGGAGCCGTCAAAGACCTAGGCGAACGCATGAAAGCGATCGCCGCAGCTAAAGACGAAGCCCAAACTCCACGAGAGGCCGCCCTCATGGCGGAAGTCGCCAAACAAAAAGCAGCCGCCGACGAAGCGAAGGTGGCCGCCAAAGAGGCAAAGCAAGAAGCTCAGGGTTGGCGGGACACGGCAGACACTCTCGCCCTCACCGTCGCGGCACTTCACAGCGACCTCAAGAAAGCCGAGACCCGCATCGACATGCTCAACAAGCAACTCAAATCGCAAGCCGAACGATTCAAAGAACTGCAGGGCGGAGCAGCCGGCAAGGCAGGGATTCGGCTGATTGGCCGTTAGGGCGCGACCCGTCCCCCCTCTTCGAACGCGGCGTGAGTGATCGGCATCGCCTCAGCGAAGAACGCCTCAATCTGCCTGGCAACCAGCTCGATCTCGTACTGCGGATATGACGGAAACTTCGAATCCAGATCCTTCGTCCGCAGTGACAAGAAATGCATGATCGAACGGGCATTCATCGTCACAAACATCGACGAGTACGTCGCCACTGGCAGCACCCCACGTGCCACCTCGCGGGCCACACCCGCCGAGAGCATCCGCTCATACTGCTCGTAAGCCACCCGGCACGACACCTCTGTCGCGTCCCGCACCGTCTCGTACTGCTCGTCCGAACCAGGAACGAACTCGTAATGCCCCGTCTTCCCAACCTGCACCAAGGGGCGGTCCGGTGCAGGCATGTAGAACTCCGGATCCAACTGGGCGTAACGCCCGCTCCATTCATTGAAACTGAGCGTCCGATGCCTTTGGAACTCACGGAACACGAAAATCGGGGCGTTCACAAAGAACGTGAAACTGTTGTGCTCGAAGGGCGTCCCGTGGCGGTTCAGCAACAGGTAGCGGATCAAGCCCGTAGCTTCCTTCGGATCCCGCCCCAGATCGTCGAGAGACCGGTCACCAGCGGTCGAGACGCGAGCGGACCACACCACGTCAGCGTCCTGAGCGGCGCACCGCACCATCTCAACCTTCATGTCACTGCGAAACACAACACCAGCCACGGAAACAACCCTTTCCTTCAGGAAACGTCCCTCATCCTGTCAGCCACCCCACCCGAAGATGGGCGCGACAGGCCACGAGGGAAGA
>CAIOGW010000186.1 GCA_903857985.1 uncultured Microbacteriaceae bacterium
AGCACATCCATCTTTTCGGGCAGGTCATCGGGTCGATCGACGCCGTATCCGGCAGCCGCCTTGATGCGGGGATCGGCGGAAACGTATCCGCGTTGATGAAACTGCACGAGGTGACTCCTTTGTCGTGAGCGGGGCAAAGTGATTCGCCGAGATACTTGCGTCTCTATAGTTGAGACACTATTCTAAATATAGAACAACGCTACCCCTGGTTGAGGATGAGCGCAAGGGATATGAGCAGGCAGATGAGCGCAGAACAGATCGACGGCGGTTCGCAAACCCTGTCTCGCGGGCTTAACGCGCTCGAGCTCATTGGAGCAGCGGATGCACCGCTCAGCGTTGCCGACCTGTGTGCTCAGTTGGGCATCCACCGTTCGATGGCCTATCGCTTGGTGAAGACCCTCGAACAGCGCGGTTTCGTGTATCGCGACGCCTCGGGCGGCCTGGTGCTGGGCACCAAGATCGCCACGTTGGCGCGGTCGGTAGCCAAGGGCTTGCAAGAGGCTGCGGCCCCCGAGCTGGCTGCGATTGCCGCCGAGCTGGAGATGACCGCCATGCTCGTCACCTTCGACGGCGAATCGGCCGTGACGCTGAGCACCGCCGAGCCACAAAAGGCGGGCACCACGGTGGCCCGCAAACCGGGCAGCCGCCACTCCATTGATCGCGGTGCTCCGGGACGAGTCCTGCGCTCGCAGGTGGACCCGGCCACCTACCCGCCGCGCGACTTCGAGTTCAGCCAAGACGAAGTGCTGCCCGGTGTGGCCGCCGTCGCCGTACCGCTGGTGATTGCCGGCTACCAGCCGGTGGCGCTCGCCGTGCTCTACTTTCCACGCGAGGTCGATGTGGCACACATCGCCACCGTGCTCATAGCCTCGGCCGAACGCATCGGCGCTGTCGTCGGCGGATAGCGGATACTGGCGAGCGGTTCGCGAGCGCTGTGCGTTTCTTGCGCCTCAGCATGTGAATAACTTCGAATTCGTAACCGAGCCCTGCGGTATAATTCCCATACATTGTACGTACAAATCTCACATCGGCTTTCTGAACAAAATTGATTCGAAGGAAATCCCCATGGCTAAGTCGCTACCCGCCTCCGCCGCAGCAGCGGAAATAGCATCACCGGTCTCTTCGCGCGCCCGCACCGAGCGCCTCAACCTGAGAACGACGGCGCGTGAAGACGCCCTCATTCGGGCCGCCGCCGAAATCCAAGACAAGAGCGTCTCGCAGTTCGTGCTCGACGCCGCCACAGAGGCGGCTCAGAACGCCATCCTCGATCAGCGCAGTTTCCGCCTCAGCGAGAAAGCGTGGAACGAGTTCATTGAGTATCTCGACCGGCCTGCAGTGTTTAAACCCAAGCTCGCCGCCCTGATGAAGCTGGTGCCCTCAGACGGGACCGCTTGATTATCGAGCCACTCGCGGGTCACAATCGCGAGAGTTTTGACAGCGGTAACCAGATTCTTGATGACTGGCTCAAGCGTTACTCATCACAAAATGAACGACGCGGTTTCAGTCGAACCTATGTAGCAGTTATCGACAACGTGGTTGCTGGATACGTCTCGCTGGCAACCGGCGACATGGATCGCGACTATGTTCCCCTCAACATCGCAAAGGGCGCTCCCCGGGACGTCCCTGTCGTGGTTATTGGTCGCCTCGCGGTTGACCAACGGGCACAGGGTCGGGGTCTTGGCCGGAACCTTCTCGGGTTCGCCCTGCAACGTGCCCTCGACGTGGCGCAAGAGGTTGGTGTTCGGGCCGTCGTCATCAATGCGATCAGTGAGCGCGCCAGAGACTTTTATCTTTCCTTGGCGGAGTTCGAGTGGGTCGCGGAACAACCGCTGACACTGTGGGTCACCATCGCCGAAATCAAGCGCTCCTTGGCCTAGCTCTTTCGCGCCCGACCATCGGCGGCGCACATCACAGC
>CAIOGW010000187.1 GCA_903857985.1 uncultured Microbacteriaceae bacterium
ACGGGCCATGCGGTCGTTGAGCACACCTTCGTCGACGAGGGCTTGCACCTCGGCCACCTGAGCGCCGGTAATGAGCTCGGTGGGTTCGCGGTCGGCGGCGTTAGCGATGCGAGCGATCTCGCCGGTCCACCACTTGCGTGCGGCCTGCGGTGAGGCGCCGGCCGAGACCGTGGCAACGAGCTCACTCAGCAAGCCCGAGTTCACCACGTCTTGGAATTCCAAGTCGGTAAAGCCCCATTCGGCCTTGAGCCGGCGTTTGCGCTCGGCCGGTTGCTCGGGCAGCGCAGAGCGAAGTTCTTCGATGAGCTCGACCGATGGCTCTACGGGAAGCAGGTCTGGCTCGGGGAAGTAACGGTAGTCGTCGGCATCCGACTTGGGGCGACCGGCGGAGGTGGCTCCGGTGTCTTCGTGCCAGTGGCGCGTCTCCTGAATGATGGTGCCGCCCTCGCTCAGAATCTGAGCCTGACGCTGGATCTCGTAGCGCACCGCGCGCTCCACGGATCGCAGGGAGTTGACGTTCTTGGTTTCCGTGCGCGTGCCCAGCTTCTCTTGGCCACGAGGACGAAGTGAGACGTTGGCGTCGCAGCGCAGGTTACCGCGCTCCATGCGCGCGTCGGATATGCCCAGCGCCACCACAATGTCGCGGATCGCGGCCACGTACGCCTTGGCGAGCTCCGGGGCGTCGGCCTCAGCGCCGTAAATGACCTTGGTCACAATTTCGACGAGCGGAACGCCGGCACGGTTGTAGTCGACGAGCGAATACTCGGCGCCCTGGATGCGGCCGGTGGCGCCGCCCACGTGGGTGAGCTTGCCGGCATCTTCTTCCATGTGGGCACGCTCAATGTCGACCGACACGATGCGGCCGTCGGCCAGCTCAACGTCGACCTTGCCCTCAAACGCGATGGGTTCGTCGTACTGCGAGATCTGATAGTTCTTGGCGAGGTCGGGGTAGAAGTAGTTCTTGCGCGCAAACCGCGACGAGGGGGCGATTGAGCAGCCGAGCGCGAGGCCCAGGCTGATCGAGTAGCGCACGGCCTGTTCGTTCACTACGGGCAGTGACCCAGGGAGGCCGAGGCAGACGGGCGTGACGTTGGAGTTGGGTTCGCCACCAAACTCGTTGGGGGCCGACGAGAACATCTTGGTTGTGGTGTTGAGCTCGACGTGCACCTCGAAGCCGAGCACGGGCTCGAAGAGCTCGAGCGCCTTGTCGAAGTCCATCAGTTTTGCCTTGGCCATCAGGCACCACCTCGCGTTGATTGAGTAGGCACAGCCGTATCGAAATCAGGTGCCTGCGAGGTGAGCGGGCCGCCCCACTGCGCGTGCAGAAGTGACTCGAGGCCGGCCGCCACAGAATACAACTTCGCGTCGTGACGAGCGGGAGCCAGGAACTGGATGCCCACGGGAAGTCCGTCTTCGGGCGCGATTCCCGACGGGATGCTGATGCCGGGAATGCCGGCAAGGTTGGCCGGAATTGTGGCGATGTCTTGTGCGTACATGGCCAGCGGATCGTCGAGCTTCTCGCCGAGCTTCCACGCGGTGGTGGGCGCCGTGGGCGTGGCCAGCACATCAACAGACGCAAACGCCTGATCGAAGTCGCGCTGGATGAGCGTGCGCACCTTCTGAGCACTGCCGTAGTAGGCGTCGTAGTAGCCCGCCGACAATGCGTAGGTGCCGAGAATGATGCGGCGCTTCACTTCGGGGCCGAAGCCGGCTTCACGGGTGGCCGACATGACCTGCTCCACGGTTCCGCCACCGACGATGGTGGCGCGCATGCCAAATCGCACCGAGTCGAACTTGGCCAGGTTGCTCGATGCTTCGGCCGGAAGAATCAGATAGTAGGCCGCCACGGCGTGCTCCACGCTGGGCAGGCTGACGTCGACGATTTCTGCGCCGGCTGCGGCCAAGAGGTCGAGCGACTCGCGGAACCGCGTCATCACGCCGGCCTGGAAAGCGTCGCCCGAGTACTGGCTGACGACGCCGACCTTGAGGCCCTTCAGCGACCCCGGCTGTGCGCCCTTGCGAGCCGCCTCGGCGAACGAGGGCCAGGCATCCTTGAGCGATGTGGAGTCGTGGCGGTCGTAGCCGCCGATAACGTCGTGCAGCAGGGCGGCATCGAGAACCGTGCGCGAACACGGTCCCACCTGGTCAAGGCTTGAGGCCAGAGCGATGGCTCCGTAGCGGCTCACCGAACCGTACGTGGGCTTCATGCCCACGGTGCCCGTGATGTGGGCGGGCTGACGGATGGATCCGCCGGTGTCGCTACCGAGCGCGAAGGGGGCCTCGAACGCGGCCACGGCCGCAGCCGAGCCGCCACCGGAACCACCGGGAATGCGATCGGTGTCCCACGGGTTGCGCGTAGGACCGTAGGCCGAGTGCTCGGTTGACGAACCCATGGCGAACTCGTCCATGTTGGTCTTGCCCAGGGGCACCAGTCCGGCCTCGCGAGCCCGCGTGACCACGGTGGCGTCGTAGGGGCTCATCCAGCCTTCGAGAATTTTGGAGCCGGAGGTCGAGGGCATGTCGGTGGTGACCAGCACATCCTTGATGGCCAGGGGAACGCCGTCGAGGTCGCTCAGCGGCTTGCCGGCAGCGCGACGGGTGTCGCTCGCCGCGGCGGCATCCAGTGACAGCTGAGGGTTGACGTGCAGAAAAGCGTGAATCGTGCCGTCGACGGCGGCAATGCGGTCGAGGTGGGCTTGGGTGACGGCAACACTCGTGGTGGAGCCGTCGGCGAGCTGAGCGGCCAGCTCGGCCGCGGTGTGGCGCGTGAGGTCGGTCACTACTGCTCCTCGCCCAAAATGGCCGACACCTTGAAGCGCTGGCCGTCGTGCTCGGGTGCTCCGGCGAGCGCCTGCTCTGTGGTGAGCACGTCATCCGTGACCACGTCTTCGCGATACACGTTGGTGAGCGGGATAGGGTGGCTGGTGGCCGGAACGTCGTCTGAAGCGACGGCAGAAACCGTGGCCACCACGTCGACGATTTTGCTGAGTTCGGCCGTGAGATGAGTGACTTCGTCGTTGGTCAGGTCGATGCGGGCAAGCCCGGCGAGGTGACGAACGCGGTCTTCGGAGATGTCTGACATAGCCCCTCTAGCCTACCGAGGGCGGGATGCTCAGTAAGACGAGTCGTCGGTTCACGGCCGCGCGACGACCCGATAGCTCAACCGAGCGAACGGGCCCTCCTTGTGCACGGCCTCGAGCTTCAGGCGCCCGGCGGGCACAAAGCGCGGCAGCAGGGGCGCTCCCCCGGCGAGCGCTACTGGTGCGAACGTCACTTCGATGCGGTTGAGCCGTCCGGCTTCCAAAAACTGTGCGGCCACGTCTCCCCCGCCAACCACCCAGACGTTGCGCTCACCGGCGAGTGTCACGATGTGGGCGATGTGGTCTTGTACTGACCCCGAAAGAAAAGTGATGTTGGCGCCTTCGGGTGCGGGCAGAGCGCGAGTGGTGAGCACACACGTGTTGAGCGAACCAAAGAAGCGTTGCCACTTCTGGGGAACCTCCAACAGTCCCTCACTGCGGAGCAACCACTCGTAGGTCGTGGATCCCATCACCTGAACGCCGACCGATTCGATGAATGCCGCCGTATCGGGGCTTCCCTCGGACGCATCCACCGCAAACAGCCACTCGAGTGAGTTGTGTGCGTCGGCGATGAAGCCGTTGAGCGACGACGAGGTGTAATAAACGAATTCGGTCATGATGATGCGTTCGATGCCCTAAACGGCGCTCGGACCACCGGTGAGCAGCCGGGTGAAGCCCGCAGCGTCGAGAACGGGGATGCCGAGCTCTTCCGCCTTGGCAAGCTTTGATCCCGCGCCGGGACCGGCAGCCACGAAGTCGGTCTTCTTCGAGACGCTGGATGCGGGTTTACCGCCGGCAGCGATGATGGCCTCCTGGGCCCCCTCGCGCGTGTACCCCTCCAGTGAACCGGTGGCCACGATGGTCAGCCCCGAACACGGACCCTCCACCTGAACGCGTGCGCCCGGACCAGAGTGGCCGGGGGTCGTCCACTGCACGCCGGCACTCGTCCACGCGTCGACGATGTCGCGATGCCAGTCGATGGCGAACCAACCGCTCAACGACTCCGCGATGATCGCGCCCACACCGTCGACGGCCGCGAGCTCGTCGCCTGTGGCCGCGCGAATAGCCTCGAGCGAGCCAAAGTAGTCAGCGAGTGCTCGCGCGGCCACCGGGCCCACGTGCCGAATGTTGAGTGACACCAAGAGTCGCCACAGGGGCTTGGTCTTGGCGGTCTCAAGATTGGCGAGCAGTTCGAGCGCGTTCTTGGATGCGCCACCGTCTTTGTTGCGGAAGTAGTCGACCGCCATGAGGTCGTCGAGGGTGAGTGCGAAGAGTTTGGCTTCGGTTTCCAGCGGCGGGGTGGCGCCGTCGAGGTGATTGGTGAGCGCGGCAGCGGCAACTTCGCCGAGGCCCTCAATATCGAGTCCGCCCCGGCTGCCGATGTGCTCCACACGACCGCGCACCTGGGCCGGACAGCTGCGCGCGTTGGGGCAGCGCAGATCGATGTCGCCCTCGCTGGCAGGAGCAAGGGTGGCGCCGCACTCGGGGCAGCCCGTGGGCATGACAAAGGCGCGCTCGGTGCCGTCGCGCAGTTCGAGAACGGGGCCCAAGACCTCGGGAATCACGTCGCCCGCCTTGCGAATCACGATGGTGTCGCCAATGAGCACGCCCTTGGCGCGCACCACGTCTTGATTGTGCAGGGTGGCGAACTCCACCGTGGAGCCGGCGACCTTCACGGGCCCCACAACCGCATACGGTGTTGCGCGACCGGTGCGCCCCACGCTCACCCGAATATCCACCAGTTTCGTGTTGACCTGCTCGGGTGGGTACTTGTAGGCGATGGCCCAACGGGGTGCCCGCGAGGTCGAGCCCAGTTCGCGCTGCACGGCCAGGTCGTCGACCTTGATCACGATGCCGTCAATCTCGTGCTCCACCGAGTCGCGGGCAGCGCCCATCTGGCGAATGAACGCGATGGCGCCCTCGGCCGCGTCGACCACGCGGAAGTGTGTGGAGACGGGCAGTCCCCAGCCGGCAAGAAGACCGTAAACGTCGGACTGGGTAGCCACCGGCACATCCGCCCAGGCACCGATTCCGTGCACGAGCATGCGCAGGGGTCGCCCGGCCGTCTTGCTGGCATCCTTCTGACGCAGCGAACCCGACGCCGCATTGCGCGGGTTGGCAAAGACCTTGTCGTCGGCCTCGGCCAACTGCTCATTGAGCTGGTGAAAAGCCTCGATGGGGAAGAAGATCTCGCCGCGCACCTCAACCAGCGGCGGGATGGGCGGACCCGTAGGCGTTGCCGTGAGCGTGTGAGGGATGCCCGCAATGGTCTTGACGTTGGCCGTGACATCCTCGCCCACCACGCCGTCACCCCGCGTTGCGGCCTGAGTGAGCGTGCCGTTGACGTAGGTGAGTGAGATAGCGAGACCATCAATCTTCAGCTCGCACAGGAGGCGTGGTGACGTGGCGGAATCCTTGACCACGCGGTCGTACCAAGCGGCAAACTGCTCTTCGTCGAAGACATTGTCGAGGCTCATCATGCGCTCGGCGTGCGTCACCGGGTCGAACGTGGAGGCAACGCGACCGCCCACCGAAAGCGTGGGCGAATCCTGCCCCTGGAGCTGCGGGTACGCGGTTTCCAACTCTTCGAGTCGACGCATGAGCGCGTCGTATTCTGCGTCGGCGATCACGCTCTCGTTGCGCTCGTAGTAGGCCAGACGCGCCTGCTCGATGCGTTCGGTGAGCGATTGCGCCTCGGCAAGGGCGGCGTCGAATGTGGTCATGAGGTTCTTCG
>CAIOGW010000188.1 GCA_903857985.1 uncultured Microbacteriaceae bacterium
AAGCTGGCTTCCGAACAAGACTCATAGCGAGTCGCATTTTTTCTTACATCACGTTCAACTAAGGCAAGAGGTAGATCATGGCTGTTCCCAAGCGGAAAAAGTCTCGCTCGAACACGCACTCACGTCGCTCGCAGTGGAAGGCCGAGAACACCACTCTGGTCAAGACCATCGAGAACGGCAAGGTTGTCTATAGCCTCCCTCACCGCGCCAAGATTGTTGAAGACTCTGCCGGCACCCCCCTCTTCATGGAGTACAAGGGCCGCAAGGTAGCCGACGTCTAACCAAGACGTCTCACCACTCGTGACCGCGCGTTCGGGGGTAGAAGCACTGCTCGGTGTCGATATCGATGCGGGGCTCTGTCAACTAGCGCTGACCCATCGTTCGTTCGCCTATGAGAACGGCGGGACGCCGCACAACGAGCGCCTTGAGTTCCTCGGCGATTCCGTGCTCGGCCAGGCCGTGACGGTTCTGCTCTACACGACGTTTCCGCAGCTGCCCGAGGGTGAGTTGGCTAAGCGCCGAGCAGCCCTCGTCTCCACTCAGGCACTCGCGCGCATCGCTCGCGGGCTCAACCTCGGACCGAGCATCCTGCTGGGCAAGGGCGAGCAACAGACCGGTGGATCCGATAAGGATTCGATTCTGGCCGACACCATGGAGGCCCTCATCGGAGCCACGTTCTTGTCGGCTGGTCACGCCGTGGCCGCCGATCTGGTCGAACGACTCGTCGAACCTCTCATGAGTGACGAAGAAACTTTCGGCTCGCACGTTGACCCCAAGACGAGCCTGCAAGAAGTCGCGGCGGCCAAGGGCCTCCCCGCTCCGCACTACTCGGTGGATGCCTCCGGCCCGGATCACGCGCGCGTGTTTGCCGCCACCGTGATGGTGGGCGAGGTCTCCGGCTGGGGCACGGGCACCAGCAAGAAGCATGCCGAGATTGCGGCTGCTCACCATGCGTACGAGCAGCTCACGGAATAGCGCATCGTGCCCGAGCTTCCCGAGGTCGAAGTGGTGCGCGCCGGGCTGGTCCCTGCCGTCACAGGTTCCGTTTTTCGCCACGTGCAGGTGCTCGACAACCGTTCGCTCAAACGCCACGATGCCCGTCGGGGCGATTTCGTTGGGCTGCTCGAGGGCGCCCGAGTGCTCGAGATCAAGCGCCGGGGCAAGTTTTTGTGGATGCCGCTGGGGCCGGCGTCGGATGAAAGTGGGCGGGCCGCCCCGGGCGCAACGGCGGGTGATGCGCTCGTGGTTCACCTCGGCATGAGTGGGCAGGTCTTGCTGCGTGAGCCGAGTGCGGCCGACGATAAGCACCTGCGCGTGCGACTTGTCACCGAGATGTCCGATGGGCGACCTGTTGATGTGCGCTTTGTTGACCAGCGCATCTTTGGCTCGATGGCGGTCGACGAGTTGGTCGAGGGCATCGGCGGACTCGTGCCCGCGCAGGCCGCACACATCGCAGCGGATCCGCTTGAGGCGGTGTTTGACGACGCCGCCTTCGTGAGAGCACTACGCAAACGCCGCACGGGAATCAAGCGCGCCTTGCTCGATCAGGGTCTCATCTCAGGCATCG
>CAIOGW010000189.1 GCA_903857985.1 uncultured Microbacteriaceae bacterium
CGGCGCGCAAGCCGCCAATGCCGTCTTGAATGAACGTGGACGAAAGGTGGATGGGCGGAATCACCGCGCCCGTCTCTGCGTCGGGCTGCTGTCCGGCGTGAATAGCGCGCGTCGCAAAGCCGGCGTGTTCAAGGTCGGTCATGCGTTTTCTCCTTGGGTGATGTCTGCGATGCGCGCGCGGAGCTCGAGTTGTTCGGGTGACTCAGAAACCTCAAAACCGTTTCGCGTCATCCACTCGTCGTTAAAGACCTTGCCGAGGTATCCGCGTCCGGAATCGGGAATGAGGATAACCACCACGTCTTTTGCCTGTGCCTGACGAGCAACGCGCAGACCCGCGACAACGGCCATACCCGACGACCCACCCACGAGCATGCCCTCTTCGCGAGCCAATCGGCGTGCCATGTCGAACGATTCGGCGTCGCTCACCGTCTGGATCTCATCTGGCAGGGCCGCATCAAACGCGCTCGGCCAAAAGTCTTCGCCCACGCCCTCAACAAAGTAGCCGTGAACGTCGCCGCCGGAGTAAATGGAGCCCACCGGGTCGGCGCCGATCACGCGCACGCGTCCCCGTGAGACCTTCTTGAGGTAGTGGCCTGTTCCCGAAATCGTTCCGCCCGTGCCCACACCTGCCACAAAGTGAGTGATCTTTTTCTTGGTGTCACGCCAAATTTCTGGACCCGTGGTGGCGAAGTGACTGGCCGGTCCGTTGGGGTTGTGGTACTGGTTGGGCTTGAAACCTCCGGGAATCTCGGCGGCAAGACGGTCGGAGACCGAATAGTACGAACGAGGATCGTCGGGCTCAACATTGGTGGGCGTCACAACAACCTCGGCACCATAGGCGCGCATGGTGTTTTGCTTGTCCACCGACACTTTGTCGGGCACCACAAAAATAGTGCGATACCCGCGCTGTTGGGCAAAGAGCGCCAGACCCACACCCGTGTTTCCGGAGGTCGCCTCAACAATCACACCTCCGGGCTTAAGCTGGCCGTCGCGCTCGGCCGCATCCAGAATCTTCTCGGCGATACGGTCCTTGGACGATCCACCAGGGTTGGCGGTTTCCATCTTCACCAGCACGGTGGCATCGATGCCCTCGGTGACGCGATTGAGTCGGACGAGAGGGGTGTCACCGATCGTGTCGGTGATGGAGTGTGCAAACTTCATGATTCTTCCCGATGTGTGTGGGGAGACTCGCTGCTTCGGGGCTGAGTGTGGCTCATCCGTGCCGTGCGATTGTCCTGCCGGGACGGTCTCGATGTCGATGTTGTTGGTGGAGGCGATGCCTCGGGTGGCGCGCTTGAGGCGCCCGAAGGTGCTAGTTCGGCAGGAACTAGCAACAACAACAGAAACGACGAGTCATGATGAAAAAAATCTAACAGGGCGGGGACAAACTTGCAACGCGCAGAAGATTTAGGGCTCCGGTTACCGAACGAGTAGCCTCACCGTGTTGCGTGGGATTAGGTCGTGATGCGACTCTCGGGCCCCAGTCGGTACCACGTGCGGTTGTGGTAGACCAGCGGCTGCGCGGTCGCAACATCGTTCGGAACGCTCGAGTTGAGTGCGTGAACTGCAACCACTGTCGAGTCACCAATCAGCATCCGATCCACCACGCGACCGCGAATCCAACCGCTGGCGTTGACGAAGTAGGGCTCCCCCGTATCGAGGCGATCCCACAGTGTCGTGTCGGCAAATCGGTCAACACCACTTTTTGCACCGAGAAGGGCGAGATCAATATTGTCGGCCGACAGCATGTTGACGACGAGCGTGTCGGCGGTGAGAATTGTCGGCGCGGCCGACGACATCTGGGACACAGAAAAAACGAGAACCGGCGGGTCAGCACTGACGGAGAAGACGGAACTCGCGGTCATGGCCACGGGCCCGTCACCCGCATCTGCGGTGATGACAGCGATGCCGCTGGGATGCTGACGAAACGCGGCCTTGAATTCTTCGGCAGTCAGACCGCCCGTCTCACTGTCGCGAATGGTGTGATCGTGAGCGGGTTGGGGAGCAGATGTAGCCATGTCTCAATTCTCTCCCACTCCCACGTATAGCGCGCACCGGGAGACGGTGTGACAATAGTGACATGAACTACGACATCACCAAATCAGACGACGAGTGGCGCAGCGAACTGCCCGCCGACTCCTACGCCATTCTCCGCCAGGCCGCCACTGAGCCCGCCTGGACGGGTGCCCTGCTCGATGAGAAGCGCGACGGCGTTTACCGCTGCCTGGCCTGCAAAAACGAGCTGTTCATGGCCGGCACCAAGTTTGAGAGCGGCTCGGGCTGGCCAAGCTTCTACGAGTCGGTGCGGCCTGATGCCGTTGAGCTACGCGAAGACCGCTCACACGGCAGCGTGCGCACCGAGGCGCTGTGCGCCAAATGCGGATCGCACCTGGGCCACGTGTTCCCCGACGGCTTTGGCACGCCCACGGGCGACCGGTACTGCATGAACTCTCTCGCACTCGAGTTCGAGGCAGACAGTTAGCCTCACCGCTTCGCGGCCTCGCAACAATCCGGACGAGTGCTCGGCCTAAAGAACTCCGGCACGCGCCAGCCGGTCCCGCGCCGCCTGCTCGATGGGACTCTGTGGGCCCACAGCCAGTTTGATCAACCGCAGCGCGACGCGAGTCACCGGCACGATAATCCAGCGGGGGGCCGCCCGCAGACCCAAGAGTTTGCGGTACTCCGGGCGCAAGCTCGTCACGGCCGCAGCGAAAAGCAGGCGGTAGGCAATTTTCGTGGCACCTGGCAGCGGTGGGCGACGCAAGAAGGCCACCACCTGGCGCGTTCGGTCATCGGAGCGCAGAATGTCCTTGCGCAAGAAATCGGCGATGGCGGCATCGAGTTCGGCCTGCGTCAGGGGGCACGTTGGGAGACCGAGAGGCGCCACGGCGATGCTCCATTGAGCAATGTAGTTGTCGGCGCCCGAGGCCGCCGTGCCAGCCGGAATGGGCTCGGAGCAAAACATTTCATGAGCCACGAGAAACGACTCCATGAAGGCGATGTGCACCCACAGCAGTAGGTCTGCGTCGGCCGCTCGGTAAGGCACGGCCGTGCCATCAGACGCTTCGTAACTCCCGACCACTCGCTTGTGCATGCGATTAACGCGCCCGGCCTCGGTGGCCACCTCCGTCTTCGACGCGAACGTGGTGACGGTAAGCCAGCGGATGGTTCCCGAGAGACGACCAAGCGGATCTTCGGCGTATCGGGAGTGGTCCATGACACCACGCAAGGTGCCGGGGTGAAGTGCCTGCACGAGAAGCGCCCGGATGCCGCCCACGAGCGTGCCGAAACCGCCGTGCACCAGCCAGGGCGCGTCGGTCGGCAGAAAGTAGCCCGCTTCATCACCCTCAGCAACAACGGCCAGCCAAGGCGGAACGCCGTTGGGGTCGCCCGAGAGCAGACGCCGAAATCGAAACGACAGGTTGGCTTGCACTCGTGTGGGGCTCACTCTTCAATCCTGCCAAGCCCTAGCCTGTACTCATGACCACTTCACAACGCGTGCGCTTCTGGCTGTACCTCTCGCTGAGCATCATTGGGCTCGTCACGGCGTGGACTTTCAACGCCTTCGCCGTACTCGACAACGCCAACTACGTGCAGGCGTGGTTTGGCAGCGCCGTCGACTGGGTACTCGGTGCAGACCTAGCAATCGTGGCAATCGCCGTCGTCATCTTTATGTTTGCCGAAGGATCACGCCTGGGCATGAAACACGTGTGGATTTATGTCGTGCTCGCGGGCGTGACCGCGATGGCCTTCACGCTGCCCCTATTTCTGGCGATGCGTGAGCGACACCTCGCGCGCGCAAACGACATCAACGGTGGGGGTTAAGCCAAACGTTCGGTGACCGACCGCTGACACGCGTCAAGACCGGTATCCACCATCCACTGGATGGTGGGCCAAGTTGCGCTCATGCGTGACGCGGCATAGCTGTGAGGGTCACCCTCCGAGCGGGCCAGCCACGTGGTCCAGTTCACGCACAGACGAATGAGTGCGAGCGGAAAAAGGACCGACTTTTCGGTCTTCGTGAGCGGCGCAATGGCCAAATACCCGCGCACCACCGTGGCGAACGCGTCGAGCGGTTTGGTGGACACGAGCATGGAGTATCCGGCCGCAATGGCGATGTCTGCCACCCGGATCGTGCGCACCGTGTCGTTGAAGTCGATGACCCCCGTAACACGCACGGGATTGTGCGGATCAACCAGTACGTTGTGCGTATTGAGGTCTTGGTGCACCGTAGCCACGGGCAGGTTGTCAATGCCGGTGAGACAACCGGCAACGAACTCCATGATCTGTCGGACGATTGTGGTCTGATCGGATTCGGGCAGGCGATCGAGCGATTCTTCAAGCGCATCGAGTGACCGCGTGAGCACCCAAAAGTGTTCGGCCAGGCCCGCCGGGGGCACGAGGTCGGCGAGTGCATGGGTGAGTCGGGCAGACACCGCGCCGAGATCGGTGAGGAAGTCTTCGCCGGGCACTACGCTGACGCTCGACATCAGCTCACCCTCAAGAAACGTCAGCACGCGAACGATGTGCGACACTTCTGTGACTTCGATGGGCACCCGCAGAGCCCCCGAGAGGGCCGGGATGAGCTGGGGAACGTCAAAGGGGAAGCGGTGTTCGGCCAAGCGAACGTGCACCTGCTCCTGCCAGATCAGGTCGGGCGAATCAATGTCGTCGGGGCGGGCCTTGACCAAGAATGCATCACCGTTTGGTGAACGCATGCCAATGCTGGCATCCGTCTCCCCCTCAATGATCATGGTGACTTCGAGCCTTAGTCCGTAGGTTTCACCCACGCACTCAGCGAGGTCTGCCGCCACCTCGGGGGTGAACCGAACGAGGGTCATGTCGTGAGTTCGGTGAGTGTGTCATCGAGCGCGCTCATGACCCGCTCAACGTGCTCGGGCTGGAAAACGAGCGGGGGCCGTACTTTGAGCACCGTGCCGCGCGGGCCGGTGGAACTGATCAGCACACCCCGCTCACGCAGTCCGTTCACGATGTCAACAACCAGCGCCTTGCTTTCGGCCGGTGTTTCGCGCGCTGCCGTGAGGTCACCTCCGGCGATGAGACCGGTGCCGCGCACGGTCGCCGCGAGTCCGTGAGCCGTAAGCGTGGCCGACAGGCCTTCGCGCAACAGCGCGCCGGTCGCGACGACGTTTGCCAAGACATCGAGCCGTTCGATTTCGTCGAGCACGGCATCGGCGGCCGCGATGCACACCGGATTGCCACCAAAGGTGTTGAAGTAGCGGAAGGTCTCGCCATAGGAATTGAGCAGTTCTTCGGTGCCCACAAGGGCCGCAATCGGGAGTCCGTTGCCCATGGGCTTACCGAGGATGACAAGGTCGGGCACGATGCCGTGTCGATCGAAACCCCACATGTGTGTTCCGGTGCGCCCAAAACCCGACTGCACCTCGTCGGCGATGAACACGCCACCGGCAGAACGGACGGCCTCGCGCACGGGTGCCATGAATCCCACGGGGTCGGTGAACACGCCGTCGCTCGTGAGAACCTGATCCATGATGAGGCCAGCGAATCCCACACCGCGCGCCTCGAGGGTGAAGATGGCTTCACGGACGCGGCGGGCAAACTCCTCACCGGCATCTGGGCTGAGATTCCCGCTGACCAATGCCTCCTCGGGAACATCGACGAGGGCGACCCGGTCGTCAACGAAGTGCCGCGACAGACTGGGGCTCACCGCGTGGGTCGCGGCCGTGGTGCCGTGATACGCGTGAGACGTGGCAATCATGCCCTCTTTGCCCGTCATAAACCGGGCGACCTGCAGAGCGAGGTCAACCGCCTCACTGCCCGAGCACGTGAAGATGGTTTTGTTTAGCGCGGCAGGAAACAAGCTCTCGAGACGAGATGCGTATTCTGCGACAGCCGGATAAACGTAGCGCGTGTGCGTGTTGGCTGTCCGAAGTTGAGCCGAGACGCGCTCGGTCACGTGGGCGTTGCTGTGACCCACGACCGGCACGTTGTTGTAAACGTCGAGCAAGGGCGTGCCCGTCACATCGTGAATCCACACGCCCTCGGTGTGGTCAACCACCACCGGGTGTTCGTAGAACAGCCGATACGACGACGGCAGAGCCGCGCGACGCGCGTCTAGGGGTGACGTCTCACCGGTCATGACCCTATTCTCCCCGCAGAGCAGCCGTACCGGCGACATCCACCTTGAGCGACGCATCAACAACATCGCTCACAAAGGCCACGCCGTAGTCGTTGCGGGCGCTCGTAAGAGAAACGAATCCCGCCAACACATCAGTGCGCACGCTATCGGCCGGACGATCGTGCGGGTTGCCGTAGCCACCGCCACCGCTGAGTCGGTGGCCCACCATCTCGCCGCGCACCAGGGTGACGCTGCCGATGAGGGGCGCCGAAACCTCGGCCCCGCCCTCGCGAAGAACGTAGGGCTCCGACGGCGAGGCATCGCCGCCGCCGGCTACGCCGCGCGGCGGATTCACGTTGCCGTCGGTCACGTAGTGCGCCGTCATCTGATCTACGACCGGACCGTATTCGCACACAATTCCGGGCGCGCCACGCCACTCGCCCACGCCGCCTGAGTCGGTGCGCACGCGCATCTGCCGAATGAGAATGGGGTACTTCTGTTCATCCACCTCTACGCTGTCGCGCAGCATCAAACCGTTTGTCACGGAGTTGCCAAAGGTGACCCAACCGTCGTAACCGGGACCACCAGGCCCACCCTGACTACCGATGAACAGCTGGTTGACAAACGTGGCATTGTTTCCACCACGCGTATCCTGTCCCGAAATCACGGCAAAGCCTGGGCCGAGTCCGTTCGACCCCTCGGCCATCCCCTGTCCCGGCCAACGCTCGGCAATGATGCGCTGAGTGATCATGACCAGCCGCTCCCCCACGTTCGTGGTGGCCACGGAGGTGGAGTGCGGAAATTTTGGCCGACCGACAATGCAGTTGTCGCGAATCAAGACTTCGATGCAGCGAAAGCTTCCCGCATTGCGCGGCACTGACGCATCGAGACAGTTGAGCACACCGGTCATCGCATTGTTGATGGCGCAGGTCTCCGACTCGTTCATGCCGCCGTCGATGCAGTCGATGTTGTCACGCAGGTCAATAACGATGCGTCCTTCGTCGGGCTTAATCTCGAGCGACACGTTGATGGTCAGTCCGTCGGGAGCAAGGTCGCCCACCGGGTCGTGCACGCCGAAGCCCGAGGCCACGCCGGGTTCCATGCGCGAGATGGTGTCTTTCATCAACACCTCGGAATAGTCGAACCAATCCTCGATGTAGTTCTTGATCACATCGAGGCCGTACTTGTCACAGAGGGCCTTGAGCCCGCGCTCACCGATTCGGGCCGCGCCCACCATCGCGAGGTAGTCGCCGTACCACTGGTTGGGCACGCGGATGCGGCTTCGACACATGGTGATGATGTCGTCAATATCGGTGAAGTCGCGCTGCACCTTGATGGCGGTGAAGACGAGCGCGCCCTCCTCATAGACATCCTTCGCAAAGGGCATGTACGTGGTGGGAGCCGAGTTGCCGATGTCAGCCTGGTGGGCCTTGGCCAGTGTCGTGAACATGTGGATGCCATCCACGAACACCGGAACCATGAGGGTGTGGTCGGCCGCGTGGGTGTTGCCGGCGTAGGGATCGTTGTGCAGGAAGGCGTCACCCTCGCGTAGATCCGGGTGCCGGCGCGTCATGGCCTCGCCCAAGCGCTCGCCACCGATCACGTGGACGGGCAGACCCTCCGCGGTGGCGAGCAGGCGGTTGTCACCGGTGATGATCGAGCACGAGAAGTCACGCGCCATGTTGAGCACGGCCGATCGACCCGCGCGCAGCAGCGTGTTCTCCATTTCGCGCACAATGCCGTCAAGCCGGTTCGCGATAACGGACATGTCGATGACGTCTGTCTTGTAGGTGCGCATCAGACGTTCCCTCCGTCGGCGGCAATGTGAAGTTGGTAGTTTCCCGAGGCGAGAATCTGGAGTCTTTGGCCGGGATAGACCACCAGCGTGGTGGTGTCTTCACGCACAATGGCCGGCCCAGCAATCTCGCCGAGCTCACGCATGTGCTGTGCCGACACGAGACGCGCATCGACCCAGCCGGTATCGCGGAAATACGTGGGGCGCACTTCTTCGACCGCGGCCTCGGCAGGCTGATCGATGAACACATTTGGTGCATCGTTACCGGCCAGTCGCGCCGTGGCCCGAGCGCCGTAGCCGAGAATCTCCACGTGTTCGCCCTCCTCGAACACGCCAAAGACGCGTTCGTGTTCGGCGTGAAAGCGCGCCTCAATTTCGATCGCCGTGATGGCTCGCGCATCGTCAAAACTGCCCAGTGAGACCGTGAGCTCCCACGCCTGCATGGGGTAGCGTGCCTGCAGGTAGAACTCGATGTCGGTCGATGAAATCGTTGCCGGATCAATCGAGTCGAGAAACTCTTGGCCCTGGCGGTGCACCTGGGCGAACGCATCGTTGATGAGTTGAAAGTCGGGAGAGCCCGTTGTTTGGAACGTCACGATATCGAACTCCGAGAGGATGTCGGAGTGGGCGGCGCCGTAGGCGCTCATGGCACCAGCGCTCTTGGGCAGAATCACGGTTCGAGCGCCGAGTTCGGCCGCCACGAGGCCCACGTTGATGCCCGCCGCACCGCCGCCGGCCACGAGAACGATCTCACGGGTGTCAATTCCCTTGGAGACCGTCTTCTCCCGAATCGCCGTGACGATGTTGTCGACCGAAATGCGCATGGCGGCGATGGCCGCTGCCTCCGTGGTCATGCCGAGGCGGTCGGCCACGGCCGCAATGGCGGCTTCCGCATCGGCCTTCTTAAGCTCCAGGCGACCTCCGAGGAAGTTGGACGAGTCGAGGTAGCCCAGCACGAGTGCCGCGTCCGTGATGGTGGGCTCGGTGCCGCCACGGCCGTAACACACAGGCCCGGGCTCGGAGCCGGCGCTCTGCGGTCCCACTTGCATGAGGCCACCCGAGTCGATGCGAATGATCGACCCGCCACCAGCGCCAATACTCTCGATATCTACGGACCGCGTTCCCGTGATGTCGCCGATCCACTTGCCGCCGAGCCATGTTTCGTTGGTGCGCTCGATGCGCCCCGCCTGAATCACCGAGAGGTCGAACGTGGTTCCGCCCATGTCGGTGACGAGCACGGTGTTGCCCGCGGCTCCGCCTGGAACGTCCTGGTCTACCTCGCGAACGGCAGCTACGGGAGCGAGCGACGGGCCCGAGCCAATCGAGTAAACGGGTTTCGCGGCAATGCGATCAGCGCTCCATCCGCCGCCGTACGACGTGGAAATGAGCAGGCTCCCGGTGAAACCGGCGTTGTCGAGGTCTGACTGGAGGTCGCCAAAAAACTTTTGCATGGCGGGCTTGAGCGAGGCGTCGATGGCCGTCGACGAGGCGCGGCGGTACTCGCGAATGCTGGGGTTCACCTCGTGCGACAGCGTGACAGGAATACCCGGCAGTTCGTCCGCCAGAATCTCAGCGATGCGGATTTCATGAGCCGGGTTGGCGATCGACCACAGCAGGCTGATGCCCACGGCCTCGATGCCGGCGGCTGAGGACGCCTGGGCCGCACGGCGAACCGAATCGTCGTCGAGCGGAATGTGCACGCTGCCATCCGCGAGTATCCGCTCGTCAATCTCAAAAGTCAGGTGACGAGGCACCAACGGCGGTCGAAACTGCATGCGACGGAACGGGTCCGGCTTGCCGCCCTCGCGCAGCAACAGGATGTCGGGAAATCCGTTGGTAACGAAAAGCGCCGTCTTGGCGGTTCGCGCGGTGACCACCATGTTCGTTGAGCGCGTGGTGCCGTAGTTAATCTGCACTGACTGACGAATGAGGTCCGCCACGTCAACGCCGATGGTGGCAGCGATATCAATGAGCCCCTGCTCAATGGCCAGATACGCGCGGTCGCGGGTGGTGAGTGCCTTCGACATGTAAATCTGACTGTTGGCGTCTTTAACCACGACATCGGTAAATGTGCCACCGGTATCAACGGAAATTCGATACACGATGACCTCCTCGCACGTACCGTTGTGCATTCGCCACAGTGACCGTGGCGTCCTCTTTGACTCTGTCACTCCGAGGGCATGAGCAACA
>CAIOGW010000190.1 GCA_903857985.1 uncultured Microbacteriaceae bacterium
ATCGAGTGCCACGTAGGCACCGAGTTTGCGGAGGGGGTCATCAAAGACGAGGTGCGGCTCGGTCTCGATGAGTGTGCGGATGTCGGTGTGCGTCCCGATATCCGGTGAGGTAATCACGATCCAGCGATCGTCGAACAATCGCTCGCGGGGATGAGGGGCACTCAGCGTTTCCGTAATGAGCACGGCGTCCACCCCGTCGTCCGTGAAGACCGTTGGAGCGGTCATGTTTCCGGTCTTGATTTTCAGGGTCATCCCGGGAGCACTCTCCGCGAGGATTGCCATCAGTCGGGGACCCAGAACGAGTGCCGTGCTCGTGGTCATGGCAATCGTCACGGTTCGTTCGTCTGTTGCGGCATCGAAGGGAGCCGAACCCACGAGTGACGCCGTTTGGTGCAAGACCTGTTTGAGCGGACCGAGGAGCTCGACGGCACGGGGGGTCAACTCGAACCCCGAGCCCTGGCGTACGAGGATTTCATCGCCCAACAACTGCCGAATCTTTCGCAGGGCATGGCTCATCGCCGGCTGCGACAAACCAACCCGATCGGCCGCACCCGTGACGGAGCGCTCCTCCAGCAGGGCCACGAGGGGCACGAGCAAATTCAGGTTTACCGCGCCCAACGACGTCAGCGCGCTCTCGGGCGGCGTCCGAGGTTCATTCACGGGTGTCACGAGATTCCTCCGGCAGTCGGCGGTCATGTCGACTATATGCCCGCCGAACACGTCTCCCCTTCCTTGGTTGCTGGAGTTCGCGGGGGTGGTTGGATTGACTCATGTCCACTCCCGAACTCGATCGATCCTCGGGTGTTCCGCTTTACCGCCAAATCGCCGAGATTCTCCGGCGTGATATCGACGATGGTCGGGTCGATGCCAGTGCACCGCTGACCGAGGCCAAACTCATCTCGCGATTCAACGTGAGCCTGGCCCCCATCCGACAAGCGCTCAACGAGCTCACTCGTGACGGCGTGGTCTACCGCAAGCAGGGACGTGGAACTTTTCCTGTGACGGGAGTTCGTGTCGATCGACCCGCCGACCTCAAAACGGGCGATCTCTATCGATATCTTGCAGATCGGGGATTGCACCCCACCTCGCGGGTTGAGGGTATCGAACGCGCGCTCCCCTCCGTCGAGTTGGCGACCAAGCTCGACGTGCCGACCTCGGAGCGCCTTCTGCACTTCACCCGCTTGATCTTTGTCGATGACCAACCGTTTGCCGAGAACGACATTTTCATTCGGAGCCCCGAGGACTTTGCCCCCACCGCCGACGAACTTGCTGATGGCGGATCCGCACTCGCACTCTTGGAGCGGAGGCACGGCGTTCACATTCACCACGCTGAGCACGAGGCGTGGGCCACGAACGCTTCGGCAGAGACGGGTCTCGCCATTGGAGTTGCGGAAGGCAGCCCAGTGCTCGTCATCGACACCACGTTTTTTCAGGCAAATGGCGCAGCGGTGGGCTGGCGCCGAGCGATCCACCGACCGGAGGAGTTCACGTTTCGCTTCGTAACAAACTCATAGACCGGTAAAAATACTTGGTGTAAATAAACACGACATCGTGTAAAGTGAATTTCGTCCGATGCGGCAATCGAGCACGCATGGGGAGAAAGGCACGTCGATGACAGACGCAAACGTTTCCCGCACCGCCGCGGTGAACTCCGTCCTGGGGCCGATTCCGGCCGACCAGCTCGGTGTTGTCGCTCTGCATGAGTCCCTGCTTTCCGTCGTGCCGGGCGCCGAGTACGCCTTCGACATCGACCTCGATCGCGTGGCAATTTTTGACACGCTGGCCGCCAAGCTTCGCGAATTCAAGGCCGCGGGCGGCGGCACAATCGTCGACGCCACGGGCATGTTTCACGGTCGCGACCTTCGTTTGCTGGAATCCCTTGCCCGCGTGACGGGCGTCAACATCGTTGCCTCGACGGGCATGGGCCCCGAGGAAAATCTCGGCGGCTACTTCCTCACACCTCAGACCAATCCCCCCACGCCCTGGCCGGCAGAGAAATTCGCTGATCTGTTGGCGCTTGAGATCACTGAAGGCATGGTTGTGCCGCGGCTCGAGCGGCGTCACCCCGCGGGGCTGATTGTCGTGGAAGCCGATCGTGCGGGGATCACCCCCACCGAGGTGAGTCTTGTTCAGGGGGCAGCCCGCGCCGCTGCGGCCACCGGTGTGGCCCTGTCCATTCGTTGGGGCGCCGATGCCGCGACCGATGTGGCGCATGCTCTCAACGAGGGCCTTGATGCAGACCGTATTGTTGTGGCCGACTGCGATCGGGCTGAGGCAGTGACTGCGGGTGTTGCCGCACGGCTGGCCGCCGAGGGTTGCTACGTTGCCGTTGATCACGTAGGCAACGCCCGCCCGGGATACATCGATGACGCAGCGCGCGTCACTCTTGTCGTCGACCTCATCGCCCAGGGCTTCGCGAATCGAATTCTGCTCTCCAGCAACGCCATTGGCGTGGCTGCCGGACTCGAGGCCGCCGAGGTGCCGTTCGGATTTGTGGTCGGAACGTTTGCCTCGATGCTCCGTGATGCCGGTGTTACGGATGCGGATGTGACGCAGATTCTTGTGAACAATCCGCGCGATCTCCTTACTGTTCGTGCGGCAAAAAAGGCCTAGGGAGAATCTGATGGCACGTGTCAATACCGTCCTGGGTCCGGTCCCCGCCGAGACCTTAGGAATCGTGGCCTTCCACGAACACATCGGGTACGGCATGCCCGGGAGTGAACTCGATGCGAAGTGGTGGAAGTCGCCCGAGCAGAAATACGAAGAGACGGTGCCTAAGCTCCGACGGTTCCACGAACTCGGCGGGGGAACATTCGTTGACGCCACCGGCATCTGTAACGGTCGCGACGTTGATTACTACAAGTCACTCTCCGCAAAAACGGGCGTCCACATCGTGGCGTGCACCGGCTTCGTCGGCGGTGACACGGCGCTCTCGCACTTCGCCAAGGCCAGTGTCGAGTACCTGGCCGATCAGTTCATTCACGAGATCACGGTGGGAATCGGACGTTCGGGAGCCCAGGCGGGCATCATCAAGGTCGGCGTGAGTCGCGGTGGTCGAATGACCGAACTCGATAAGCGCATCTATCGCGCAGCAGCGCGCGCGGCCAAACTCACCGGCGTTCCGATCATGACCCACCTCGCCATCGATGCCGAGCCTGCGGTCGAGATATTTCACGACGAGGGCCTGCCTCTGGACCGCGTCGTTTTTGGCCACGTTGATGACGGCGTGAATGCCGACAAGACCAATGACGTGTGGATTGCCGAGCAGGGCGGGCGTATCGGATTCGACACGTTCGGTTATGAGACAGAACTTCCGGACCCTCCGTTTTGGGCGCGCCCTCGCCAGGAGCGACTCGATCACTTCCTGCGATTCATTGGAGGTCCCGGTCGCCTTGAGAAAGTGCTCGCCTCGGCCGACGCGAACTGCAGCCCCCTGGGTTGGCCCGGTGTCAAGGGGCACACCGTCAACTACATCTTTGAGGACTTGATCCCCGACCTCCGCAAGGCAGGCGTGGACGAGGCCACCATCACCACGATCTTCGTCGACAACCCCGCCAATTTCCTCACGCTTCACGCGTGATGACCCACCCCAGCATGCGCTGTGCAGCGGATGCTTCAGAAAGGAACACTCATGGATAAGAACGAACTCGCACAGCTCCGCGTTGCCATTGTCGGCGGCGGTTACGGCGGTGCCGCGGCAGCCCTTGCCCTGTCGAAGATTGGCATGAACGTCAAGGTCTACGAGCAGGCACCCGGCATGACCGAGGTAGGTGCCGGCATCGGACTTCGACCCGAGACCGTTCAGTTCTTTCGCGACTACGACGGGTTTGACGCCATCGCGGCCGTGAGTAGCCCGAGCGACAAGTTTCAGATTCTCACTGCTGACGGTCACGAGATCTTCGCAGAGGAGTGGCCGGGCATCAACGATTTCCCCCAGCCAAACAAGACGCGCATGATTCACCGTGCTGACTTCATCGATGCACTCCGCAGCATCCTCCCTGACGGCGTGCTCGTGCTCAATCACAAACTCACCGACATCGTCGACAATGGCGACAGCGCGACACTGACGTTTGAAAACGGTGAGACGGTTACCGCCGATGTGGTCATTGGAGCCGACGGCATTCGATCACTCGTGCGCCACAAGTTCTTCACGCCGAAGCCTCCGGTGTTTGCGCGCACCCACGCCTACCGCATCGTGATTGATGCCAAGGACGCTGAGGGCATGCTCGTTGACGGCAACCTGCAGTTGTTCATGGACAACAAGGGCACCATGATTTACTTCCTGCCCTTGCTTCACCGCAACCAAGTGTCGTTTGACATCACGGTGCTCTCCGAGGACGACGCCTGGGCTCCTGATATCACGAAGGAATACCTGCTCGAAAAGCTCGAGGGCTTTGATCCTCGCCTGATTGAGATCACCCGCAATCTCGACATGGACAAACTCGTGAGTCGCTCGGGCTACGACATTGACTCCGTCGATAACTGGCACACGGATTCGATTGCCATCATGGGTGACGCTGCGCACTCGATGCTGTGGCACCAGGGCCAGGGCGCGAACACCGCGGTCATGGATGCCGGCGGGCTGGCCGAAGCTTTCCTCGAGGCGGACTCCGCCCCCGAAGCGCTCGCGCTCTTCCAGGCCAAGCGCAAGCCCATCACCGATGAGCTTCAGGCTGTCTCGCGTCAGTCGTGGGATCCCGACAACGTTGACACGGCATTCCCGGGGGCCCAGGGCGGACACTAGCTCCCCTCAAGCCCAAACACCCTGAGACGAAGGAAGCACGGATGCCCGTTCACCCGCAAATTGCGCAGTTCTTGAGCACGCTCCCACCGTCTGACGCTTCGGCGCCGGATGTTGCCGGTTGGCGGGCGAACGGTGAGGCGCACCTGCCTCCCGTCTCTGAGCGTCCGCCGGTTCACGAAATCGCCGACGTCACCGTGACGACGCCCGGGGGAGAAGTGCCGGTGCGCGTCTATTCGCCATCAGGCGACGGCCCGGGCGGCGTCCTCGTCTACTTTCACGGTGGTGCCTTCTTTTCGGGGAGCCTCGAGACTCATGACGTGATTTGCCGAAGCTTGGCCAACGCATCGGGCTACCGGGTCGTCTCCGTGGGCTATCGCCTGGCTCCCGAAGCTGCTTTTCCTGCCGGCCTGGATGATTGCTACGCGGTCGTGCGCTGGGTGGCAGAGAATCGCAGCAGCATTCCGTGGGACGGCACCCGCCTCGCGCTCGCCGGCGACAGCTCGGGTGGCACCTTCGTGGCCGCCGTCACGGCCATGGCTCATGACGACGGCATCACGGCCATCTCTCAGCAGGTCTTGTTCTACCCGTCGGTGGACCTCGACTTCGACCTCAGCCGCTACCCGTCACTGACCGAAAACGCCGAAGGCAAAGGCCTCGAGACGGTGGCGCTCAAGCCAACCAACTCCTTCTACATCGAGAGCGGCGCCGACTCGGCCGATCCGCGCGTCTCGCCCATCAAGCGCGCTGACCTGACCGGATTGCCACCGGCGCTCATCATTACGGCTGAGTATGACCCACTGCGCGACGAGGGTGAGGCCTACGCTCACCGGCTCGAGGCGGCCGGGGTGTCGACCACCCTTCATCGATATGCGGGAGCCACGCACGGATTCGTGCAGTACTTTGGCTGGCTTCCCGAGTACTCCGGGGTCTTTGCCGAGGTTGCCGACTTCCTCGACTAATCGTGTGAGGCGCGGGCTTCCCAGTCGGCACGGTAGCCGTGCAGCGTGGTGAAGAACGGCGACGGCTCGAGCGTGGGGTCACCCGTGTACCCGAGCTCTGTGGCCACTGCCTCGAAGGGGGAGTACGCCGAGGCCGTGTCGACGAGGCCCGCGGTCAACGCGCGCGTCGCGGCGACCCGGATACGCTGCTCGATCTCGAGGCTCTCGTCGAGGGCGCGCCGCGCAGCGGCGGCATCCAACTCGACACCGTAGGGCACACCATCGGTCCCGCGATAGGGGTGGCCCAAAAAGAGTCGTTCGGGACTGAGGCGGTCGCGCACGTATTCAAGACTCGTCCGATACGCGTCAGGATCTTCGTAACCCGGGAAGCCGTTTGCCGCACCGTGAATCTGAACGGCGTCACCGACAAAGACGTCACGATTGTTGTCGAGAACGTAGGCCACCGAGCCCGCGGTATGACCGGGGATTGAGTGCACTGAAATTGTGACGTCTCCGCCCAGAGAAAGGGCCTCCCCTCCGTCGACCAACCGAGTGGGTTCGAACTCGCCCGAGATAGCCTGCTTCGCCGTCGTCGTCTGGTGCGCGATGGCGTCGGGATTGTCGAGGTACTGGGCGCGGACCGCCGAGTACAGGTCGACGTGGGCCTGGCGCGAGCGCAAGAGGTGGGCATCCGCTCGATGCAGCACGACCTCCGCCTTTCGCCCGGTCATCTCCCAGAGGGCCATGGCGCCACCCAAGTGATCAATGTGACCGTGCGTGAGCAGGATCCAACGCACGTCTTCGATGCGACGACCCAGCTCCTCGAGCGCCGGAGCCATTCCTTCGGAAGGAGAGGTGGTGATGCCGGTGTCGACGATTGCCGGTTCGGGGCTGTCGATGAAATAGCTATACAACCCAAACCGACCCCAGGGGGAAATCAGCGGGTGGACATCAACGTGGTCAGACATTTTTCTCCCGAACGGTTCTGCGTAGACTTTAGTATAATAATATAAGAAAAACCCAGTTCAGAGAAGGGCCACAACACATGGTTGAGTTTCGCGAGTGGAATGCCGGCGGCAAGCCCATTGTCATTGGCAAGGACTTTCGCGTGCCCATGCGGGATGGCGTTGAACTGGCCGCTGACATCTACCGCGGTCCTGACGAGAAGCCTAGACCGGCACTCGTCGCCCTCAGCCCCTACGGAAAAGAACTTCAGGCGCTCGCCCTGACCATGCCCCCGCAGCGCCGACCGAGCCCCATGTGGGACGGCTGTATTGAGGCCGGAGACATTGCGCGCGTGGTCGACGAAGGTTACGTGCACGTCATTGGAGACTTGCGCGGATCCGGGGCGTCCGAGGGTGAGCACATCGGAAACTACAACGCGGGTGGCGTGTCGCTCGGGGAGGACGCCTACGACTTCATCGAATGGGTAGCGGCCCAGCCCTGGTGTGACGGCAACGTGGGAATGATTGGCATCTCCTACTTCGGCTCGATGCAGGTGCTCGCGGCGGCCGAACGCCCACCGCACCTCAAGGCCATCTTCGTCAGTGGCGGTCACTTCGACTTCTACGAGACCACGTATCACGGCGGCGTGATGTGGTTCATGCCCCGCGCGGCTCGAGAGGGCCGGGGCGGCGACTCGGGGTGGGCGTTTACCGACCGCGTCAAGTCGCGGATGCTCGAGAAGTACCCAGCCGAGGAGATTTCCGCACGTGTGGCGAAACGACTCGAAGATCCGGACATCCAGGCCTGGCCAAACCTCGTGCACCTTCTGCACTATCCCACGAACCACGAGGCGTGGTTCGACATCGTCATGAACGAATTGGATTCGGAATGGTACGAGGAGAGAAACCCCATCACGCTCGCCCCACGCATCGACATCCCCGTATACCTGCAGATCGACCAGGGGCGGGGATGGACGATGGACGGCACCATCGAACTCTTTGACGCACTCACCGGCCCCAAGAAACTCGACATCGGCCCCTACCCACCCATGCAGTCGCGGCCCTTCATCGAAGAACACGACAAGATGTTCCGCTGGTATGACTACTGGATTAAGGGCATCGACAACGGCGTGATGGATGAGCCTGCAGTTCGCGTATTTGTGGAAGGCTCGCGCACCCACGTGGAAGGTGCCGAGTGGCCGCCCAAGCCCGTCGAGTATCGTCCCCTCTTCCTGCGTCCCCGTCGCAAACTCTCCCTGGAGCCCGAGCTGATGGGCACCGAGCACGCTGCCCCCGACGGCTTCTTCCAAGCACCGCTGACGGTGACCGACAAGGTTGAAATCATCAGTTGGGCCACGGAGCCTTTTGAGACGCCGACGGAAATGATGGGAACCGGTGCCGCGCACATCTTTGCGTCGATTGACCAGGACGATTCCAACTTCATCCTGCGCCTGTGGGACGTGGCTCCCGGCGGCGCCCGCCAGCTCGTGACGACGGGATTCCTCAAGGCTTCGCACCGCGAACTCGATGACCGAACAACCGAGGGTAACCCGTTCCACCCGCACACGCGCACCGAGCCCGTTGTCCCCGGTGAGGTCAACGAATACGTGATTCGGCTCTATCCGTTTGCGACGACGTTCAGGCCGGGGCATCGACTTGAGCTTGAGATCTCGTGTGACGAGCCCCTCACCGATGCGCACAATGCGCTGCTGCCACCCGACGCGTTCCACCTCCCGGTCGGACGCCCGGTGACGCACAAGATCTTCCGGGACGCTCTGCACCCGTCGCGCCTCTTGTTGCCGTTTACCGTCTCTGCCTAGCGGGAGCCTGCGCTCGCCCGGCAGCGGGACGCGCAAGAATATAGGCATGGAAACTGCACCCGCTGGCTTGCCGGACGAACTGCGCGACATCGCGTCGGACATCGCGCGTGAGGCCGGCGAGTTCGCCCGCACCATGCGTCTGACTGGCGTAGACATCGCCGGGCAGAAATCCAGTTCGGTAGACATCGTGACAAAGGCGGATCAGGCTACCGAGCGTTTGATCCGCGAGCGTATCGCCGCGCTTCGTCCCCACGATGCCATCTTCGGTGAGGAGGGCGCCACGACGTCCGGCACCTCGGGTCTCACCTGGGTGGTGGATCCGATTGATGGCACCGTCAACTACCTTTACGG
>CAIOGW010000191.1 GCA_903857985.1 uncultured Microbacteriaceae bacterium
ACACTTACTCGGGCTGGGCTCGTCGACTTAGGTGCCAGTGACAAAGGTCGGAGCCGAGTAGAACGCTTTCACTTGCTACACCCGTAGAAGACTCACAATCACAGCAGTGGACGGGGGTTCAATTCCCCCCATCTCCACAATGAGCAATGCGCTCAGCTGGCACATCACACGCTGTTGTTTTTCCTGTATCAACGGAGACACGAACACACCTTCGTGAGACTCACGCGGTTTAGTCTTGTTCCATGACTGAAAATGAACTCCTCGGGCTCTGGCAGAAGGCTCGCCTTCACCTCGTGATCTCGCAGATGGCTCCCACGTTCCTGCTCATTGCCACCGTGGCACTTTTTCCTCTTGGCCTTGGCCAGTCACCCGTGATCGTGCGCCTTGCGGCTCTCGGCATCCTGCTCGCTTCGGGAATCTTGGGTGCACTCGTTCAGTTTTCCAGTGCCGCCGAAGCCCAGGCCGTGGCGGCAGATCTGGCCTCGCTCAAGACGCGCTCGGCTACCAGTGAGCGTGCCATTTCACTGGCACCGTGGCTCAACGTGGTCAAGTTCGTCACCCCCACAGTCTTTGGTGTCATCTTCCTGTGCTTGATGGCGGCGCTGTTACTCAGCCGTTAACTTTCACGTTTTTTCGGTGGGATATATTCCCCGCATGGTTGAATCCGTCTCGCCCATGCAGGCGTTTGTTCTCTGGCCCCTCTGGGCGCAGGTCCTTGTCATTGTGATTCCGTTTACTGCGGCCGTGATATTCCTCACCCTCGTGGCCCGCAAGCTCAGCCTCACCGAACGTGGTGATGACAGTGCGGCCACCGCCATCATCAGATTCGCGGGAGCCGCGTTTGTCTTCTTGGGTGCGTTCGCCATTGTGACGTCGTGGCAATCGTCGAATGCGGCCCGCGGCGACATTCAAAAGGAGTTCTCCTCGGTGACTTCTCTGGCGCAAGACACGCGCGCCATCGATGCGCCCGAGGCTCAAGACCTTCGAAACAAGCTCGTCGCGTACGCCAACGAGGTGAGCTCGGTTGAGTTGGCGAATGCGCCGCGCATCGACATCAGTTATGTCGCCGAAGACATGGTCTACGAGATCTCAGACGCTGCCTACGCCCTGGCACAGACCGAGTATCTCTCGTCCGACGAAGTGAGCAGTCTTTACAAGGACTTCGACACGTTTAAGCAGTCGCGCAACTCACGACTCGGTCACTCCAGTGCGCTCGTGCCGGACGCGATTATGTGGGCGCTACTCGCTATGGGCGCAATCATGGTTGTCGTGATCGGCCTTTATCCCAGTGGCCCGCGTGCCGTGATCAAGTGGATGCAGAGCATCGGGGGACTGGCCATCGTCGTTCTCGTTCTGGGAACCGTGCTGCTGATTCAGTCGAGCGACGTCGCTCTTGAGGCTTATCGCCACCCCATCGACGTGTTCGTCTCGACGTATTCAGGATTCTGATCTATTTGCTGCGCCCGACGGCCGTGAGCCGCCCGTCTTTGCCGCTCGCGAATCGCGCTAGGGAGACTCACTCACTCGTCGTCGGTAGCCTTCTCGAGTATCGCGCCCGTGCGCTGGTAATCTGACTCCCGTGGCTCTGTAAAAACTTCGCTTTGCCACAGAAAGAGGAATGATCATGGGTTACACAAAAATCGACGTCATGACCGAGACCGGTTATGTCGTTCTCGACATGTACGACCAAGCGAAAGACCCGCAGGAATGGCTCGACATCGAATATGTCGACTGGAAGTCATCCGGCGTTACGCGTTTCGCCCCCCTCGCCAGCGCTTTTGGTGAGATGGAGTGCAACGGATTCTGGAACCACACCCCGCCGCGCACCGACAAAGACGGCGTGTGGGTTCAGGCAAACATCGACGTTGCGCCAATGCTCAAGAAGCGCGCCGAGGAGCCCGGAGCCAACATTGGCCGCTGCCGCGTGATTGAGCTTCAGCCCAACGAATACGGCGATGCGCTCTACAACATGCACCAGGACGACAACAACCGATTGAACCCGGATGGCACTGGCTGGATTGTTCGTGGTTTCTTCAACCTCACAGACAACCCAGACTCGATGATGATCCTGCGCGAGGACCGCTTTGATCCGTCCACCGAGATCCGCATTCCGCTTCCCGCCGGTGCGCAGATTATCGTCGATACGCAGCGCTTCTGGCACGCCGTATGGCACCAGGGCAGCGAGCCTCGCTACTGCCTCATCACATCGTGGGAGTCGGGCCCCGAGCTCGATGCCTACATTGCCAAGCACCACGGCAAGACCAAGGCCGAGAACTACCCGCTCACCACCGAGCAGGCCGAGAAAGCCGAAGCTCACTTCCGTCGCCGAGTTGACGAGCGTGCGGCAGCACTGGCTGCCAAGGGCATTGTTGACGAGGGCGTAAAAGACCCCGAGGCCTAGAATGCTCGAATCGCCGGTTGAGTAGGCGCGCAAGCGCCGTATCGAAACGGGTCGCTGGTTGAGTAGGCGCGCAAGCGCCGTATCGAAACCATGTGCAGGTTTCGATACGCCCACTATGTGGGGCTACTCAACCGGCGATTGCCGTTTCGATACGCCCACTATGTGGGGCTACTCAACCGGCCGCTAGAGAAATTCGACCAGGCCATACTTTCGGATTCGTTCGTACAACGTGCCGCGCGACACCCCGAGTATCTGTGCGGCCGTGGACTTGTTGCCTGACGACGCGCGGAGCGTGGTTAATATTGCGTCGCGCTCAACCGTTTCGAGTAACTTGAGTCCGCGTGCGCCGCCTGACCCGTCTGTTGAAATTCCCTCTTGGGCGACTAGTTGAGCGACGGCGAGAGGATCGAATACGAGAGACGTTATTGTCTCGAGACCGTCTGATTTGTGTCGAATAACCGTCACTTTCTGACCATTTGGCAGTTGAGATGTCCTGCATTCGGGCCTGAGGCTCTCCACAAAGCTTCGAATGTCGCCGTGGGTGAGACGAAGCCCCTCGACTTCCTTGTCTTCAATCACCATGCTCGAATCGAAAGTGATAACGGGACTCCTTGTCACCTCTTTCGTTCGAATGTGAGAATCGAGGAGCCGTCGCTGACCTGACCGCAGACCGAGCGATAAAACCTGTTGAAATCCGTTAACGAGTGTTCGTAAGGCGATCCGAAGATGCCTGTTCTCATCGACTGCCATGCACGTGATGTTGACGGCGCCAAGGATCTGCGACGTCATGGGGTGAAGAACAGGACTCGCGGCACACACGAGGTTCCTCCATCGCGTGTTGAAATGTTCATCTCCGGTGACCATCACCGTCTGCTGTGATGCGAGGGCGAGTGACACACCGCTAGGCCCAACAACGGCCTCATTTATGAGCGCCCCTCGCACCACGTTCGCGCGGTCGAGTTCCTTGCGGAATAATCCGGAGGCCGCCCACTCATAAGTTACGACCCCCTGCGGGTCGGAAAAAGAAATCCACGTGTTCGTGTCGTCCAGCAGGGCCGCAGTAGTGTCGATGACCTTGCGAGCGGCTTCAGCAAGTTCACTTTTCGTATCAAAATCGGTGGCTTGTTGGATGACTTCGACCGAATCAGGACGCAGTCCATTGCGAAGCGCTCGATCCCACGAATCTCGAATGAGGTCATCGTGAGGAATCAGTACGCGCGGCGATGGGATTGTCACAGAGTTTGACAACGTTGTCTCCTCGTTTTTGGATCTCGTGCGGTACTTCAGACATTTCTTACAATTCCTCAGATGCTAGGTGAAACTGCTTCAGTTGTGCAAGTTCTAGACACTTAGGTGAAAAATCCGTATTGGGTCATTCAGTATAGGAACACTCAGCGAGAAGGTCAGTCGGGAGGCAAGTACTCCCGGATTTAACAAACCAAATTCGCTGCATTAATGCCCTATTCCAAAGGAGTAAACGAAATGTCAGGACGCCTGAAGGGTAAGTCGGTCCTTGTGACTGGTGCTGGTAGCGGCATGGGGCGAGTTATCTCCATTGCCTGCGCAGCCGAGGGAGCTCAGGTCACGGCAGTCGACATGAACGTTGAGTCGGCCAATGCCACGAGTGATGAGATTGTTAAAGCTGGTGGGAAGGCCATCTCCGTCGCGGGAAACGTGACACAACGGAGCGATGTTGCTGCCGCTGTTGCTGCGTCCGTCGAGGCGTTTGGCAAGTTGGACGTGATGTTCAACATCGCCGGAATGATCAAGCCGGCGCACT
>CAIOGW010000192.1 GCA_903857985.1 uncultured Microbacteriaceae bacterium
CACCACACGGATGCATGGACACGTGGCGGGGGAGTCGGTCGAGGCGTTCGGCCACGTCGACGAGCAACTCGAGGCGGGCATCCTCCTCGAGCATTGTGGCGAACTCCCGCATCTCGGGCTTGGTGTCGAGCGCGCGCCGAAAATCTCGGGCGTTGAAGCGCCAGATGTTCTTGGCCACAAAGCCAATCTGTTCGGGGGAGAGGCCTAACGCCATACCGGCATCGCGGGCGGCACCGCGCGCCCGATAGGTGTTCTGCATCGACATGAGGCTCACGCGAGTGCTGCCGTAGCGCTCAAAGATGGCGCGGTAGACCTCGTGTCGCCGGGCCGACTCCACGTCGATGTCGATGTCGGGCAGTGTCTCGCGCTTGTTGCCCAGGAAGCGCTCAAACAGCAGGTCGTGCTCGAGGGGATCGACGTTGCTGATGCGCAGCAGGTACGTGACGATGCTGCCCGCGCCACTGCCGCGCGCCTGGTTGCGAATTCCCATGCGCCGCATGAGCGCCGAGACGTCGGCCACGGTGAGAAAGTACGAGGCGAAACCAAAGTCGTAGATGGTGGTGAGCTCGGTATCGAGACGTTCGGTGATGCGCCGCATCTCGCTGGCTCCCGCGTAGGGGTAACGCTCACCGATGGCGGCTTCGGTGCTCTGGCGCAGAACCGAGGCGGGGTCGCCGCTCAGGCCGATGACATCGTTCTCGGGAATCTTGGCCTGGCGCCAGCCGAGGTCGGTCTCGGGGTCGAGCACGCAGCGCAGGGCGAGTCGTTCGCCGGCGGCCAGCATGCGGTGTGCGGCGCCCTGATCGAGTCGCGAGGCACGCGCCACGCGCAGGGCAATCGCGTGCATTTCGGCCGGCGTCTTGAGCCAGGCCTGGCCGTTGGGCTGTGGCGTGAACTCACCCAACGCGCGCAGCACCGCGGCGGCATCGAGCACATCGCCGGTGAGGGCATCGTCGGCTTCGAGGTAACGAACCGCGTTACTGAGCACCGCTGGCGTCTCGGTGTTGTGGGCGAGCTCGAGCATTGCCACGGCGTGGCGCAGGCTGGCGGTGGTGCCCGGAGCGGTGTCGTGGCACACCACCTCAAGGGCAATGGCACCGGGAAGTGTGTGGGTCCACCAAGCAAGCAGTTCGCGCGCGCGCCCGGTTTCGCCGCGGGCGAGCGCCTGCCCCACGTCGGAAGCGGGGCCGAGAAGAATCGTGACAGTGATGCCGTCGGGTCCGCGCAGTAGGGGTCGCAGGCGCGTGCGGGCAAGTGCCGGGGGTGAGCCGCGCGTGTTGCGTGCGTGGGCCGCCGTGATGGCGCGCGCCATGCTGGCCCAGCCGCGACCCTCGCAGTGCCCGTGCGCCAGCAGGGTGAGTCGTCCCGCTAACCGGCCGTCGCTCTCGCGCAACGCGAGGTCTACCCCCACAATCGGCTGGAGTCCGCTGGCCACGCACGCGCGGATGTGGCGCACGGCACCGTAGAGCCCGTCGCGGTCGGTGATGGTTGCCGCCCACGCTCCCGCGGCCTTCTGCGCCGCCACGAGTGCCTCGGGTCGAGCGGTGCCGTAGTGCGCCGAAAACGCCGAGGCAACGTGCAGGTGGGTGAAGTCGGGCATGGTGAGGTTTAGGCAAACAGGCGCTGGTCGAGTTCGACCGTGGATGCTCCGACGAGACGCCAGCCGTCACCGTGTTGGGCGAGGTCGTACACGCCGTCGTCGCGCGGGGCTCCCGACGTCAGGGCAATCGCATCCACGCGCCACGTGGGCACGTCGAGGGGAAGTGTGCGGCCCCGGGTGACGCGGTCGCTCTGCTGCCACCAGGCACGGCGGCTCAGCCACGGTTCGGGCGCGCTGACAATGGCGTAGCTGATGCCGCGCCAGCGAAATGAGAGGGG
>CAIOGW010000193.1 GCA_903857985.1 uncultured Microbacteriaceae bacterium
GCTGAAGTCCATTCAGCCTGATGTGTTCGACGAGTTCATCGAACTCGTCTCCAGTCAGTAGCGGAAGGGCATCCGCTAACGGGTGAACTTCGTAGATACCTAGAACAGACAAAGCGTTTCTCCTACCGATTCCTCGTACTGATACTCACTGCTGGTCAGGAATAACTTCTTGGTGATCGCGTCGAATTGCTCCGCGTTACCACGGTGCCAAGCGAAGTCAAGGCCGTGTCCCCAGTCCTTGAATGACCGCTTAAAGATTCGTTCTGCCTTATGTCTCCAACCGGACGAAGTTCGGATCATGTAGGCCCACTGGTGGGAGTCCTGCACAAGCCGGCACAGAATCAGGTCGTGGTTGGCATTGAGCGCGAAGATTTCTGCGTCCACAAACCTGAACCAACGTGCCCGGTAATCACGAGACATTCGTTTGACGCCGTTGGCGTTGGCCCCGATGGCATGGAACATTCTCAGCATGTTGGTGCCGCGCCCCATGATTTCGGTCGCGAACCCATCTCGCACGGCCCAACGATCCACATTGTTGGGGTCATTTAGGACGAGCACGGCGTGAGCCCTAGCGATGTGATCCACGGGTGCCGTATGTCCAGATCCGCGGATTGCCGTCACCGTGATCTGTTGGCCGAACTCAGATTGGCCAATCCATTCAAACCGATCAAGGTGGTCGTCGCCGACATTAAAGCCGAGCCGGTCCAGCTGGTACCCCAACTGTTCCACCAATACTTCGTACGTGTACGGGTCCAACTCAAACATCATTACGGTGACTGGCTTGTGCGACTTTGTTGCTTGAAAACACAGAATGCCTGGCGAGCAGTGCTGCGACCAGAACTCAGTATCGGCTCGGTCCATTTCCTGCCCGTACTCATCAACAGCCATGCCGTTACCGGCGGTGGTGTCTATCCAATCGCTAGCAGCGACCCATGAGAACGGTTCAGTGCTCAATGCCGAAACCTCTTCGGCAACAAATGCAAGCATCGCATTGTGCTTTAGCCATGTGCGCCAGGATGTCCCAACGTTCATTGCCATGTCAGTTCTCCTTTCCGTGAATTTCGCAGTGGCATTCATGGCAGATCGCAATCAAGTTCTCCGGTATGTCAAAGGCTCCCCACGGTGGATAGCGCAGATGATGCGGTTCGGTCGGTGGCCGTACGCCGCAGCGTTCACACTTGCCGCTGGCACGCTCAAACACCTGGGCGCGAATCTCCAAGAAACGGGGATGCTTTAGATATTCCGCGTAAGCGTGATACGGAGCATCACCCGGGCGGGGCGGCAAGTATGACCTCACGCGGTTTGCTCTACTGGTGTGGTGTATCCGTAGTTGTCGAGCAGGACCCACTCCCGCAACCGCCACACAGGCGTTTGCGATGGGCTTTTCCCTTGAGGCACCAGCAAGCCGAGCGCCAGTGATTTGTCGCGGTCAGATTCGACTTTTGCGTGGCAGTAATGGCACAGAAGCAGGCAGTTAGCGGCTGTGTTGGTGTCGGCGGCCCTGGAGCCGCCCATGCCGCGTGGCCGGCGGTGGTGATACTGCGACGCTTCTTCTATCCAGCCGCAGCGTTCGCAACGGCCACCAGACCGCAGGAAAACAAGTTCCTTCGTGCGCTTTGAGAAGCCGGTCACCGCACCACCGACGCTTCGGCCCGCAGGACACCGACCACCGACCGGCCAACATCAATGCGGTTTTCCAGGATGCGGATATCGGAGCGCAGGATCCGCACTTCGGCCTCGGCCAGCTCCGCACCCACCCGGGCCTCAGCCGTCTCTACCGTGGCTTGGGCGGTGCGGGCCTGAATGGAACCCTCAGCGGTCAGGA
>CAIOGW010000194.1 GCA_903857985.1 uncultured Microbacteriaceae bacterium
CCAGCCCGAAAAAAAAAAAAAAAGCAATCCCCGATAAATAGAACTATTGGGGCAGTATCGCCATGATCACACAATAATCGTAAAACCACCGGCGTTCATCCTCGTCGACGGCGAATTCGCGCCCGACCTGCTTCAGGTGCTTCCGGCCGACGTGCAGTCCAAGCTGATGCACAATGGCCCCCACGATGGCCCCCACGACTAGGGCGTGAGGCATAACACCGTGCATTTTGATCACATCGGCCTCAACGTGGCCGACCTCGAGGCTCAGGCCACGTGGTACGAGAACGCTCTCGGACTCACCCGAACGCTCCCGTTCTCGGTGCCGCCCATCGACCTGACCGGCCTGTTTCTCATCGACGGCAACGGTTTCGCGCTCGAACTCATTCATCGCCCCGGCAACGTTGCTGGCATGGATGCCGCCAACCCCGGTGAAGCCGCCCTCACGCGGGGATACGGTCACTTCTGTCTGCGCGTGGACGATGTCAACGCCTACTTCGCGCGACTTGTTGCGGCCGGAGCGGAAGTAGCCATTTCGCCGCAGGAGTCTCCCGAGCCCGGTGTCCGGTTCGCCTATGTTCGCGACCCCGAGGGCAACCTCATCGAGTTTCACGATCGAAAGCACCCGGTGCGCTGATGACCCCACCCCTCGCCCTTCCCGGACTCGCCGGCAAGATCATCGTTGTCACGGGTGCTGCCCGCGGCCAGGGACTTGCCGAAGCGCTCGTGCTGCTCGCCTCCGGCGCCACGGTGATTGCCACGGACATTGCCACCGAAGCCCCGGAGGCGCTCACCGCGTCCGGCGACCTGCCCGGCACCGCGCACTACCGCCAACTCGACGTGACCGATGAAACGGGCTGGAACAGTCTCGCCGGGTGGATATCCAGCGAGTTTGGCCGGGTCGACGGCCTCGTCAACAATGCGGGCATTCCGTTCCGGGGCCGCATCGGCGAGATCGCCCGCGACGACTGGGACCGCGTGTTCGCCATCAACGTGACGGGCGCCATGCTCGGCATTCAGGCGATGTCCCCACTCATGCACGCCGGAGCATCCATTGTGAACATCGGATCGTCGGCCGCGCTCAATGCCCACCACACGGTGGCGTACACATCGAGCAAGTGGGCCCTGCGCGGACTCACCCACGTGACGGCCACCGAGTTTGGTGCGCGCGGCATTCGCACCAACATCGTGCATCCCGGCTACATCGAAACCGAGATGATGGCGGCCGCACCGGCGATCATGACCGACGCACAGCTGACGCTCACCCCGCTTGAGCGAACCGGTCAGCCCGAAGAGGTGGCCGCAGTTGTGGCCTTCCTGCTGAGCGAGGGTGCCGCCTACGTGAGCGGCGCCGAAATACCCGTCGACGGCGGCTTTACCTCATCCGCCGGCGTCAAGTACATGTCCGACATCATCAAGAACTCCCAAAAAACGACGTAAGGAAAACCGCATGTACATGTACTTCCCCACCAACTATGTGTGGAGCCTGGCCGTGGTGGCCACCCTCAACAACGGTGGCTTTATCGACGAGGTTGATCGCGCGTGCAAGCCCGTACTCGAGGCGTCACAGCACGGCGACGACGCGGGCACCGAAGAGCTGTACGCCGCCTGGGTGGCTGTTGCCGACCGCCTCATCGCCTCGGCCGAAGATGACGAAAAGCGTGGTCGCCTGATCGGTGCCGCCGACAAGTTCTACCGTTCGAGCCTCTACGTATCGCAGGCCGAGCGCCTGCAGTCTCCCGGCTGGGCGGGGCGCAACGCGGCCTACCAGAAGAGCATCGACCTGCTCATGAAGCACGTTGAACTCAGCCACACTCCCCTGACCAAAATCGACATCGCCTACGAAGACACGCACCTGCCGGCCTACTACTACCGGGCAGAGAGCGTGGACGGCAAGCCTGTGCCCGTCGTTATTCAGCTCAACGGTCTCGACTCCACCAAGGAGATGATGTACTACTCGGGCTTCCCGCAGATGATGGCGCGTCGCGGCATCTCCACGATCATGGTTGACCACGGTGGCACCGGCGAGGCCCTGCGCCTCCGCAACATCAAGGCGCGCATCGACACCGAGGCGTTCGTCTCGCCCGTCATCGACTGGGTCGAGCAGCAACCCGAACTCGATTCCGCCAAGGTGGGCGTAGTCGGCTGGTCGCTCGGCGGCTACTACGCCCCGCGGGCCACAGCGTTCGACTCGCGCATCGCGCTGGCCGTGGCCTGGGGCGCCAACCACAACTGGGCCGAGGTTCAGCAGGGGCGAATCAACCGCGAGGGCGAGAACCCGGTTCCCCACTACTGGGAGCACGTGTTCTGGGTCTGGGATGTCGACAACGTCGAGGACTTCATGGAGAAGACCACAGACATGCACCTCAACGGCGTGGTCGAGAAGATCACCGTTCCCTTTCTCATCACGCACGGCGCCAACGACCGCCAGATCAACGTGAAGTACGCCCAGCAGAGCTACGACGCTGCGGTGAACAGCCCCAAGCGTGAGCTGCGCATCTTCGACGAGCCCGAGGGCGGCACAGAACACATCAGCATCGACCACATGCCCTACGTCGCCGGCTACATTGCCGACTGGGTTGCCGAGACCTTCGGCGAAATGAAATAGAGGAGAAATCATGACCGCCTACCCCGAAGAAAAATTCCGTCAGTACATCGCGCGCTTCAACGCTGAGGACCACACGGCGTTCGAGGACTACCTGCACCCCGACATGCACATGCTTAACGGCACGCTCGAATACACGGGAATTGACGGCATGATTGCGCACTACAAGGAACGCATCTGGCCCGACTTCATTGAGACGCTGACGGTGCCGCGGTTCGTGAGCAGCGATAAGTACATCGCGATTCACATGAACACCCACTTTGAAGCCAAGCACGACAAGCAGGGATCGCTGTTTGGTGACGTGAAGAAGGGCGAGACCTTCGACTTCAACGGCCTCATTATGTATACGCTCGAAGATGGGCTGTTCCGCGATATTCAGGTGGCCTACAACTCGTTCATTTACACCGACGCGTCGGGCAATACGAAAGACCTAGGGATGCCGCACTAATGAGCGCTCACAATCAGAATCAGCCAGACACCATTGTCGTTACGGGTGGAGCGAACGGCATTGGCGCCGGCATCGTCGCGCGCCTGCTCGAACAGGGCAAACGCGTCATCGTTCTCGATCGCGTGGCACCCGCGGCATCCTCTGATCTGCTGACCTGGATTGAGGTTGACCTCGCGTCGCCCGAATCCACCCGAAAAGCTGCACAGCAGGCACTCGCCGCTGCCGGTGTCGTCTACGGGCTCGTGCACTGCGCCGCTTACATGCCCTTCATCCCCTTCGCCGAGATCAGCGATGATGCGTGGGCGCTCACCATGAACGTCAATGTGACCGCGGCGTTCATCCTGGCTCAGGAGTTTGCCCCGGCTATGCAGTCGGCTAACCGCGGCCGTCTCGTTTTCGTCACGTCGTCGTCGTACACCAGCCCCCCGCCCGGTCTCACGCACTATGTGGCGAGCAAGGGCGCACTCACTGGTCTCATGCGCACGTTGTCGCACGAACTCGGCGGCTCACACATCACGGTCAACGCCGTGGCACCTGGGCTCACGGCCACCGACCGGGCCAAGGAACTCGTTCCGCAGGAACTCTTCAACGTTGTGGCCTCGAACCAAGCCATTCCGCGCACGGGCCAAGTGGCCGACCACGTGGGAATCGTTGACTTCTTGCTCGGGCCAGAGTCGGGCTTCATCACCGGGCAAACGATTCTCGTCGACGGTGGCGAGAGCCATCTCTAACGCGAGCAATGCGATGCTGACGTCCCGCGCCATCGTGACCATCGAACGTCCGGCGCGCTACGGAAAGCAGCTGGCCGGCCACATCGCGCACAAGGTGCAGGTGGACGAGGTTGGCAACGGCTGGGAGCTCCACATCGGCGATGGGCTGGGACGCGTCATGCCCCACGATGACACGCTCGAGCTCGTGGCCGAGGCCGAGTCGCCGGAGATGCTCGAACGGATCAAGGATGTGCTGGGGCGACACCTACTCCAATTCACAACCAAGTTGCCCGGTGTGACAATTTCGTGGACCGATTCGTCAGTAGCCTCGTAGGGTGGCCACAACGCGCAAGTCTCCCGTCTCGTCCTCCGGTCTGCCCGGCGGGACTCTTTTTTGGCTGGGCTTCATCGGCATTCTGGGCCCCATGGCGATTGACATCTACCTGCCCGCCCTGCCCGCCATGGCGAGCGACTTCGGAACCACGGCAGCGAGCGTTCAGTTGGGTCTTGCCACAACAACAATAGGAATGGCCCTGGGCACCGTCATTGTGGGTGCACTCTCTGATCGCTTTGGCCGCCGCCCGCCGCTCCTCATTACCGGCGCGCTGATGGTTATCGGTGCGAGCCTGGCCGCGGCGTCGTTTAACGTTGTCTGGTTTCTCGCCTGCTGCCTCATCATGGGCATCTCGGCCTCCGCCGTTCAAGTTTCGGGTCGTGGGGTGATCGCCGACCTCACTAAGGGCGTGGCGTCCACCCGGGCCTATTCCTTCCTGACCAGCATCATCATGGTCGGCCCTGTCTTCGCTCCCGTGGGTGGTGTGCTCATACTGACGTTTGCCGGCTGGCGCGGAATTTTTGTCGCCCTCGCGGTCTTCGCCCTCATCGGCACCATCGGCATCTGGGCCTTCGTGCCCGAATCATTGGCCAGGGAAAAACGCCACGTCGACGGTTTTATCGCTTCCCTGCGCTCGATGGGTGCCACGTGGCGTAACAGCGTCTATCGATGGTTTTCGATTGTCAACTTTGCGTCCTACGCGCTCATGTTCACCTATCTGGGTACCTGCTCGCTGACCATTCAGATTGAGCTCGGGCAACCCCCGTGGGCGGCCGCGGCTGCGTTCGCAGTGAACGGTGCGGGCATCGCACTCGCGGGAGTGTTTTCCGCATGGCTCGCCAAGCGCATCAGTAGCGTGGCAATTCTGTTTCTCAGCGTGGCTGGTCAGGTGCTCGGCATCATTGTGTTGGCGGTCATCGTGGTCACTAACTCGCTCACCGTTGTGAGCATCTTCATCATCTACTTCCTTATCTGTGTGGGACTCGGACTCGGTTTTGGCTCGGTCACCACATTGGCACTCACACACGTGCGCAAGAACTCGGGCACGGCTCTGGGGCTGATGGGTCTGTTGCAGTTCATCATCGGCGCCATCACCTCAGTGTTTGTGGGTACGATCAATCCCAGCCCCGCGACCGCCATGCTCATGATCGGCGGCACCGTCGTGGCCATCGCGGTCATCGCCGCCTTCGGTGGACGACATGCCCTCCGGCGCAACCCGGATCCCGCCGCCGCGCACTAATCTCGGGTCGACAGCATTTGAGGTTAGCGATTGCTATTCGCGTCGGTCGTCGTTGATGGCTGGGGAGTGGATGAAGGCGTGGGCGCAGTTCGCAACCACAGGCCCGTGTATTTGGCTTCGTAGTCAAAGTCGCCGGTGTACTTGCCCGTTTCGGGCATGTTGTGATCGAAATCGACTACCTGCATGGCGTCACCAATAACTACGGTAGGTGCGCCTGCGTAAACGCGCACGATGGCATCTACGGCGCCCCAGCCCATCCAGTCGAAGGCTTGGCCAACAGTGGCGGTGAGGCCAGCCCGGCCAGAGCGGATGAGGTCGAGAGCTGCGGCCGTACCGCCATAGCCAACAACGACCAGCTTGGCAGTTTTTGCGTCTCGAGCGATCGCCGAGGCGAGTCCGCCGGTGGTGAGCCACTCGTCGGCGGGAACAATGATGGCGTTTGCACCGGATGACTTAGCGGCCTCAACGACCTTTGAGGTGAACGTCTTGTCCGCGATCTCTGCCGCGGTGAGTTCGAGAGTCTGAGCAACTTTGCCAGCACCGAGCTTTGTGAGCTTGGCAGCAAAACTATTGGCAATTTTTGTTGTCGTGGGATCTCCGGCAACCGTCAGCACCAACGCGTTAACCTCACCGCCTATTTTTCCGTACGCGTAGTCGGCCTGAAGTTCGCCCACGAGTGTCTGGCGCATTCCCACCGCGTGTTCGGGAGTCCACCGGGTGACCGCCGAAAAACGTTGGGGGGTGCAGTCGTCGTCTCCACCGAGAGCGATGAATGGGATACCTGAGAGAGCCACCTCGTCGAGGGGAACCTCGAGTCCCTTGCAGTTTGCATCAATCATCACGATCACTGTGGCTGCTTGAGCGATGGCCGTGCGAATTGCCTGACCCATAACGGGCGGACCGCCGCCGCCGTCGAAAATCATGGGCCACCAGCCCGCGAGAACCACGGCATCGCTCACGGCCTGTGCCGAAGCGGCACACGACGGGATCGCCAGCGAGCACGAAATGATGGCCACGTTCTGAACGTCTTCGGGAAAGTCCACCGAAACGAGCGAGTTGTCGGCCCTCACTCCCGCATAGGCCGCGTCGAGCGCCTTCTCAGCACCGGCCTGCGACGGATCTGTGCTCGACTCCGCCGTTCCGCCCGCCGCACATGCGGTGAGTATGAGAGCAGAAACGGTCAGTGTCGCGGCCAGCGCGATGAGGCGAAAGTCTTTCGACATGAAGCCAATTCTATCCGGGGCGCAAACACTCACCCGAGTGCGGGGTGAGCGCGAGTTACGCCTGTTCGTTGGCAAAACCCGCGTCTCCGAACTCCACAACCTCGGAGGCATCGCGCAGCAGTTTGATGAGCCACTGAATTGCCGGGTCACCGTTCTTGGAGGGGTGCCAGTGGGCCGCCTCCACGAGAATGGCACTGGGGAGCTCGGTCTCGGCCACCACGAGACCCAACGTCTCTGCAGACTGGGCGGCGAGACGCTCGGGCACGAAGCCCACGAACGGGGTGCCACTCACGGTGTGGGGCACGGGCAGGAACCCCTGCACCGACATGGCAATGCGTGGCGTGATGCCGGCTGAGGACAGCATGTCGTCGACGTGCGTCTGAACGGCGCTGCCAAAGAATGAGCGAACGTGCTGCATTTCTTGCAGGTCGGTGATGGTGAGTTTGCCGCCGAGAAGTCTCACGTTGCTCTGATCAACAATGCACACGAAGCGATCGCTAAAGAGCGACTGCCGTTTACCCGGAACACCGCGTCCCGTGCCGGCAATAATCACATCGCGGCGCAAGAGGTCGTTGGGCGACACGTTGGCATCCGCGGGCAAAGCGTCACACTCGATGTTGATCTGGGGAGCCACGTCTTCGAGGATGCGCAGCAGCGGACCGGTGAGTTGGCTGAGCAAATAGTCGGATGCAGAAATCAAGAACGTGCGGGTGCTCGTGGCCGCATCAAAGGTGGGCGAGAGGTCGTAAACCCGAGAGATTTCTCCCATGGCCTCTTCGACCAAAGGCACGAGGTCTTGCGCCTTGGGCGTGAGTTCGAACCCGCGTCCGGCTCTGACGAGCAGCGGATCATCAAACTGCTGACGCAGTCGGGCCAACGCCCCACTCACCGAAGGCTGAGTCATGCCCACGAGTTCACCTGCGCGGGTCAGGTTCTTCTCGGTCAGGATGGCGTCGAGAACGACGATGAGGTTGATGTCGACCTTGCGCAGATCAGTCATCGGCCCTCCTTATCCCTCGCCCTGTCAAAGTATCGCAGTTGGCTATGCGGGTATCGAGTCTGCGAATGAACAGACTCTGTGGGTGCGTGTGACAATAAGCACACGCACCCCTGTGCGTTTCAAGGGAGAATCCATCGTGACAAAACTGCGCCTGTCGGCCACCGAACTGGTAGCAGCGCACGTTTTCGATGGCGCCACGGTTGCCGTGGGCGGTTTCGGCCTGAGCGGTAATCCCACTGACCTCATTCACGCGCTGCGCGACTCGGGCGCGAAAGACCTCACCATCGTGTCGAACAACATGGGCGTTGACGGCAAGGGTCTCGGGCTGCTGATCGAGAACAAGCAGGTGACCAAGGTTGTTTCGTCGTACGTGGGAGAGAACAAACTTTTTGCCGAAGAGTTTTTGAGCGGCGCTCTCGAGGTCGAGTTTGCTCCGCAGGGAACGCTGGCCGAGCGCATGCGCGCCGGAGGTGCGGGCATCGCCGGCTTCTTCACCAAGACCGGCGTGGGCACTCCGGTTGCCGAGGGGAAGCAAATGCAGGTCTTCGATGGCGAGGAGTTCGTGCTTGAGCGCGGGATCGTTGCAGACCTGTCACTCGTCAAAGCTCACCGCGGTGACGCCGAGGGCAACCTCGTTTACCGGCACACCGCGCGCAACTTCAATCCGCTCGTGGCCACGTGCGGGCGCGTGACCATCGCCGAGGTCGAGGTCTACGAGGGCGAGACTTACATCGACCCCGACATCGTCGTTACTCCGGGCATCTTTGTGCAGCATGTGGTGCTGGCCACACCCCGCGTCAAAGACATCGAACAGCGCACGGTTCGGCCACGCCCCGAGGGGAAGGCGTAAATCATGGCGTGGACACGCGAAGACATGGCAACACTTGCGGGCCGCGACCTTCAAGACGGCCAGTACGTCAACCTCGGTATCGGCATTCCGACACTCGTGGCGAACCATCTGCCCGAGGGTGTTCGGGTCACCCTGCAGAGTGAGAACGGCCTGCTCGGCATCGGGCCCTTCCCGTTCGAGGGCGAAGAAGACGCAGACCTCATCAACGCGGGCAAGCAAACCGTGACGGCCCAACCTGGCTCGAGCTTCTTTGATTCAGCGACGTCGTTTGCCATGATTCGCGGTGGGCACGTGCAGACGGCCATCCTCGGAGCGCTGCAGGTGTCGGGTCACGGCGACCTGGCCAACTGGCAGATTCCGGGCAAGCTCGTCAAAGGCATGGGAGGCGCCATGGATCTGGTGGCCGGCACCCCCCACGTGATTGTGCTCACCGAGCACGTCTCCAAGGACGGTACGCCCAAGATTGTGACCCACTGCGACCTGCCGCTCACCGGTCAGCGCTGCGTCGACAAGATCATCACCGACCTGGCCGTCTTCGACGTTACCGAAGACGGACTCGTGCTACGCGCGCACTGCGCAGACACAAACATCGACGACCTGCGTGCAGTCACGGGCGCCCCATTTGCGGTCGACCTCGATCCGGAATTCGTGGGCCCCTAGCTTTTTGTCGGTGCTCACTGATCTGTCCTGAAGTGTCGCTCGTGAGACCTTTTTTTCGTGAGACCCCTGCTCCCGAATGCAAAGTTATGAAGGTAGAGGGATTTTAGAAAGTTGGTCTATTATCGTGGGGACAAGAACCTGACCTAAAAACTGATTTTTTTATTCGTACCTTCCCTGATTGAGGAGCAACAATCGCATGAGCAACGCAGCAGATCCGACTCCCCCCAAAATTCTCGACCTGCCGATTGGTATCAAGGCGACGGGTGAACGCAAGGAATTTGACAGTCTCGGAGACGTCATGGTTCCCGCTGATCGATACTGGGGCGCTCAGACACAGCGCTCACTTCAACACTTCAACATTGGGCACGACAAGATGCCTCATGAGGTCTACCACGCTTACGGTTTTGTTAAAAAGGCCGCTGCCATCGTCAACACACGCGCTGGGCGACTGCCCGCGTGGAAGGGCAACCTCATTCAAAAGGTCTGCGACGAAGCGACCTCCGGCCAATTAGACACAGAATTCCCCCTTTATGTGTGGCAGACCGGTTCAGGCACCCAGTCGAACATGAACGTCAACGAGGTTATCTCGAACCGTTGCATCCAGCTCGTGGGCGGCACACTCGGAACCCAAGAGCCCATTCACCCCAACGATCACGTGAATATGGGCCAGTCATCGAATGACACATTTCCAACGGCGATGCACATCGCTGCGTACACCATGGTGATGTCGAAGACTCTGCCAGCACTGCGCAAACTGCAGAAGGCGCTTGAGAAGAACTCTCGCAAGTGGGACAAGGTCGTAAAAATTGGACGCACCCACCTTGAGGATGCCACTCCGCTGACCGTTGGCCAAGAGTGGTCGGGTTATGCCTCGGCCCTCGCAGACGTGATTGAACAGGTTGAACACTTGAGCCAAGGACTGTTGCAGCTTGCCATGGGCGGCACGGCTGTGGGCACGGGCCTGAACTCTCCCCAAGGTTTTGGTGACGACGTCGCCAAGGTCATCGCACAACTGACGGGTTATCCGTTCAAGTCGGCAAGTAACAAGTTCGCTGCCCAAGGAACATTGGACAAGCTTGTGGCTGCACATGCCGGACTCAAGCTGGCTGCGGTCACGCTGTTCAAGATCGCCAACGACATGCGCTGGCTCGGGTCGGGGCCCCGCACAGGACTTCAAGAACTCATTTTGCCGTCCAACGAGCCCGGATCGTCGATCATGCCGGGCAAGGTAAATCCCACTCAAGCTGAGGCAATGCTCATGGTGTGTATCCAGATCATGAGCTCAGACGTGGCTGTGCAGTGGGGTGGCTCGGAAGGAAACTTTGAGCTCAACGCATTCCGCCCCATCCTGATCAACAACTACCTTCACTCCGCTCTGATTTTGGCCGACATGTCAGATCACTTCCGGGAGTTCATGATTGAAGGAGCGCAGCTCAACCGAAAGAAGATTGAAGAAAACATCGCTAACTCAGTGATGATGGTGACCGCACTGTCACCCATCATTGGTTACGACCAGGCCTCGGTGATTTCGCACTACGCCATAGATCATGGCTTGACCCTGAAGCAGGCAGCATTGGCAAACGGTGTAACGGAGGAGTTGTTCGACCGCGTCGTCGTTCCCCTCAATATGACGCACCCCGACAAACCAGCGTCGGCCCAGAAATCACAGGCCCAGGCTCAGAAGGTTTCTGCGACAAAGAAGAAGACCACAGGAACAAAGTGATGAGCACCAATCGGAGTGCCAAAGAGGAACTCATTCAAGAAATTGGTGGTCGCGGTAAGTTCAGTGCCGACTGGGGAAATTCACGAACTCGTTTCCGAAGGTTGCTTGCTGAGTTCATCGGCATGTTCGGTCTCACCTTCATCCTCTCCGGCGGGGCAGCCACGTTGGCAACCTGGGGAGGAGGCATTCCCCCCTTTGCCAATGTCGTCATTTTGTCGCTCATCTCCGCCCTGTGGTTGACCGCTGCGATTTATTTTCTCGGTGACATCTCGGCACACTTCAATCCCGCGATGACCTTAGCTTTCGCTCTCCGGGGAGACATGGGCTGGCTCATGGCCGGGGCCTACTGGATTGTTCAGTTTGCGGCCGCGGCGGCGGGATCTCTCACCGCTCGAGCATTCTTTGGCACAGCCGGCAATCTTGCGGCCACTCGCCCTCAGGAAGATGCCGCCTGGCAAGCAGCGGGGTTCGAAGCGATCCTCACGTTCGGTCTGGTCCTCATGGTCTTGGGCATTGCTAACGGGCCCAAGCTCAACGGACAATTCGTGCCTTTGGCTGTCGGAGCCTACATTTTGGCCTGGGGCACCATGGGCGGACTCTTTGATGGGGCAGCCATGAATCCCGCGCGTGCTTTCGGGCCCGACCTTGCGTTGGGCGACCTGTCGACGGTATGGGTCTATTTACTCGGGCCGTGCGTGGGGGCCGTCGCCGCCGTGGGCGTCGCCAGTCTCTTTCGCGGCCGTGCAACCAGCCAAGAAGCCATGGCCGCCATGGGAAACCCCAACAGCCGAGACGCTTAGCGCCACGATCGCCAGGTAACGTCTACACCTCACCCTGGCGGTGCACCGACTGCAGGCGCGTGTAGGCGGATACGCCCTCGGGGCCGTATTCCATGCCGATGCCGGAATCCTTCCAGCCGCCAAAGGGCGCGGCCAGGTTGGAGCCATAGAAGTTGATGCCCATGCTGCCGGTCTCGACGCGCGAGGCCACCTCAGCGCCGTGGTCGGGGTCTGAGGTAAAGATGGTGCCGCCGAGGCCGTAAGGCGAGTCATTGGCGATGCTCACGGCGTCATCCTCGTTCTCGAAGGGGATCACCACGAGCACCGGCCCAAAGATTTCCTCCTGAGCCACGCGCATCTTGTTGTTCACCCCGGCAAACACCGTGGGCTTGGCAAAGTAGCCGCGGTCGAGGCCATCGGGTCGACCCAAGCCGCCGGTGGCCACCTTCGCGCCCTCATCCTGACCAATCTTGATGTAGTCGGTGACGGTCTTGTACTGCTTGGCCGAGGCGGAAGGCCCGTAGATGGTCTTCTCGTCGAACGGGTCGCCCTGGGGCGTGGCCGCAACCGTGCTCGCGACCATTTCCACAATCTCGTCGTAGCGTGAGCGCGGCGCCAGGATGCGCGTGGAGTTGTAACAGGTCTGCCCGGTGTTGCGCAGGCAGGTGCGATTGATCATGGAGCTCACCGCAGTCAGGTCGGCGTCTTCCAAGATGATGCTGGCCGACTTACCGCCGAGCTCGAGCGTGACCGGGCGCAGCAGCCGACCACACTGTTCGGCGAGCATGCGGCCCACCTCGGTGGATCCGGTGAAGGCCACCTTGGACACAAGCGGGTGCTCCACCAGGTTGCCCACTTCGTGGCGCGTGCACGTGACGAGGTTGATCACGCCGTCGGGGATGCCGGCAGCCTGAGCCGCCTCCATGAGCACGCGCAGGTCGAGCGGCGTCTCCGACGCGGGCTTGATCACCACGGTGCAGCCGGCAATCAGCGCCGGAGCGAGCTTGATCATGACGAGGGCAACGGGATAGTTCCACGGCGCAATGAGCGCGCACACACCACGCGGGTGGCGCCGGACCTCGGTGTAGTGGCCGGCACGATCCGGGTAGGCGCGCTTGTCGACCAGCTCCACGTAATCGGCCAGCGAGGCGTAGTAGCGCAGCAGGCCGGCACCGTGCCCACCCGCTTGGCGCGTCTCAAAAACCGGAGAACCGTTCTCGCTCGTGATGATATTGGCCAGCTTCTCGCTGCGGGCCTCAAACTCGTCGGCCAGTTTGCGCATGTACTCGGCCCGAGCGTGGGCGCCAATGTCGCGCCAGCCTTTGCCGTGAAAGGCGCGGTGCGCACTCTGCACGGCCTTGTCGATGTCGTTGGCATCGGCGGCGGGCACACGTGCCCACACTTCTTCGGTGGCAGGGTCGGTCACGTCAATGAACGTTCCCGAACCAGACTTCACCCAGTCGCCGCCAATAAAGAGGTCGTCGGTGTACATCTCGAGCGTGGTCATGCGCGCTGCTTTCTAAAGGATGTCGAGGCGCAGAATGCGCATCGAGGCGTTTAGTTCGGCTTCGGCCATGGCGGTGCCCGTGGCAGTGATCATCTCGCCCATCACACGACCGGTGAGGTCACCCAGCACCCACTGCGGTGACTTGGCAAACCACTCGGCCGAGAAACCGAGTCCGGTGGGGTGAAAGCGCCACAGGCGATCGGAGTCGCGCATAATGGCGTCTTCGAGGCTGTGGTGCTCCTTGCGCGTGTCGTGGCCATCAATGATGTCGGTCACGCGCGTGATGAAGGCGTCGTCGTAGCCGCAACCCGGCAAAATCTCACGGGCGATGTCACAGCCGTGCTTTTCGTGCTCAACGCGGATATCGCTGGTCAAGAAGTTGTCGCTGCGAAAACCCTCGGTGAGAATCTTCTCTTCGTCGACGCGCGACCAACCCACGTCGTGCAGCAGGGCGGCAACCCGCGTGACGTGTTCGTCTGCGCCGGGTTCTTGGTCGAGGATGAACTCGGCGTACATGACCGTCATGGGCAGGTGCACGTCGTTCATGCGCGTGCGCAGAAAAGGCTCGGCCGCCTTCCACACGTGGTCGAGGTTGGTGTACGTACCCGTGGGAGTTGCCCCGCTACCCAGTGTGGGAGTGTCGGCAAACGTGTGTGCGTATGTGGGCAGTGCCATTATTCGACCACCAGTGTCTTGAGGGGAGTTTCGAGGTTCGCTGCTTGGTCGGCGGGAATCGTGGAGCCCGAACCCAAAGCCTTGCGCACGGCCATGTAGTCGCCCACGGCGTTCACCGAGTCGCAGGCGATGAGTCGGCCGTCGCGGTAGTAGAGCACCGAGAACGACTCGTCGTCGGGGGTGCCGCGCACGACCGTTTGGTCGTAGCCCGTGGAGAGCCCGGCAATCTGCAGCTTGAGGTCGCCCTGATCCGACCAGAACCACGGCACGGCACGATAGGGCTCGCGTACTCCGGCCAGGGTCTTGGCTGCCGTCTTGGCTTGGTCCACCGCGTTCTGCACCGATTCGAGGCGCACCTGTGCGTCTCCGCCGAGGGGGTGAGGCAGCAGCACGGCATCGCCGGCGGCCACCACGCGCGGGTCGCTGGTCTCGGCAAACTCGTTCACCACAATGGCACCGTTCACCGTTTCGAGACCCAGCTGATCGGCCAGCTCGCCGCGGGCAATCACGCCGATGCCCACCATCACGATGTCGGCGGGAATGATCTCGCCGCCCTCGAGCTCAACGCCGGTAACCTTTCCGCCCTCGCCAACGAGTCGGGTGATTGTGGCGCCCAGGCGAACGCTCGTTCCGCGGCGCTCGTGCGCGGCCCGATAAAACTCGCTCGTCTCAGGGCTCACGGCGCGGGCAATGAGGCGATCCATGGCCTCGAGCACGGTGACCTGCTTGCCGTCCATGCGTGCGCCGGCAGCTACCTCGAGGCCGATGAATCCGCCGCCAATCACCACGACGCTGGCCGCCGCATCCCAGCGCTTCTTGAGCTCGAGTGCGTCGGCGATGCCGCGCAGGTAGAGCACGCCGTCGAGTTCGGCGCCCTCGATGGGCAGGCGACGCGGAGTCGACCCGGTGGCCAGCGCCATCTTGTCGAAGTGAATCTCGCGACCGGTATCGGTCGTGGCAAGACCACGGTCGCCCGAGAGGTCCACCTTAAGCACTTTCTCGTCGGGCACGACGACAATCTTGTTGTCGACGTAGAACGCAGGTGCACGCAGTTCAAGCGATTCGATGTCGGCGGCGCCGTGCAGAAAAGCCTTCGACAGCGGTGGGCGCTGGTAGGGGCCGTGCGGCTCCTCGCCCACGAGCTCGATGCGTCCGTCAAAGCCGCCGTCGCGCAGCGAGACGGCAATCTGCATGCCGGCCTGACCGGCCCCCACAATCAGGACGTCGGTCATGGTCTAGACCTGTTCGGGTGCGATGCGAACAACCAGGCCGTCGAGGTCGGCGCTCATCTTGACCTGGCACGAGAGTCGGCTCGTGGGCTCGCGGTCCGTGGCCGCGCCATCAAGCATGTCGTCTTCAAGGTCTCCGGGTTCGCCCACCTTGTCGGCGAACGCCTCGTCAACGAACACGTGGCACGTGGCACACGCACAGGCGCCGCCGCACTCGGCAACAATGCCGCGCACGCCGTTCTTGACGGCTGTCTCCATCACGGAATCGCCATCGCGAGCATCGAGAGTGATCTCGGCGCCATCGGGCTGAATGTAGGTCACTTTGGGCATGGGTTTCTCTTTCGTGAGTGATGTCGACGTATCGACGGGCTAAATGAACTGCTTGCCGCCGTCGACGACAATGGTTTGACCGGTGATGTAACTGGCATCTTCCGACGCCAAGAATAATGCCGTGCCCACCATGTCGCCCGGCTGGCTCGCCCGGGGAATGGCGCGGCTGGACACCCCGTAGGTTTCGGCGTCGTCCATGACGCTCATGCTGGCCTCGGTGAGGGTGAAGCCCGGGGCAATCGCGTTCACGGTCACGCCGGTCTTGCCCACCTCGCGCGCCATCACCCGCGTCATGCCAATCATGGCTCCCTTGGATGCCACGTAGTGCATCCAGAGGGGCGACCCGCTAAAAACCGTGGCCGAGGCGATGTTGATGATGCGGCCGGTGGCCTGGGTCATCTTGGGAAAAGCCGAGGCAGCCACGAGCCAGGCTCCCTTGACGTTGACGGCCATCACGCGATCCCACTCGTCGGGGTCAAGTTCGTAGAAGGGCGCGCGATTGATGGTGGCGTACAGGGCCGCGTTGTTGATCACCACGTCGATGGAGCCGAAGGCCGCGAGGGCGGCGTCCATGAGGGCATCGGTAGATGCCTTCTCGGTCACGTTGGTGGTGACGGCAATAGCTTTGGCTCCGGTTTTCTCCACGAGAGCGACGGTCTCCTGAGCGCCGGCCTCGTTCATGTCGGCCACAACGATGTTGGCTCCGCGCGCGGCAAAACCCTCGGCAAAGGCTCGGCCCAGACCGCCGGCAGCGCCGGTAACGATTACGGTCTTGCCGGCAAATTGTGTGGTGTCAGTCATTGAGGCGTCCGTTCTCACGAAGTTCCATCATTTGGGGGCTGAGGTCCATGCACTCCACCGCCATCAGCGCCAGCGACATGTTCTTGGCCTCGTCGGTAAACAAGACGTCGTAGGCGCGGTAGCTATTGATGCGCAGGGACTCCTCGCGATTCAGGCCGAACCGCGGCATGGCCACATCGGTGCCGTGCGGGGTGACGCGCCACACCTTGTCGGAGTCTTTGACGAGCTTGTCGTTGAGGCTCAACGCGGTCAGACGAGTGTCGTGGCCGTCGATGATTTCGCAGATTTCGTCGATATCGACCGCCGGGATTCCCGCCTCGGTGAGAATTTCGCGCGCGATACGCGCGCCCTCCTTCTCGTGCTGAAAGACGGCCCAGTCGTAGGAACCATCGCGGTCCGGCGCAATGGCCTGAAAAGCGTCGTACTCGTCGACGGTTGACCAACCGGTGTCGTGCAAAATAATGGCGGGCAACACGATGTGCTCGTGGGCCTGGGGAATGTGACGCAACAACTGACGCGCGATGCCATAGGAGTACAGCGTGTGGGCATCGTTGTCGCGGGTTTGCAGGTAGGGCGTGGCGAGCTGCCAAATGAGCGTATCCCGCTCCCCCATCGAGATCATTCCGGGAACATCGTCGTAAGCCGGAATCAGGTGGCTTACTTCGCGTCCGAGGTGATTGATCGGGGAGCGGGATACGTTCTTCATTTGTTTAGCGGTGAGGTCCTACTTGAGGATCTCCACCGTGCCCTGGTTACCATCAACACGGAGCTTCATGCCCGTCTTGATTGTGGTCGAGGCCTTACCGGTTCCGGTCACAGCGGGCAGCCCGTACTCACGGCACACGATGGCCGCGTGGCTCATCATGCCGCCGATGTCGGTAACGGTTGCGCTGATCTTTCCGAACACGGGGCCCCAGCTCGGGTTGGTAACCGGAGCGACGAGAATCTCGCCCTGCTTCAGTTCGCCCAGCTGATCGGGGCTCGTGATGACGCGGGCAATACCCTCGACAACACCACCCGATGCGGCCATGCCCTTGAGCCCACCCTTGCCCGACTCGTCGGCGCCCAGCCACTGCTGAACCTGCTCCGTGGTGATTCCCCAGAGCATGACAGTGAAGGGCTCGTTGATCTCTGCCGGCGGCTCGTTGAACGCGGGCGCGGGGCGCTGCGTCTCGAGTGCGGCAATGATCTTGGTGCGACGCTCGATCTCCTTAGGCCAGTACGAAGGACCGATTGCCGGCGTGCCGACAGCCCATCCGTTGGCATAGTCGAACAGAACGGGACGAACCTCGTCACGCGACAGGTAGAGGATGTCTGTGGCCTTGCCCCAGAATCCCTCGTCTGCCAGCAA
>CAIOGW010000195.1 GCA_903857985.1 uncultured Microbacteriaceae bacterium
TCACTCGGGTTACCCGGGCGGGCTCACGGCAACCACCTACTCCGAGCTGCTCGAGAAGAACCCCGAGCGCGCTGTGGAGAAGGCCGTTCGCGGCATGCTCCCCAAGACCTCGTTGGGCCGCGCTCAGATGCGCAAGCTCAAGGTCTACACGGGTGCCGAGCACCCGCACGCTGCCCAGCAGCCCACGCCGTACATTCTCGACCAGGTCGCTCAGTAAGCGCCGGATACACAAAAGGATTGAATCGACATGACTGAGATTGAGAACACCCCGGCCGAAGACGCCGTAGAGGTTGCCGAAACCGAAGAGGTTACCGAGTTCACGACCGAGAGCCCGGCTGCTTCTGCTCCCGTCGCTCCCCGCGTTGTGATGAACGTTCCCGGCGCAGCCGTGGGTCGTCGCAAGCAGGCCATTGCTCGCGTGCGCCTCGTCCCCGGCGGCGGCACCATCACGGTCAACGGCCGTGAGTTCGCCGACTACTTCCCCAACAAGTTGCACCAGCAGCTCATCAACGACCCGTTCACCGTGCTCAATCTGCTCGGTAGCTACGACGTCGTTGCGCGCATCACCGGCGGCGGCCCCTCGGGCCAGGCCGGCGCACTGCGTCTGGGCATCTCGAGGGCACTCAACCTCATTGACGAAGAGAACAACCGGGCCACGCTCAAGAAGGCGGGCTTCCTCAGCCGTGACGCTCGCGTCAAGGAGCGCAAGAAGGCTGGTCTCAAGAAGGCCCGTAAGGCTCCTCAGTACTCGAAGCGTTAGTCGCCAAGGCTTTCACCATGGCTCGCCTGTTCGGAACGGACGGCGTCCGGGGGCTTGCGAATCGGGAACTTACCGCCGATCTCGCTCTCGGGCTCGCCCAGTCAGCGGCGTTCGTGCTCATGCACGGACGTCACGCTGACGAGCGCCGCGAAAAGGGAAAGCGTCCGGTTGCGGTTCTCGCTCGTGATCCGCGGATCTCGGGAGAGTTTCTCGCTGCGGCGGTTGCCGCCGGCTTGGCGAGCTCGGGAATCGATGTGCTCGACGCCGGAGTTTTACCGACCCCCGCTTGTGCCTTCCTGATCAAAGACATAGATGCCGACTTTGGTGTGATGATCTCGGCCTCGCACAACCCGGCGCCCGACAACGGCATTAAGTTCTTCTCCTACGGCGGTGTCAAGCTTCCCGATGAGGTCGAGGATCGAATCGAGGAACACCTCGGTATCGAGAAGTTGCTGCCCACCGGTAGCGAGGTCGGGCGCATCCGCCGCTTTGCCGACGCCGAAGACCGCTACGCCCTTCACCTGCTGAGCGCCGTGCCGCAGAGCCTCGACGGCATCCACGTGGTTCTCGACTGTGCGCACGGCGCCGCCGCTGCCGTAAGCCCGCAGGTATTCACGAACGCCGGCGCAAAAATCACGGTGATTGGCGCCGAGCCAGACGGCAACAACATTAACGACGGTGTGGGCTCGACCCATCTGGATCTTCTGGCCGCCAAGGTTCGCGAGGTGGGAGCCGATGTGGGCATTGCCCACGATGGCGATGCCGATCGCTGTCTCGCGGTTGATGCCGAGGGCAATGTCATCGACGGCGATCACATCATGGCAATTCTGGCGATTTCCATGAAGGAACGCGGTCGCTTAACCGACAACACCCTTGTCACCACAGTGATGAGCAACCTTGGGCTGCATCGCGCCATGGCGGCTCACGACATCACTGTGGTCGAGACGGCCGTGGGTGACCGCTACGTGGTCGAGGCGTTGGCTGCGGGCGGGCACAGCCTGGGTGGTGAGCAGTCCGGCCACGTCATCATGTCGGAGTTTGGCACCACGGGTGACGGCGTGCTGACCGGCCTGCTCCTCGTAGCCGAGATGGCCCGCACCGGCAAGAGCCTCAACGAACTTGCGGGCGTGATGACGGTGTATCCGCAGATTCTTGTCAACGTGCGGGGTGTTAACCACCGGGCCCTGCACGGCAACACGGCCATCGAATCGGCCGTCGCCCAAGCCTCGCTCGAGCTTGCCGACTCAGGCCGCGTGCTCCTGCGCCCCTCGGGCACCGAGCCTATGGTGCGCGTGATGGTGGAGGCCTCCGACCAGGACACCGCCGATCGGCTCGCACACGCAATTGCTGACGTGGTGAAGGCTGAGCTCGGGAGCTAGGCCGTGTTGGCTCGAATCGTCCGCGCGGTGATGTGGGTCCTGGTGTCTATCGACGCCATTGGCACTCTGTGGTTGGCGAACCTGTCACTATTCGGTGGCTACGTGCTCGATCAGGGCACATGGGAATACGTGGGTGGCGGTAACGGCAGTGCGGCAGCAGCTGTGATCTTTGTTGGAGCGGTGGTCGCCGCAGTGATTGTGTTCGCCGCTCGTTCTCTCCTTCGTCGCGAATAATTCGCGACCCGGCGACCGGGTGCCGGGATGACGATGACGTGCGGCAGAGGTTTTGCGAGTCTTCACGCACCGGCGAGGGCCTCCGCGAGGGTCGTGAGGGGGTACATCAATTGTCGTGAAAATGATGTTGATATCGCGACGGTGGTATTGATGGGCGATGATGTCCCGGAGTCCAGCAATGTCTCGCCACGGGACGAGAGGATGGCGTGACGTGAAGTCGACGCTCAATCCCTTGACCGCCTCTCCGATGGTCAGCAGACGGTAGGTAATCGCATCAACAATGACAGCGGTCGTGGGGTGATCCGGATGAGTCGACTGTGCGAGTTCTCTGGCTGTTGTGATGGCAGAAATTGCCTCGAGGATGTCAGCGATACGTTCAGCATCGCTTCGACTCATAGGGGAACCTGCTCCTCGTGGACTCTGGCCAACACGGCAGATTTAAGCAGGGAGCGGGCGGCGACATGGACTGTTTCTCCCACAAGAGTTGATAAGTCTTCGGCCAAGCGCCTGAGTGGGAAAAGACCAAATCGTTCGGCATCGAAGTCCACCACGATGTCGATGTCGGATTCCTCGGTGTCGGTTCCCCGCGCCACAGAACCAAAGACGTAGGCGTTTTGTGCGCCGTGACGCGCGAGGGCAAGATTAACCTCTCGGCGGCGGTGCAGAAGTTTGGCCATTCGAGGAGAACGGGCATCGTGTCGGCGACGTGAGGTCTTCGACGACAACACGAGGTTCGCGCCCGCCGCGGCGAGCAGGCGTTCCAACGTCACAAGAGTGGGCGTGGCGTCGCCCGACTCATAGCGCGAAAACGTTGCTTGAGATGTGCCCGCCCGGGCAGCGTGCTCGGATTGCGTGAGCCCGGCGGATCGTCGAGCCTCGCGAATGAGCTCACCAACTTCCATGCTGAGACTATATATCAAAGTTGATATGACAACCTACAGCTTGCGCAGGTAGACCGTGTCGACTGTGTGATCGCTCGCCTTGCGCAGGATGAGTCGCGCACGCGAGCGGGTCGGGCGGATGTTCTGAACGAGGTTGGGCTCGTTGGTGCGCTTCCAGATGGCGCGGGCCTCGGCAACGGCTTCGGGCTCGGTGAGCCCGGCGTAGCGGTGAAAGTACGACTCGGGGTTACTGAACGCGCTGCGCTGAAGCTCGAGAAAGCGCTCCGCATACCAGCGCTCAATATCGCTCATGCGGGCATCCACGTAAATCGAGAAGTCGAAGAGGTCTGAGAGCGCGAGTGTGCCGCCGAGGGAGGGCTGCAAGACGTTGAGCCCCTCGACGATCAGCACGTCGGGACGCGCCACTTCAACGTGCGCATCCGGCACGATGTCGTAGGTGAGGTGCGAATAGACGGGCGCGTGCACGGCATCCGCCCCGCTCTTGACCTCGCTGACGAACCGGGTGAGCGCTCGCCGGTCGTAGGACTCGGGGAAGCCCTTGCGGTCGAGAATGCCGCGGCGGGAGAGTTCGTCGTTGGGCAGCAAGAAGCCGTCGGTCGTCACCAATTCGACGCGGGGTGTGTCTGGCCAGCGGGACAGCAGGAGCTGCAGGAGCCGCGAAACGGTCGACTTACCCACGGCCACCGAACCGGCCACGCCAATGACAAAGGGTGTGACCGAAGCGGGTTTGCCGAGAAACGAGTCGGTGGCTGCCGAGAGGCTGCGCGTCGCGGCCGCATACAGCGACAGGAGGCGGCTGAGTGGCAAGTAAACCTCGCACACTTCGCGCTCGTCGAGCGGGTCACCCTGACCGCGCAGGGCGTCAATCTCGGCCATGCTGAGGTCGGGACCGTTTCCCGCTGTGAGCCCAGCCCACTCTGCGCGCGGAATCTCGACGAACGGCGTTTGGTGCAGGGGCGTGGAGCCGCCGCGCGAAGAACTCACGCCCCCATTCTGCACGAGATTTGGGCAGTGATCAGCGGTTCGGCGCGTGATGAGGGGCCATTGCTTGACGGCGGGGCAGAAACCCGCCCAACGCCTAGACTTATCAGCATGTGTGGAATCGTTGGCTACGTCGGGAACAAGGGCACGGTTGGTGTGCTCATTGCCGGCCTGAAGCGACAGGAATACCGTGGCTACGACTCTGCGGGCATCGCCGTGATCACTCACGAGGGGCATATTTCTAGCTCCAAGAAGGCAGGAAAACTGCAGGCTCTGGTCGACGAACTTGCGGTTCGCCCGGTCAGCGACGGCGCCACCGGAATCGGCCACACCCGGTGGGCCACGCACGGCGCACCGATTGATACCAACGCTCATCCGCATCTCGCCGACGACGGCAAACTCGCCCTGATTCACAACGGCATCATCGAGAACTATGCTGAGATTCGCGCCGAGATGCTGGCTGCCGGTCACGAGTTTTTGAGCGAAACCGATACCGAGGTGGCCGCTGTTTTGGTCGGGCACCTCTATGGAGAAACGGGCGACCTGCGCAGCGCGTTCGCACAGGCGGCAAATCGCCTGCAGGGAGCTTTCACGCTGCTCGCGGTTCACCAGAATGAGCCCGGCTTGATTCTCGCCGCGCGACACAACTCCCCCCTCATTGTGGGTTTTGGTGAGGGCGAAAACTTCTTGGGCTCAGATGTGGCCGCCTTTGTGGCGCACACGCACCGCGCCGCGGCCGTGGGTCAGGACCAGATTGTTGCCCTGACCGCCGAGTCGGTAACGGTCAGCGACTTCGCCGGGAAACCTGTCGAACTCGAGGAATTCGAGGTTGCGTGGGATGCCTCGGCCAGCGACAAGGGTGGCTGGCCCAGCTTCATGGCCAAAGAAATTTCGGAGAACCCCGATGCGGTGGCGAACACCGTTCGCGGTCGCGTGGTCGACGGTTCGGTCATGATCCCCGAACTGGCCGAGTTGGGTGACGACTATCTGCGCGGCGTCTCGCGCATCATCGTGGTGGCGTGTGGCACGGCGTCTTACGCCGGGCTCGTGGGCGCCTATGCGATTGAGCAGTGGGCGCGCATTCCGGTTGATGTTCAACTGAGTCACGAGTTTCGCTATCGCGAACCCGTGATTACTCCGGAAACTCTCGTGGTGTCTATCAGCCAGTCGGGCGAGACCATGGACACCCTCATGGCCGTAAAGTACGCGAGCGAACGCGGGGCGCGCACGATTTCAATTTGTAATACCCAGGGAGCCACGATTCCCCGCGAGTCGGATGCCGTGATCTATACGCATGCCGGCCCCGAGGTTGCTGTGGCATCGACCAAGGCGTTTGTCGCTCAGATCACCGCGCTCTATCTCCTCGGTCTTCACGCGGCCCGCGTGCGCGGCACGCTCGACGCAGCCGAGCTCGCTCGCAACGCAGCCGAGCTTGAGGCCATCCCGGCAAAACTTCAGCAGGTGCTCGTGACCGGCAGCACCGTGGCGCAGTTGGCTAAGTGGATGAGCGATACGCCCGCCGTACTTTTCTTGGGTCGCCACGTGGGCTTCCCCATCGCCCTCGAGGGCGCGCTCAAGCTCAAAGAGCTCGCCTACATTCACGCGGAGGGATTTGCGGCCGGTGAGCTCAAGCACGGCCCCATCGCCCTCATCGATCACGGCCAGCCGGTGTTCGTCATTGTGCCGAGCCCACGCAAATCCGAAGTGATTCACGCCAAGGTGATCTCGAACATTCAAGAGATTCGCGCGCGCGGCGCACGTATTATTGCCATCGCCGAGCAAGGAGACGCGGCTGTTCTCCCCTACGCCGATGAGGTCATCCAGATTCCCCTGGCTGATCCGCTCTTCGAGCCATTTCTCGCCGTCGTGCCCCTGCAGATTTTTGCCATGGAGCTCGCTCACGCCAAGGGCCTCGACGTTGACCAACCGCGCAATCTGGCCAAATCGGTGACGGTCGAGTAGTTCATGATTGTGGGCATCGGCGTCGACATCGTGGATGTGGAGCGTTTCGAGCGTGCCGTCACCCGCACGCCGCGCCTCATTGAGCGTCTGTTCACGCCGGCCGAGCGCGACAACACGATGCGCTCGCTTGCCGCTCGGTTCGCTGCCAAAGAGGCGTTCATCAAGGCCATGGGCGGTTCGGGAAAGTCTTCCTGGCATGAGATGGAGGTCGAGTCGGCTCCGTCTGGTGCACCGCACTTTAACCTCACCGGCCACGCGGCCACGCTAGCCGCAGACAACCTCGTGACGAATCTGCAACTCTCACTGTCCCACGACGGGGGCCAGGCCATCGCGTTCGTTGTGGCCGAGGGGAGCGCGTCGTGATTGGGCCGGAGTTCCGCGAAATCCAGATTGACCTCGGGGCCCTGCGCCGCAACGTGAGTCACCTCAAAACCGTCATCGGTGTGGAGCACCTGATGATTGTGGTCAAGGCCGACGCCTACGGACACGGCATGGTTCCGTGCGCGCGCACCGCGGTTGACGCCGGTGCCGACTGGCTGGGCGTTGTCGACGTGCAGGAGGCGCTCACCCTTCGGCAGGCGGGCATTCAGGTGCCTATTCTGGCGTGGCTACACTCATCGCGCGAGGATTTTCAGGAGGCGCTCACAAACCGCATCACGATTGGCGTCTCGTCGCTGGCCCAGCTGGATGCCGTGGCCAACGCTTCGTTTGCCTGGGCGGACGGCCCGGCGCCGGTTCACCTCAAACTTGATACGGGGTTGAGTCGCAACGGCATTGCCCCGGAAGAGTGGCGCAAAGTTTTTGAGCGAGCGAAGTATCACGAGGGTGACGGCGCAATTATCGTCGAGGGTGTTTTTAGCCACCTCGCCGGGGCAGGCCCGCAGGCAGATCTCGCGGCACACGTGCTCTTCGAAGAGGGCGTCGCACACGCCCGGGATGCCGGACTCAACCCCAGCATTATCCACATCGCGGCTACGGCAACGGCGCTCACATCGACCTCAATGCGCTACAACATGGTGCGCATCGGAATTGGCGCCTACGGGGTCTCGCCCGACGACACCATGCCCGTCGCCGACCTGGGGCTAACACCGGTGATGACGGTGCGGTCGCGGGTGGCCGCTGTGCGCAAGGTTCCTGCTGGCGTGGGGGTGTCGTATGAGTATGACTACGTCACGTCGCAGCCCACCACCTTGGCTCTCGTGCCCCTGGGCTACGCCGAAGGCATTCCGCGGTCGGCCTCCAACGCGGCGCCGGTAAATGTTGCTGGGCAGGTGCGCAGGATTTCGGGCCGAGTGGCCATGGATCAGTTCATCGTCGACATGGGCAGTGAGTGGGTAACCGTAGGCGATCCCGTGGTGGTTTTCGGCGACCCCAAGCGCGGGCATCCGAGCGCATCCGATTTTGCTCGGGCCTGCGGCACGATCGGCTACGAAATTGTGACCCGCATGGGTGGCCGCTGCGTTCGCGTGTACGTGGAGCTCTAGTGGTGGCGGTCAACCTTACGGTGGCCACCCCCGAGGCGATGAACGACCTGGGCCGGCGGGTGGGCGCGGAGCTTCGCGCGGGCGACGTCGTGGTGCTGACAGGCGATCTGGGCGCCGGCAAGACCACCCTCACTCGTGGGCTCGGCGAGCAACTGCAGGTTCGCGGTGCGGTTACCTCACCAACGTTCGTGATTGCCCGCACGCACCCGCGCGCCGAGGGTCTGCCGCCCCTCGTGCACGTCGACGCGTACAGATTGAGCGACCCGCTGGAACTCGACGACCTCGACATCGACTTTGCCGGCTCGATCGTTGTGGTGGAGTGGGGTCGAGGAATGATTGAGGCGATGGCGCCCCAGCGCCTGGAGATTGATATCGATCGCCCGCACGGCGCCCGCACCGACAGTGTTGTCGACACTGTCGTCGACAACAATTCGGATGATGAATTCGATGTGGAACCGCGCACGGTGACCCTTCGCTCCGTAGGCGACCGCTGGGCGGGGGTGACCTGGTGATTCTGGCCATCGACACGTCGGCGGGCACGAGCGTGGCACTGGTCTCACGTGAGGGCGAGGTGCTCGCGCACTGGGAGACCGGAGACACCATGCGTCACGCCGAAGTTGTGGGTTCAGCCATAGCGCGCGTGCTCGCCGATTCGGGCACAGATGCCGCCGACGTCACGCTCGTTGCCGCCGGGGTCGGGCCCGGACCCTTCACCGGCCTGCGCGTAGGGCTGGCTGCGGCCGTAGCTTTCGCAACCGCTCGCGATATTCCTCTGCTGTCGACGGTGAGCCACGACGCCATTGCTCGTGGTTACTTCGCCGGACTGGGGAGAGAGTCGCAGGCGAGCGGCCTGATGGTGGTCACGGATGCCCGCCGCAAGGAGGTCTACTGGTCGGTATATTCGGGCTTGAGTGACGGAATCCCTGCGCGCGCGCAGGGGCCGGCCCTAGCGAAGCCGGAAGAACTCGCGAAGCCGGAGGAGCTCGAACCCGTTTCGGGGCACTCTGATTCTCTGGTGCGCATCGATGCCGGTTCGGTATCTGCCGCCGACCTCGCCCTGGTCGCTCTGGCCGAACATGCCGCGGGTATCGTGCGCGAGTTCGAACCGCTTTATCTGCGTTCTCCCGACGTCACCTTTTCTGCCGGGCCAAAGCGAGTCGTTCAGTGAGCGGCCTTGCCGTTGTGCGCGATGCGCACGAAGACGACCTCGACGCCGTCATGATGATGGAGATCAGCATTTTTGGAAGCGATGCATGGCCGCGCGAGATGATGCGCGCCGAGATGGCCAACCCCAACTGCCGGTACCTCGTGGCCGAGCTGGCACACGCTCCCGTGGTGGTGGCGTACGCCGGGCTGATGTGTCCTCCCGGCTCCGGTGACGGCGACATCCAAACGATTGCGGTCTCGCCCGACATGCGCGGCCAGGGCATCGCGCGCGAGATGATGACCGAACTCTTGGCCGAAGCGGGGCGACGGGAGGCCACACGCGTATTTCTCGAGGTCCGCGCCGACAATGAGAGCGCGCAGGCGCTTTATCGCGACCTCGGTTTCATCCCGGTGGGCGTGCGGGCCGGTTATTACCAACCCGATGCCGTGGATGCCGTCACGATGCGCTGCAATCTGGGCCCGTCGGGGCGTCCCGGCAGTCAGTCGCCGGGCGACGAGATGGAGGGCGCGTGTTGAGCGACCCCAAGACTTTTCTGCCCGAAGTGAGCAACCGCACCAGCCCGCTCGTGCTCGGCATTGAATCGAGCTGCGACGAAACCGGGGTGGGGATCGTGCGCGGCCGGCACCTGTTGGCCAATGTGATTTCGTCATCCATGGAGCAGCACGCGCGCTACGGCGGAGTGGTGCCCGAAGTGGCTGCCCGCGCGCACCTCGAAGCCCTCCAGCCCGCCATCCGCGAGGCCGTCGCGCAGGCGGGGGTGTCGCTCGCCGACATCGATGCCATTGCCGTAGCCAGCGGCCCGGGTCTTGCCGGGGCGCTCATGGTGGGCATTGGCGCGGCCAAAGCGCTCGCAGTGGCCCTCAACAAGCCCATATACGCGGTGAACCACCTCGTGGGTCACGTGGGCGCCGACGTGCTCGGGCCGGAGGGGCCCTTCGACATGCCCGCCGTGGCCCTCCTCGTCTCGGGCGGGCACACCTCGCTACTGCTCGTGCGCAACATGGTCAGCGATGTCGAGCTCCTCGGCGAGACCATCGATGATGCCGCGGGGGAGGCATTCGACAAGGTGGCGCGCATCCTGGGTCTGCCCTATCCCGGCGGACCCGAGATTGATCGACTTGCCGCTGAGGGTGATCCCACGGCCATCCGCTTTCCCCGCGGCCTCACTCTTCCCAAAGACCTGGCGGCCCACCGCTACGACTTCTCGTTTTCAGGCCTCAAGACGTCGGTGGCGCGTTGGGTCGAGATACGCCGGGATGCCGGCGAGCCCGTTCCCGCTGCAGACGTGGCAGCCAGCTTTCGCGAGGCGGTGGTTGACGTGCTCACGGCCAAGGCGATTGCCGCGTGTGTTGATCTGGGTACTCCGCGCCTGCTCTTGGGCGGGGGAGTTACCGCGAACCGTCGACTGCGCGAGGTCGCACGGCAGCGGGCAGACGCCGAGGGAATCGACCTGCGCATCCCAGAATTTAGCCTGTGCACCGACAATGGCGCCATGATTGCCGCGCTGGGCGCTGAGCTCATCATGGCCGGGCAACCTGGCTCGTCGCTTAATTTTGGTGCCGACTCAACGCTGCCCGCCACGCTCGTGCATGTGACGTAAAACCGTGCCAAGAATGGGCAAATACGGTTGACACCTGCCTCTTACCCTGCCAGTCTGTGGGCGTAACGAAACTTGTCGTCGTTACTCTACGAAAGGAATGGTATGTCGAGTGCAACTCCCGTAGCAAAGACCAACGTCCTCAGCATTGTGGGCATGGTTCTGTCTCTGTTCGGTTTGCTTAATGTGCTTTCATGGGGATGGTTCACGTTTGGTTTCGCTGGAGCCTTCAGCATCGCCGGCGTCATCTGCAGCCACATTGCCATGAAGCAAATCAAAACGCGTGGCGAAGGTGGACGACCCCTTGCGCTCACCGGTGTTATCACTGGTTGGGTAGGCATCGGACTCACCGTGCTGCAGTTGATCATCGGAATTGTTTCCCTCGCATTGCTGGCTGCCGCTGGCGCAGCATCGGGTTCGATGTAATTAACACTCATCAAAAGAACGCCCGCTATTTATGGCGGGCGTTCTTTGCGTCCGCGCTGTCTCGGTGAGTCGCGCCACGAAACACGAGGTAAACATCGTTGACTACCGCAGAGAGACTCTGACACTCTTACAGTGGCGATGCGTGTCGCCACTCAATTCTCGAAAGGAAACCCATGTCCTCGACCCCTACGACTGACAAGACCAATGGCCTCGCAATTGCCGCCCTAGTTTCGTCGTTCTTTGTCAGTATTCTCGGCATCATCCTCGGATTTGTTGCGCTCAACCAAATCAAGACGAGCGGTGAGCAGGGCCGCGGCTTGGCTCTTGCGGGAATCATCATCGGCTTCGTCGCCGTGGGCATCACCATCCTGATCATCATTATCAGCGCTGCCGTTGCCGCATCCGTCGGTGCTGCCGTGACTGAGATTCAGATGGGAAGCCTAGGCTAAACCTCAGGCACTCTTCGCAGAACGCCCGTCATAAATGGCGGGCGTTCTGCATGACCCAGCGAGACGTAGGCTTGTGTCATGACGAATACTCCAGCAACCCAGACCGCCACCAGTACGAGCACTATTTCCAACTCGCCGCTCAACACGATGGCGCTCGTGGGCTTCATCTTGAGCTTGTCGGGAGTGGCAACCGGCATCACGGTCATCCCCGGAATTGTGCTCAGCCACATTGGCATGAGTCAGATAAAGCGGACCGGTGAATCGGGTCGCGGCTTTGCACTGGCGGGCATCATTGTGGGCTACGGCTTGCTCGGTCTCTCTGTGTTGGCCGGGTTCTTCGTCCTTCTGTTTCTCGTGCTGATTCCGCTTATCGCCGTCGGCAGCCTCAGGTACACCAACGTCTCTTAGATTTCAACGCGGTCGTCGAGCCGGCGCGCAATCAACGCGAGTCGCTTTGTTCCCGCGCGGGTGAGAATGACCACGCCGTCGCCAAAGCCCGTCAGCGTAAGTTTCTTGCGGAAGGTTGCTGGATCGATGTCGATGCCGCGCTTCTTGATCTCGACCCGTCCCACGTCGTGTGTGGTGAGGGCGCGTGAAATGGCTTTCGGGTCAACCGCCGTTGTCTCGAGTACCTCGAAGCCGCGAGCGAACGGCGTGAGTGTGGGCGTCTCGGTGCTGACGTAGGCGATGCTCTCATCAATCATGTGGCCACCCAGACGGCGCGCCACCTCACCGATGAGGTGCGCGCGAATCACCGCGCCATTTGGTTCGTAAATATAGCGAGCGAGAGCTCCCACCGGCGCATCCGGCGCATCACCGGGCGCCACAAGTTCGTGATGACCCGTGGGCGTGAGGATTAGCGCCGAGCGCCCAATGCCCTCGCGCTTGGCCCGGCCGAACCAGAGGCCCATCTCCACCACGTCGTCGCCGACGGCAACCCACTGCGCCTCGGCATCGCCGGGAATGAGCTCGCGATCGGTGCCCGGGCCGAGCTTGATGCCTCCCGCGGCAACGCTGCGCACGGTGTCAAGAGCGAACGTGAGTGACGGCGACCAGTCGTCGGGGTTCATCTGACGCTTGGTGTTGCTGTGCCCGGCGGTGCGCCGTGCGGGATCGAGAAAGACACCGTCGATGCCGTCAAGATGGGCCCCGTTTGCCTCACCGTGACTCACGGTGACATCGGGAAATGCGCTGAGGTTGTAGGCGGCGAGAGCGGCGGTAATCTCATCTCGTTCGACGGCCATGACCGTAAGCCCGAGACTCGCGAGGGCAAGCGAATCGGCTCCGAGCCCACAGCCGAGGTCGGCAATGTGCACGCAACCGGCGCGAGCAAACCGGCCAGCGTGCTGCGCTGCAACCTCTAACCGGGTGGCTTGCTCGAGGCCGGCCTGAGTGAACAGCATTGCTTGCGCAAACGGGCCGAATTTTGTCGCCGCCTTCTTGCGCAGCCGGGCTTGAGTGAGAACCGTGGCCACGAGGCCGGGTGCATGACCGTCTTTGCGCAGCCGAGAAACGAGCGCGAGAACATCCGTTTCGTTCTCGTAAGGGGGTAAATCCCGCAGAAGCCTGAGGGCTTCGGGCGTGAGCAGTGTCGTCAGTTCGCTCGCGTCCATATGTCCAACGGTAGTCGTCGTTAGGCGTTCGCCGGAGGAGCGAACGCCACGCAGAGGGGCGTCTGAGTCGAACACCGCTGGCACTCGCTTTGCGTGAGTGCCAGTGAAGGTTCTAAACTCACTATTAGCACTCGCACCCGTCGGGTGCTAATTCAGTGATTTTTTTTCAACAGAAAGAGGTCAACCGTGTCGGTTGCAATTAAGCCGCTCGAAGATCGCATCGTTGTGAAGCAGGTCGAAGCGGAGCAGGTTACCGCGTCGGGTCTCGTTATCCCCGACACCGCCAAAGAGA
>CAIOGW010000196.1 GCA_903857985.1 uncultured Microbacteriaceae bacterium
CGAGGGGGGCGTTGGGATATTCACCAAAACGGTGACGGGCTCTGAGGGATGGGGTGGCGGTAGCGGCACAGTAACGCTATCTCGGTCCGGCGGCTCGGACGCATTGATTCAAGCAATTTCGCTTCGCCTCACAGGCCACAATACGACAACGCCCTACAACGTGGGCGCACAGGGTACGGGTACGGGCGGTACGAACTGGAACAGCCCGACTGTCACAACAACGGATAACGGGTGCATTCTGTTCTTTGGCGGCGGCTCGCGTGATATTGCGGGCACGTTTGACGCAGGAGACGAGCCAGACACGACAACGCTTATCAAGCAGTGGGCGACATCCAGTTCGTGGCTCGGTCTGGCTTACGAGACGCAAACAACCGCTGGCGCAACAGGCACGCGACAGTGGACAAACCCTACGAACGCAAAGCGATCTTTCTCGTTCGCTATTGCGCCGGCTGCAGCCTCCGGCCTCACCATCTCGAGCGTCACCCCCTCCAGCTTCGACGACGGTCGCACCGGCATCGTGATCGCGGGCAGTGGCTTCGGGGCGAGCCAGGGCAGCTCCACGCTCACCATCGGCGCCCAGGCGCAGACAGTGACCAACTGGGCGGCTGACGGCACCAGCATCACGTTCACCGCGGTGCGCGGCGCGAACAGCATGGGCGCGGCCTCACTCAACCTGGCCATCGTGGCGTAACGAGGAAACACCGTGGCAGACAACGTCAGCATCACCGCCGGCTCGGGCACCACCATCGCGACAGACGACTGCACGACCGCGGGCCACACACAGATCGTCAAGCTCGCGATCTCGACCGATGGCAGCGCCACGCTGATCCCTGCGGTGGCCGCCGATGGGTTGCTCGTGAACCTGGGCACCAACAACGACGTGACGCTCACCTCCGGCACCGTCACCTCCCTCACGCAGATGAACGGCGCGGCGATCTCGATGAACTCCGGCACGCGCGACGCCGGCACGCAGCGCGTGACCATCGCCACCAACGACGCGGTCCCGGTGACCTTCACCGGCTCGACCGACGCGGCCACGCAGACCACGCTCGCGAGCCTGCTCACCTCGTCGCAGTTGATCGACGACACCGTCTACGCCGACGAGGGCGCCTTCACACTCGCCTCGAGCAAGATCAAAGCGGTCGGCGGCTACGCCGTCGCGCACAACGCCTCGCCCGATGCCACCGCGGCGGGCACGGTGGGCATTGGGATCATGAACCGCCACCGCGTGCCCTTCACGATCGGCGGCCACCCCAACGTCGTGTCGGCGTCGGCGTTTGTTGCGGATTCGGACAATGGCCAAACCAACGCCGCGATCGCCACGGTGAGCGCCGGCAGCAAGATCGTCGTCACGCGGATTTCCGTGATGGCCTCGAACGCCAACACGGCGAACGTGGCCTGCAAGATCGGCTTTGGTGCGTCCGCCGTGCCGGCCGATGCACTGACCGTCGCCGCGGACATCCTGGCGCACCACCCCGGAATCCCGCCGGGCGGTGGTTTCACGATCGGTGACGGATCAGGGATGCTCGGCGTTGGCGCCGATGGTGCGGATCTGCGCTACACGTGCGGCGATCCTGCGGGCGGTTCGCTCTCCGTCACGGCGAGCTACTACACCATCGAATCCTGAGGCACACATGCCCGCCAAACAGTGGCCCCAGGTCAACGTCAGCGCCACGGGCACTACGAACGTCACTACGCCCGCCTATTTGAAATCCGCGATCATCATCTGCCGCGGCGCAGGCGGCGGCGGCAGCACGCGCACGACCACGGGCGGGGGTGGCGGCGGCGGCGGGGCGTATGCGTCCTAGATC
>CAIOGW010000197.1 GCA_903857985.1 uncultured Microbacteriaceae bacterium
CGGTGCACTCATTCCCCCAAAGACACCGGAACAACAGGCCGCCCTCGATCGCCGCGAGAATCAGCTCGCGCTGATCGAGGGCTGGGTGGACGTAGTCACAACCGCGGCCACGACGCGCCTGCCCCGCGTTGATGCCATTGCCGAAACGGTTCGCCGCAGACGTGCCTCGGGCGGCCCGGCCGAGTCGGCGCTCGCATCGCTCGTGGGCCTCGAGTTGCGACCACGCCGCCTGCGCGACGCCGTCAAGATGTGGCAAAGCGTCACCGACGCGGTGGGCATTGAGGCGCGTGACGCGCTGTGGGATCACCCCGATGTGGTCCCCACCTCAGAAGATCTCGACAATCCGGCCGGACTCATCGCTCGGCTGGAATCGGCAGCGCGCGGCGAAACGCCCGCGCCCGACGAGATGGACAAGGCTCTCGAGGAACTGCTCGACGGCAAGGATTTCGGACCACCACCCGAGAACTAGGCCGCTCAGCTCGCGGTGCCCGCTGCGTTGAGGCGCTGCCTGCGGACACTGCGTGTGGACGCTTCGCCACCGCCGATTCGTGAGACCTGCATGATTCACCCATGAAGCGGATTGACCCTCGATTGCCCCTGCTGTGGCGCACCCCCTCCGAAATTCAACTGGGGTTCGCCTCTCCCCGCGCCGTACTCTCGGACCTCACCCCCGCCGAGGAGTATGTGGTGTCTGCGCTGCACTCGGGCGTGAGCGACGTCTCGCTCCGTGCCCTCGGCGCGCAGCGTGGCATGACTGACGAGCAACTGTCGGGCCTGGTGGAGCGCGTTGGTCCGGCTCTTGAACCTCCCGCCAGTCAGGCCCTGCCGCAGGTTGCACTCGAGGGCAGCGGGCTCGGTGCAGCTCGACTTGCTCACACTCTGACCGACGCCGGCTTCACACTCGTCGCGCCAACCGATCTGATCGGGGCTACCGATGGCGCGCGGCCCTCATCAACATCACGTGCTGGCGCGACGAAATCCATCGCCGTCATTGTGGCGACAATGGTGCTCGCCCCGGAGCCTTGTGGACGATGGTTGCGCCGGGGGGTTCGACACCTGCCCGTGGTGTGGCTTGACACGCAAGTGCACGTGGGGCCACTGATTGAACCCGGCCGCACCGCGTGCTGGCACTGCATCGAGTTGGCCCGGTGCGATGCCGACCCGGCCCGACGAGCCCTCGTGACCCAGGTGGCTGGCCGACCGGCTGCAACGGAAACAAATCGCATCACGCAGGAGGTAGCTCTGCGGGTTGCGCGATGGCTCGACGGCTCCGATGCACCCGAGTCAGGCAGCGCGCTGGTTTGTGACGTGTCTAGCGGGCGGTGGCTCCGGATGGCGACGACACCTCACGCAGCGTGTTCGTGCCACACTCCGCGAGGAAACGAGAACGCACTCGCGCTCGTCGATGACCCGAACCCGACGCCGACCACGACAGGTGAAGTCGCTCCCCCGCGCGCGTAAGAGCCACGTACAACAAGCGACGCTCCTCGGCTATGGCGTCGATGGTTGCCGCGTAACTAATGGGAATCAGCCCCTCGGCGACCCCCACGATGTAGACAGCCTTCCACTCGAGTCCCTTTACCGAGTGGATGGAGGCCAGCGTTACGGCGTTCATGGTGGGTTCATGTCGAGCGTCGGCACGAGCCTGCAGGTTGTCCGTAAATTCCCGCAGGGTCGACCCTTCGGGAGCATCGTCGGCCATCTCCACGATGGCGTTGAGTGCCTCCCACTTGGCGCGAACAGCACCCGAGGATTCGGGGGCGGCCTGTGTCCAGCCCAAGGCCCGCAAGACGTCGCTGACCGACTTGAACAGTGGCTCGTCGAGGGGGTTGACGGCCGAACCGCGCAAAGCCATCACCGCGCGCTTCACATCCGGCAGGTCAAAAAAGCGTGTGGCGCCGGCGACCTGATAACTCACGCTGGCTTCGGCAAGTGCGCGCTCGAGGTTTCCGGATTGAGCGTTGGTGCGATACAGAATGGCGATGTCGGAAGCCGCCAGACCTGCGTCGATGTCGGCACGAATCCGGGCCGCAACGCCGTAGGCCTCTTCGTGGTCCGAGGCGAATGAGGAGACCGTCGGCACGGGGCCATCCTCTCGGAGTGACTGCAACACCAGCGCGCCCGCTCGATCACGCATCAGCTCGTTGGCCACACGCACAATGGGTGCGCTCGAACGATAGTTGCGGTCGAGGCCAACAGTAATGGCGTTCGGAAACTCGTTTTCAAAATTGAGCAGATAGTCGCTCGTGGCACCCGTGAATGAGTAGATGGTCTGACTGGCGTCGCCCACAACGCAGACGTCGGCGCGATCTCCGCGCCAAAGTTCAAGCAACCGATGCTGCAGCGGCGAGACGTCCTGGTATTCGTCCACGACGAAAAAGCGATATTGCTCGTGCACCTGCAACGCCACGCGTGGCTCAGCCTCGAGGAGTCCTGCGGTGAGCAGCAGCACGTCTTCGAAGTCAATGGCCGACCGCTCATCTTTAATGCGCTCGTAGGCGCGCTGAACATCGACGCACTGTTCTACGGTGAGGGCGCCGGGCATCGCACGGGATGCCGCGCGCAGGGCATACGCATCGAGGGTGAGGTTTGTGACCTTGCGCCATTCCACCTCGGCCGCCACGTCACGCAACGACGCGGTGTCGAGCTTGAGCCCTAAGGTAGTTGCCGCCTCGGCTAGGGGTCGAGCCTTACCGTCAATCAGGCGAGGCGCAGGAGTTCCCGTAATTTGGGGCCAAAAATAATTGAGCTGACGGAGGGCCGAAGCATGGAAGGTGCGGGCCGACACGGCACCGGCACCGAGGTCGCGCAAGCGCGTGCGCATTTCACCGGCGGCGCGCTGGGTAAAGGTAAGCGCGAGCACGCGCTCGGGCGAGTAAGTGCCGGTCGAGATCCCATAAGCGATGCGGTGCGTAATGGCACGCGTCTTTCCCGTCCCCGCACCGGCGAGCACTCGAACGGGCCCACGAAGCGCGGTGGCCACCTGACGCTGTTCGTCATCAAGGGCGCTCAGAATGAGTTCGGAATCTAGCGCTTGCCCAGCCACGTATCCTCCTGCGCTATCGACGCGCCGAGCCAGTCCTCCAGCAGATGGCGCGCGATAGAAACCGGACCGGGCAGTTTGATGGTGTCCGATTCGGCAGCCGCGACCAACTCTTCGCGAGTAAACCAACGCAGGGAACGGATTTCTTCTCCATCGGCCGTAATCGCGTTGGCGTCCTGCCCTTCGGCAACCCGCGCCCTGAATCCGAGCATGAGCGATGCCGGAAAGGGCCACGGCTGCGACGCAACGTATGTGGGATTGACAACACGAAGTCCACACTCTTCCGCCATTTCTCGCACCACGGCATCCTCGAGGGATTCTCCCGGCTCCACATAGCCGGCGAGTAACGAGAAGCGATCGTCTTCCCAGAGCGCGTTGTTACCGAGCAACACACGGTCGTCGTCATCGGTGACCAAGACGATGATGGCCGCGTCGGTGCGGGGGAAAATCTGCGTACCGGCATCATCAACGCGAACCCAGCCTGCCTGATCCGGCTGCGCGGCCTGTCCGCGCTGCGGCGAAAACGAGTGCGAACGGTGCCAGTTGGCCATTGCCACAGCTTGCGTGACGAGTCCCACATCGAGCTCACCCAGAGCAGGTGCCATGAGCCTCAGGTCGCGCCACTGCGCTGTTGCGACGGATGAGACAGCGGCAGCGAGGGCGGTATCTGCCGTGAACGTCTCGTCGGTGAGGACGGCGACGAACGCCGACCCCTCGTGATGTCCCAGGTAGACCCTGGTTAGTCCGGTTACGGCGGCCGGCGACAGGTAAACCACAGCGTTCTGAGACTCGAGTGTGGAGTTATCGTGCACAACCAGAACCCGTGTTTGCGAGTCGCTCCACAGTTCGTCAAGCAGTAGTGGCTCGGCGCGACGAACGGCGTCTCGGTCGTGCACCTGCCGGGCGAGAGGCAAGCGACGGCGAATTTCGTGCGACATAGAATCCTTGAATGTTGTGAGACAGCGTCCGCGACGAAGTGCGTGGCGTTTCGCGCCTTCTGGCGCTGGGCAACTTAGCCTAAAAGCATGGCTCGTTCTCAGTTCACTTTAGCGGCGCTTGTGGTTTCGGCTGTCCCCGATTTCGACCCGGCCCGGGTCACCCCCGTGACAACGGGAATCGATGCCGACTTCGAATCAGCGCTGGTCACCGATCCCACGGGGCGCGCGGTCATCGTGCGTTTGCCCACATCGCGGGCCACCGAGCAATCGCTGACACACGAGCTGCGCGCACTCGAAATCCTGACCGCCGGAGTTCGCTCGCGATTGGGCTTCGAACTCCCGAACGTTTGTGGGCGCGCGCCCATGGGCAACACCTTCGGCTTGGTCTTTGACCTCCTGCCCGGGGACGTTCTCCAGATGGGCGACATCATGGCCGGCACCTTTGTGCCCGCGGCACTCGGCCGAGCCATCGCATCGATTCATGAGCTGCCGGCAAACCTTGTCTCTGATGCTGGCCTGTCGTATGTCTCGGCCACGGCCGCACAGCAACGGGCGCGCGAAATTGTTGAGCGCGCCGCAGCGACGAACATGCTTCCCGACGCGCTCGAAACCCGATGGAGCCGCGCCGTCGTCGACAGTAAAATCTGGCAGTTCGACCCCACCGTGATTCACGGGTCACTGGGCGTGGGCAACTTCTTAGTTGGCGAAGATTCCGTGAGCGCTGTGCAGGGCTGGGGAACGCTCCACGTGGGCGACCCCGCACTCGATGTGATGTGGTTGACCAACGCTGACGAGGCTGCGGCAGACGAAGCGTTTCACGCCTACCAGCAGATTCGCCTGTCGAGTGCCGACCCGAATGTTCGGCGTCGTGCGGTTCTCTACTCCGAGCTGGAGATTGCCAAGTGGCTGCTTCACGGCGTGCGAGAGCGCAACACCGAAATTGTCGAAGATGCGAACGACATGATGGAACGTCTCGTTGCCACGATCGGCGAAGAGCCGGTCAACACGGTGGGTGTTGGCACCGAACCCATCATGACCGTGAACGATGTCGAGCACATGCTCGATGTCAGGCCTCCGGCCTCACACTAGGCGCGTCCGGGGCGTCGCTGTTCACGAGCCCGAGCCACATTTCCTCAAGTTGCGCATACGTGAGCAACTGATCGGGGCGAATCACCACGTTGTCTGCGACGAAATAAAACACCGCATCAATGTTTTCTTCGGCGATGCCGGTGTACGCAGAATAGGCCGCACGGTATAGCGCGAGTTGATAGGCGCGGATGGCCAGGTCGTCGGCATCGCGCGGAGCTTTTCCGGTCTTCCAGTCGACAATTTCGAAGCGGGAGTCGGCGTTTCGCTCGGCGTGTGCATCGGTGCCGTCAGCGCGATATACGGCATCGAGTTTGCACACGACAACGTTCGGGCCGAGCGGAAGGTGAATTTCAATCTCGACGTCTACGGGTTTGCGCTCGCCCCACGGGGAGGCTTCGAAGGTGTGCTGAAGTGCCGACAGAACAGACGCATCTGACGCGTCAATCGTTTGGGTAGCAATGTCGCGTGTGCCCGGAAACCCCAGAGCGTCGGAGTCGGTGCCGTCAAAGAGGGTCGGCGAATCTCCGCGGAGAGCACGGTTCTCTACCCACGCGTGAAAAAGTGTTCCGAGCATTGTGGCGCGATACGGCTGTTGCGGAAGTGGTCGCCCGAGAGGGCCGGCAGCACTGGGGCCGGCAGCGGCACGCTCGCCGGACGGCACCGCTCGCGCCGCCATTCCGGCAGCCACAAAATCTTTGAACGCCGAGGCTGGGATGCGCTGCGGTAGGGGCACCCGCGCGTCGGCTGTGAGTCGCGCCTCACGCTCGGCGATCAGAAGATCGATGTCGTCATCGAGCTGAGACGCGCCTCCGGGGTTGGCAGCGGGTTGCGCGACGGTAGCTGAGCGCACGAGCGCTGCAGCGGCCCGAACGCGCGGTTCGCGAGCGCCAAGAGGCGGGAGCGGCCAGACGACCGATGCCGCGTGCGGGTCCCAGGGATTCTCGGTCTCGGCGGGTTCCTCGGGTAGCCGAGTCGTCGCGAGGCCCGCCTCACTGATCTCGACGAGGTACTCGCTTGGACTCCGTCGGGTCTTGCCGGATGCCCACCACGATCCGCTGAGGAGCATGTCTTGGGCGCAACGCGTCAGGGCCACGTATGCCAATCGTCGCTCGCCCGTTTCGTAGCGCGTGCGGGCCGACGCAAGGTAGGCGTCGTAGGAGTCTTCGAGGTCGAGGTGATCGATGGCTTCTTCGAAGCGCCACAGTGTTCCCAAATCGGCTTTATCGGCCCGCAATTGCTCGGGCAGCGTGCCGAAGTCGGTCCACTTCTCGATGTTGGTGGTGACGGTTCTCTTATCGTCGGCAATCATTCGCCCCACGGCAACGAAATCCCACTCCAGACCCTTCGAGCCGTGAATGGTGAGCAACTGAACGACGTCGCCCTCGGGGCTCTCCTCAACGGGGCTGAGTCGCTCGCGTCTCTCGACGTCTTCGATCCACGACAAGAACGCTCCCAGAGTGGGATTGTCGTCAGTGGCCATGAACGCCGAGACCGTGTCGAGGAACGTTTCGACGCTCGCCTCACCCGCCGTGAGTCGATCGTTGGCGGCCAACTCGACATCCAGATTCATTTCGGACATGACGAGGCGAACCAGATCGCGCAGATTCATGCCCGCGTAGCGTCTCAGGCGCGCAATAACGCGGCCCGCGTGTTGCAGACGTTCACAGCCCGTGGCGCTGAGGCTCGCGAACGCTCGGTGCGTCGGGTCGGTTGACGTCGTGATGAAGTCGAGCGCATCAATCAGGCTCTGGCCGTCAGACGCAGAGACCGATTCTTTGAGCTGGGCCCGCACCTCTTTACTCAGGCGTTGCAGGCGGTGGTCACGTTCCGAAAGCCACCGGGCCGTTGACTTGAGCGCACGAAGGTCGCGTGGAGCGATTTGCCAGCGCGCTCCGGCGAGCAGTCGAATCAATTGGCTGTCGGCACGCGTGTCGTGCATCACGCGCAGCGTGCTGACAATGTCAACGATGACGGGTTCCATAAGCAGGCCGCCCAGACCCAAGACGTGCGTCGCGATGCCTGCCTGGTCGAGAGCCATCTTGAAATGCATGAGGTCGGCCGTCTTTCGCGTGAGCATGGCGGCCGTGGGGCGTTTCTTACCAGCGGGCCATTCGGCAAACTTTCTGGCGAACCACAGGGCAACATCGTGTGCTTCTTCGGTGATGGTCGATGGGAAAATCACGTCGACCGTGCCCTGATGCCCCTTGCCCGCCACGAGCTCGAATCGCTCCTCCGATCCGGCAGCGACGTGCGGCAGAGACCGCGCCACGAGGTTAGCCACATCGAGAATTTCTTGGGCGTTGCGCCAGGACCGAGTCAACGTGCGCTGCTGGCCGGTTTGCTCGCCAGCGAAGGCCTCGAAGAAACGATGGGGCAACATATTGGACGCACTGGCGCCGCGCCAACCGTAGATTGCCTGGTTTGGGTCTCCCACCGCCATGACCGTGCGCTGCGCAAAGACACTCGACAGCAGAGCCACTTGAACGCTCGACGTGTCTTGATACTCATCGAGGAGGACGAAGCGATACGCCGAGGCAACCTGATCCCGCACGGCGGGAATCTGAACGAGCTGGTGGGCGTAAGCAATTTGGTCGCCAAACTCGATCAGGTGCCGCGCTCGCTTGAGGTTCTCGTAGGCCACCACAACGTCGCACAAGATGTCGAGCTTGGCCACGACGGCCATGCCCTTCTTGTACTTGTCTTGCGCAACCCGGTGCGTGGTGCCGCGCTTCGTGATGGGGAGGTTTGCCACGCTCCCCACAAACTCGGCCGTAAATGCTCGCAGTTGCGCCGGGCCGATCATGTTGTCGGTGAGGGCACGAGCCACCGAGAGGGTGACCTCGATCACCGAGTTCAGGGGCATATCGAGCTGAGCGAGCTGCGTACCCGTCGATTCGAGCACGGCCCGGCGAGCGAGCTGCCACGCGGTTGCCTCGGTCATTACGGCAGCCGAGCCGTCAACACCGATGAGGTGCGCAAACTCAGTGAAAATACGATTGGCAAAAGAGTTGTAGGTGGTCATGCTCGCCGAGAAGAGTTGCTGAGCCGAATCGTCACCACGGTCGCCGGGAATCATGTTGCGCCAGGCGAGGGCGTCAAGCCCGTGACGCACGCGAGCAGCGAGCGATGTGGCGGCACGGCGCGTAAAGGTCATGCCGAGGATTTCGTCGAGTCGAGCGTGACCGTTCGCAACCAGCCAGAGCACCCGCATAGTCATGGTCTCGGTCTTGCCACTACCGGCTCCGGCGGTCACCAGCGTGGTTGTGGCGGGGTCACTCGCCACAATGTCGCGCTGCTCGGCCGTGAGTTCAACCCGCGGCCTGGCCTCACGTTGCACGCCCGCACGACG
>CAIOGW010000198.1 GCA_903857985.1 uncultured Microbacteriaceae bacterium
CTCGACAGGGTTTCCACGTCGAGGTCGTTTGTGGGCTCATCCAGCAGCAGAAGATTGCCGCCCTGCTTGAGCGTGAGAGCAAGATTGAGGCGGTTGCGCTCACCGCCCGAGAGAACTCCCGCGGGCTTTTGCTGATCGGGTCCCTTGAACCCAAAAGTCGACACGTAGGCCCGAGAGGGAATCTCAACGTTGCCGACCTGCATGAAGTCGAGGCCGTCGCTGACAACCTCCCAGAGGGTCTTCTTGGGGTCGATGCCACCGCGGTTCTGGTCGACGTAAGACACCTTCACGGTCTCGCCGAGTTTAACCTCACCGCCGTCCGCCGGCTCAAGTCCCATGATGGTTTTGAAGAGTGTCGACTTACCCACGCCGTTGGGGCCGATGATGCCCACGATGCCGTTCCGGGGAAGCGAAAACGAGAGATTGTCGATGAGGACGCGGTCGCCAAATCCCTTTTTCAGATTCTTGACTTCGAGCACCTGCTGGCCCAGTCGTGGTCCTGGCGGAATCTGAATCTCTTCGAAGTCGAGCTTGCGGGTTCGCTCCGCCTCGGCGGCCATTTCCTCGTATCGTCCCAGTCGGGCCTTCGACTTGGTCTGCCGACCCTTGGCGTTGCTGCGCACCCACTCGAGTTCGTCTTCGAGACGTTTGGCAAGCTTGGCGTCTTTCTTGCCCTGTACCTGAAGTCGTTCGGCCTTCTTTTCGAGGTACGTGGAGTAGTTGCCCTCGTAGGGGTAGAGGTGACCGCGATCAACTTCGGCAATCCATTCGGCCACGTGATCCAAAAAGTACCGGTCGTGTGTCACGGCAAGCACAGCACCGGGGTACTTCGACAGGTGCTGCTCGAGCCACAACACGCTTTCGGCGTCGAGGTGGTTGGTGGGCTCATCGAGAAGCAACAGGTCGGGCTTCTGCAAAAGCAGTTTGCACAGGGCCACTCGACGACGCTCGCCCCCGGAGAGCACCGTGACGCTAGAGTCACTTGGCGGACAACGAAGAGCGTCCATAGCCTGTTCCAACTGGGAGTCAAGATCCCACGCGTTGGCAGCGTCTATCTCCTCCTGGAGGCTACCCATTTCGGCGAGGAGTGTGTCGTAGTCGGCATCAGGATTAGCCAGTTCAGCCGAAATCTCGTTGAAGCGCGTGATCTTGCCCATGATCTCCCCTACGCCCTCCTGGACATTCTCAAGCACGGTCTTGTCGTCGCTGAGCTCGGGCTCCTGCATGAGGATGCCCACCGAGTAACCGGCCGACAGTTTCGCTTCGCCATTCGATGGGGTGTCGAGGCCAGCCATGATCTTGAGGATGGTCGACTTGCCGGCACCGTTGGGGCCCACCACGCCAATCTTGGCGCCGGGGAAAAACGACATTGTGACATCGTCGAGGATTACCTTGTCGCCCACCGCTTTGCGGGCACGAACCATCGTGTAAATGAACTCAGCCATGGGCTAAGTCTAGAAGCGATTGATGTCCGCCCCGACGAGGCAACCGCCGGCGGGCAGAACAGGTGCAATAGCCACAGCGATTGTCTGAATCGACGTGCCGTATTGACCGATAAGACATTCGCCACCTACTTGAGCTGATACGAAAACCGTGTCGGAAAGCAGGCCGATGGCCGTAGAACTGTCTGTCCACGATATTCCGGCGGCATCAAAACCGGACGCCCGAAGACGCTCTGCCGTGCCCTCCGGATTCGCCGAAATGCCCTCAGACACGAGACCCTGCTCGAGCAAAATGACGAATAGACGCTGGTTCGCCTGCGCAGATGTTGGATCGACGGCCGGCAGAAAATTGGGCTTTGGGCCGGAGGGCGTGGGGTGCACCTCAGGTGCACTCGTGCTGGGACCCGTGGGCGAAGAATTGCCGGTGGAGGAACCGGTTCCTCCCGAGATACCCAGTAGTGCGCATCCTGCCAGCATGAACGCGACACTCGAGAGGAGGGCCGCGCCTGCGAATAGCCTCATGTGTTCCCCTGGAGTGGTGAAGGTCTGACTCCATTGTAAGGCTGGCGAAGAAGGCAACCCGTGAGGACTCCGAAGTCGACCCCACAGGTTGCCAAGCTGGGTGAGTAGGCCGGCCGGTTAGGCCGAGACCGCGACCCACCCGTTATCGTTCGCGCTGTCGGTGAAGTCTGTGTTGTCGGCGACAGAGGTTGCCGACTCCTCGGCTCCCGAAGTGAGTGTTCGGGTGAAGGTGCTCGTTCCCCAGAACAGGTCGTGCCCAAGGTTGTCTGCCTCGATTTCGACGGTGGTTCCCGAACGATCGGTGTTCTCCCAGTCACGAATCTTGAGCCGACCAGAGACCATGACGCGGTCGCCTTTTACGACCGAACCGGCCGTGTTTTCGGCCAGACCACGAAAGCACGACACGGTGTACCAGTTGGTATCCGCATCAATCCAGCGCTGTTGGGCTCGGTCGTAGCGGCGCTGGCTCGACGCGAGACGAAATGAGGTGATGGCTAGTCCCTCACTCGTCGTGATGTGCCGCGGCGTGGTGGCCACGAGACCCGTGACCGAGATGGTGTCAGACATAAATGCTCCCTACTGATGGCTAATGAACGCCCTCAGTGTGGCCCGGGGAGAGCACGCCGCCATCACCATCACGCGTAATCGGGGAGCAGGCCAGCGCTGGCAGCCTGTGGAGGGGTGAGGCGAGGCGGGAGTGAGAAATACTAGGGCGCGAGATACGGTGCGAAACCCGCCCGGACCTTGGCCACCTTGGGTACAGCCACAGCGAGGCAATAACCCTGCCCCGGGTTCTTAGCAAAGAAATCTTGGTGGTAATCCTCGGCATCGTAAAACTCGCCGAGCGGTTCAATTGTGGTGACGACTCCCCCACCCCAGGTTTGTTCGGCGCGGGCGCGCGCCTCCTCAAACATCACACGCTGGGACTCATCCACGAAATACATGGCGCTGCGATACTGCGTTCCCACGTCGTTTCCCTGACGATTCAGTTGGCGCGGATCGTGCATCGTAAAAAACGCGTCAAGTATGACCTCTGGCGGAATCACCGACTCGTCGAAATCAACCCGAACGACCTCGGCATGGCCCGTCCGACCGGTGCACACCTGCTCGTAGGTGGGGTGCTCAATCTCGCCACCGCAGTAGCCCGAAACAACATCCGAAACACCGGTTAACACTCGATACGCCGCGTCGAGGCACCAAAAGCACCCGCCGCCAAGGACAAAAGACATCATGATGCTCTCAAATCTACGCGCATCGGGTGCCAGAATGTAGTCATGGACGCCATAAAGACTTTGACCAACTGGCTCACCGACAACGCCAATCTCGGAATGGTTGTGGCGGTGGGTGTCATCATTGGCTCGCTTGTCATTGCCATTGTTGTGGGTGCAATACTTTCTGCGATAGCACGCCGCCGTCGAAAGGACGCGATTGAGAATGAGCTCAACAGCCTCGCGCCCGCTGTGATGAACGTGGGTATCGATGCGTCGCTCTATGCCAGCCTGAGCCCGGAAGGCAAGCAACTGGCGGATCGCGCGGCCATTGGCATCGACATGCGCGTTCGCCTGCTGAACCGCGATGGTGCTGCGGAAGCAGCCGACTGGCTGAGCGGCCGCTTCACAGCCCTCCGCAACGCATCAAGCCTCGAACGCGGCGACACAGGCCGAATCCTCGATCAGATTCGCGAGGCCTTCCTCACCTGGGCTTACGAACCCAAAGACGGCATTCGTGCATTCCGTCGCGACGACCTCGAACACCAGCGAAACCGCTAACAGTCGTGCCCCTCGAACTCTCAGCGGAGAGTTTTGACGAACTCGTCACGGAGGAACTTGACGCCCTCTCCGACGAAATTGTAGAGCGCCTCGACAACGTCATCTTTGTCGTGGAAGACATCTCCCCCGAAAACGACATGGGTCTGCTTGGGGTTTACGACGGCATTGCCCTCACCGAGCGCTCTCAGTACGGCTTTGGCGAACTACCAGACCGCATCGTGCTGTTTCGCCTACCGTTACTCAATGCCTGCGCAACCGTCGAGGAACTTCGCGAGCAGGTGCACATAACTTTGGTGCACGAAATCGCGCACTTCTACGGACTCACCGACGAGGAACTTGACGAGCTCGGCTGGGCCTAACGCCTGGCATGTGACGACGCGTGGAAGAGATATCCGCCCATCCCGGGGTAGCGTAAGCGTATGGGTGTGCGCATCGAAAAAATTGACCTTCCGGGAGTGGGAATCCGTCACGACATGGTGACGAAGCATGGCAGGCACGTGGGCGTGCTTAACTATCGCGACGGTCGCCGCGAGCTGGCCTTCTACGATCCTGAAGACCCCGATACCGTTTTGCACTTCATCGAACTTGACGACGACGAGTCGGATGCCCTGTCTGACCTGCTCGGTCATACTTCACTGCTCAGTCAAATAAACAACCTCGGCTCTGGCGCGCTCGGCCTCTATACCGATCAACTGATTCTGCCCACAGACTCGCGATACCTGGACCACACGCTGGGCGAAACGCAGGCTCGCACCAAGACAGGTGTTTCGATTGTGGCTATTCTGCGCGGCGACAAAGTGATTCCTTCCCCCGAACCATCCGAGATTCTTCGCCAGGATGACATCTTTGTCGCCGTGGGAACACGCACCGGCCTCGAGAAGCTCGAAGCCCTGTTGGCACACACTGCGGTCTAAAGTCAGCGCCGCCAGCCCATGCATGAGATAACGCTCGTACTCATCGAGGTGGGCGCCCTACTGCTCGTGATGAGCCTTGTCAGTAGGCTGGCGAACCGGCTGGGGCAATCACCGATCCCGTTTTACATGACCGTCGGGCTGCTCTTTGGCGTGGGCGGTTTCTTGTCGCTAGACGCAAGCATGCCTTTCCTCAAGACGGGTTCCGAGATTGGTGTGGTCCTGCTGCTCCTGATGCTCGGCCTTGAATTCTCGGCGCGAGAACTGGTGAGCAACCTCAAATCCTCGGCGCCCGTTGGGGTGTGGGATGCTCTATTGAACGCCGTCCCCGGGGCCGCCTTCGGGCTCATCATGGGGTGGGGGCCACTGGGGGCCCTCGTCATGGCGGGGGTCACGTGGGTTTCTTCCTCGGGCGTCATATCCAAGGTGCTCACCGACTTAGGCCGCGTGGGTAACCGAGAAACGCCAACCGTGTTGGCAGTTCTCGTGATCGAAGACCTAGCCATGGCCTTCTACCTGCCCATCCTGTCTGCGTTCGTTATTGGTGCCAGCCTCTTGCAGGGCGCCATTACCGTGGCAATAGCCGTGGGCTCCGTGTTCCTGGTGCTCCTCGTGGCACTCAGATTTGGCAAGCGCATCTCACGCTTTTTTTCGTCGACCCACATCGAGTCACTCGTCATTGGCGTTTTAGGCCTGGCCATGTTGGTTGCCGGCCTCGCCGCACTCGTTCAAGTGTCGAGTGCCGTGGGCGCCTTCCTCGTGGGAATCGCCATCTCGGGCGAAGTGGCCAAGATGGCGCAGAAGTACCTTCGCCCCGTGCGCGACCTCTTTGCCGCATTCTTCTTCCTCGTCTTTGGCCTGACCACGGATTCCACCGACATCCCCGGTGCGTTACTGCCTGCCGCCATCCTTGCGGTTGTCACCATGGGCACAAAGATTCTCACGGGCTACCTCGGGGCTCGACGCGCGGGCATCGGACGCGCGGGACGCTGGCGCGCCGGGCTGGCGCTCACCCCGCGCGGCGAGTTCTCCATCATCATCGCCGGGTTGGCGGTTTCGGCGGGATTAGAGCCCGCCATTGCGCCACTCGCTGCCACCTACATGCTGATCACCGTGGTGGTGGGCCCGCTGCTGGCTCGCGTCTCCGACACACAGGCATTTAAGCAACGCTTTCGCTCCACCATCACTCAGCCGGTGCAGCTGCCACCCGCACGTTGAGAGCACCGGGATTCACGGCAATGCGCATCGAGGTGACCTGTCCCAAGAAGTCGCCGTCGAGCTGAACGTTCTGCGGTTGTGGGATGTCTACGTCGAGCGTCCGCCCCTGCGCGTACCGGGCGCTCTTGATCGCGGGCATTGCCGTCATGAGGGCATCGACGCCGGGAGTTTGGCTGAGGACGCTCATCACCATGATGTGTGACCAGATGCGTGTCCATCCACCGAACGAGCGCGGGTTCATCACGACGAAATCGAGTAGACCGTCGTCAAATCGGGCTTGCGGAAACAGTGCGACGTTTCCTGTGGAGAGACCGCAGTTGCCAATGATGGCGGTGTGCGCGCGGATGGTTCGCCGGCGATTTCCATCTATGCAGAATTTCAAATCTTGCTGGTCGTTTTTCCACACCGACCGCACGATGGGTCTCACGTAGGCCAACCATCCGAAGCGACGCTTTGTTTTTGCGTTCGCGTTGGCGGCCATGTCGGCGTCGAATCCAATTCCCGCCATCACCAAAAAACGCGCGTGACGATGCTGTGAGCCATTCCAGAGGTCGGCCTCAGCCACGTCAATGGCGACCGTCTGGCCAGACAGCGCCGTCTGAACCGCGCGTCGATGATCGAGCAGGGGAATGCCCATATTTCGGGCAAAGAGATTGCCCGTGCCCGCGGGCAAGACGGCGAGAGGGATGCGGGTTTCAGCTAAAACCTCTGCCGTTCGGCGTACAGTGCCATCACCGCCTAAGACAATCAGCACATCCGGACCCGTTGCAATCGCACTCCGGATGGCTCGCTCACCGCGGTCGGCGGAATCCGTTGCAAACCAGTGAGCGTGTGCCCGCCCGAGTTTCTTTTCTTCCGCCCGCAGGTGACGCCGATAAACCTCGACTAGGGCAGCGTTGGGTTTGTAAACGACGGCAGCTCGCGTCTCGTGGAAGGTAATACCTAGTTCCATTCCCAGTTTGACGATGCGTCGCACGTGATGAACTTCACGCACAGCGTGGGGATTCCGATGGCGTAGCCATTGTTCTCCGACACCGACGTGTCATCGCCCCACGTGTTGGTACCAATCACTTCGCCATGCGCGTTCAGAAGAGGGCCACCCGAGTTGCCGTGATTTATGGCCGCGTCAGTGACAATCACGTTGATGTCGGGAAAAAAGTTGCTCACGTTTCCAAACGTGTACGTACCGGGAATGATGGCGTCGAAAAACTGCGAGTACGGGCTGCCAGCAGCCATGACCCAGTCACCCACGGCAGGTGCCGCTGTGGCGGGCTGCAAGCTTTCCACCGGCTCTGCGGTCATGAGAAGGGCGAGATCAGCCCACACTTCCGAGGTTTCATCGTAGTAACTGGCATCAAAATCGAAAAGAAAAGCGTCCACCTCGCTGGTGCCTGCGAGTGTCTGAATGGTGATGGGCACATCCGTGTCTACGCACTCCTCGATCACGTGCCAGTTGGTCACGATCTCGTAAGGGTAATCATCGTCGGCTACTGAACTCGCATCATCGGCAAGATCGATACCCCAACCGGAGCCCGAGGAACTACCGCAGTACACCGTGACCACGGCTGCGTTCGCCAACTCCACGACTGCGGCCACATCGACGTTCGTACCCGACTGCGCCTGCGAGGTCGAGTTAGTTGCCATACCGCCTGAGAGCGACGTAACGAGTATCGCACCGAGAGTTCCCAGCACCGCAACCACGAGGGCCAGGAGCGCGAGAACAAAACCGGCGATGGCGAGGCCCGAGGGCGAGCGCTTGGGCTGAACGGCCGGTGTAGCTTCGTCAGATTCGCTAATGATGTCCGACACAATGGACCCTCCCTCAGAGTTCTTATTCTGCCTTCACCGTACAACGTGTGACGCGCTTCTTGCCAGACGATGGCAAACGCGTGACGAGGCCCGAGATTGGCGACTGCTAGCCTGTCGACATGCCAATCATCACAGTTTCTTTGGTCGAGATGCACTCACCGGCCCGAATCCGCGGCATGATTCAAGCCTGCAACTAGCCCGGCAAATCGTGACAGCCACAGCGGAGAAATCCAGCCTCCAGCACTTACCCGTCACGTTGTTTACAACGGTGATGGGATTGGGCGGACTCACCACAGCCACCGAGAGCATCGAACGACACTTCGGTCTTCCGGGTTACGCATCACTCGCCCTGCTGACACTGACATCAGCAGTCTGGCTGACTCTCGTCGCCGCGTACCTCACCAAGTGGATCCGGTATCCCCAAGCCGTTCGAGACGAACTGAACAACCCCATCCGCTTGAGCTTTTTTCCTGCGAGTTCTGTGGGACTTCTGCTCATCACCACGTCAATTTTCCCCTATGTTCCTGGGGCCGCACACGTGCTCTGGTGGATTGCGGTTGTGGTGCAGCTCGGTTTTACGCTGCTCATCTTGAATAGGTGGTTTCACTCAGAACGCTTTACCGTCGAACACAATTCACCCGCGTGGTTCATCCCCATTCTGGCGAACCTGCTCGTGCCCATTTCGGGAGCCCCGCTCGGCTACGTCGAAGTCTCCTACTTCTTCTTTGCCATTGGAATCATTTTTTGGTTACCCCTGTTGGCCATCAGTTTGAACAGAAGCTTCTTCTTTGCCCCGATTCCACAGAAGCTCATGCCGTCGCTGTTCATTCTTATTGTGCCGCCAGCGATTGGGTTTATCGCGTGGACGGCACTCCACGGAGGAAAACTCGATGACTTCGGCATCGTGTTGTTTTACGCAGCCCTCTTCATGACGATCATGGTGATCAGTCAATGGCGCAGATTTGTGGGCCTGCCCTTTGCGCTCACCTGGTGGGCGTTCAGTTTTCCCCTCGCATCCATCACCTTGGCAGCGTTGCTGTACTTCACGCTCGTGAGGCAGGATTTCTTCCTCTGGCTCGGGCTGAGCCTCTACGCTGTGCTCGTGCTGGTGGTCGCGACTCTCGTCGCTCGCACCGCCGCTTTGGCGTTCACGGGTCAACTTCTTAAGCCCGAAAGCTAATCCGTTTCGTTCACAGCGAGAAATCCTCGGCGCGCTACAAGCGCAGGGCTATTTCACCAGCCCCTTGGAGACGAGCCACTCGCGAGCGATGACGCTGGCGGAAAGCTTCTCATCGACACTGCGCACGTTCATGGCAACCAGATCTTCGGCGGTCATGGCAGCCGACACCTTGTCGATGAGGTAGGCGACATAATCGCTGACAACACCTGACGCAACGGGCACAACGTTGGACGCGAGGAACAGGCCGAGGGGGTCAGAAAGCGTGACGAGGCCGAGCTGCTCGATTCGCGGGTCGGCGCTGTAGACATTTGCCATGTCGACAATGCCCGCGACGAGGGAGTCAACAGTGGTCTCACCCGTCGCTTGGAACTCGACGGTCACACCGTAGATCGAGAGCAGTCCACTGGGACCGTAGGGGCGTTCTGCCAACTCCGGGGCACCGCCCAGCGTGAGGCCCGTGACTTTGGCAAGGTCCTCAATCGACACGAGAGAATTTGCGTCGGCAAACTCTTTCGTGACGTTATACGAATCTTGGTCGGTTGCCGGTGACATCGCAAAAGCCGTCAAGCCGGCGGGAAGGGCCGAACCCAGCGCCGTGTAAACCTCGTCGGCTGCCGTCTCGGTGGCTGCCGGGTCGAAGAACTGCAACAGATTTCCCGTGTACTCAGGGATGAGATCAATTTCACCGGCTTCAAGAGCGGGAATGTAGACATCACGCTGTCCCAGTGAGAACTTGCGCTCAACCGTATAACCCGAATCCTCAAGAATCTGCGCGTACGTCTCGGCGATAATTTCGTTGGAATAGTAAGCCTGCGAACCAATGACGATGGTCTCAATGGACGGGTCTGCGGAAGGCGCTGGAGAGGCGCTGCATCCGGACAATCCCACAAGTGCTGTGACGCTTAAGGCCAGGGCTACGAATCGCGAGAGTTTCATCATGTCTCCTAAGGATGGGGTGCGCTTAGCCTATCGGCGGTGCGTCGTTGCACGAACCCGAGAAGCTCACTTCCCAGAATCGTTATGACAATGATCACGAGAGAACTTGCCACGACCTGCGAATAGTTTCGAAGGGCTAGCCCCTGAATAATGCCGAACCCAAGGCCGCCCAGGCCGACCAGTGGCGCGAGCACAACGGTCGAGACCACCTGAATGAACGCGATGCGAAATCCGCCGATGATTGACGAGGTGGCCAGCGGAAACTCAACGTAGCGAATGCGCTGAAAACCCGTCATTCCCTGGGCTTTTGCCGAATCTCGGATGCCCCACGGAATGGTGGTGACGCCGGCGAAGGTCCCGGCCAGGAGTGGCGGAATGGCAATGGCGGCCAAGGCGACGAGAAGCGAGAAGTCTCTCAGTTGCACGCCCCAGAGAAGCACCAGCGCGAACAGAAGCCCCATCATGGGTACTGCTCGGGAAATCGACCCGAGACCGATCACCAAGAACTCGCCGCGCCCGGTGTGCCCGATTGCGAGCCCCACCGGCAGGGCAACGATTGCGGCGAGCAGAAGCGCAGCAAGGGTGATGGCAACGTGCTCGAGCAACAGGAACCACAAACCATAACGGCCGTCCCAATGGACGGGGTCGGCAAACCACGCTGCCAAGTCAGAAATACTAAACACGCTCACCGCCTCGCGTGCGCCACGGAGTAAGTGCGCGTCCTAGCAGCCAGAGTCCTAAATCGAAGGCCATCGCGATAACGAAGACGGCCACAAGCCCCGTAACGATTTCTTCGGGAATACGGCGTTGAAAGCCGTCAAGGAAGAGGTAGCCGAGGTTTCGCACGCCGACCACGGCGCCGATGGCCGCCATCGATACGGTACTGGCCGAAACCACACGCAGACCAGAGATGAGTCCGGGAACGGCCATTGGCAATTCCACGTGAACAAAAAGTTGGAACCGACTCATTCCGAGGGCGGTGGCCGTTGTCTTTGTCGACGACGGAACCTGAGAGAACGCATCTCGAGCAGAGAAAAACATCGATGCCACCGCATAAACAGTGAGCGCAATCACCACGTTGGTCGGGCCAATGAAAGGAGTGCCGATGAGGGCAGGCAACGCCACGAACAGTGCCAGCGACGGAATGGCATACACGGCGCTCAGAACGGTCGTTGTTCCTGGAACCCATCGTGCCCGAACGAGTCGTGCGCCCGCGATGGCCAAAATCGAACCCAACACCACGGGAATAATCACAATGCTCAGGTGGGTGAGCGCCAGGCCTGCCACAAACGACGCGTTAGCGAAGAACCACTCCACTAGACACCGAGAATCTTGCGCACGAAATCATTGGCCGGTTTCTTTGTGAGTTCGCGAGGTGTGCCCGCCTGCTCAATCGTGCCCTGCTGCGAGAGCACAATCAGCTGGTCGGCAATCTTGAGGGCCTCCCCCCGATCGTGCGTGACGAAGAGCACGGTGAGTTTGAGCTCACGCTGAATGCGCAGCAGTTCGTCTTGCAGCTCTTCGCGCACGATGGGGTCAACCGCACCGAAGGGCTCATCCATGAGCAAGATGTTTGGCTTGGTTGCCAACGCTCGCGCCACACCCACACGCTGTTGCTGACCGCCAGACAACTGCCGGGGGAACCGGCCGAATGACGAAGCCTCGATGCCCACGAGGGTGAGCATCTCTCGGGCGTTTTGCTGAGCCGTCTCCCGCGATTGACCGGCGATCGTGGCGATCAGAACCACGTTGTCTAAAACGGTCTTGTGCGGCAGCAGGCCAATGTCTTGCATCACGTAACCGATGGAACGACGAAGCGCCACGGCGTCTTGCGACGCGACATCAACACCATCGATGAGCACGGAGCCCGACGACGGGATGACCATCTTGTTGACCATGCGCACCGCGGTGGTCTTGCCCGAACCGGATAAGCCCATGAGTACGGTGATGGTGCCCGACGGAACCACGGCAGAAAAATCCGCCAGCGCTACGACGTCTCCGTAGGATTTTGACGCGTTGACAAACTCGATCACGGTCTGTGCCCGCCGTTCTTAGACGGCGCGAACCTCCACGCCGCGCCAAAACGCCACATAGCCGGCAATCTCCTTAGCAGCATCTTTCGGTTCGCGATACACCCAGACGGCGTCGGTGTTGGTGTTGCCGTCAACGGAAAGAGAATAGTAGTTTGCGGTGCCCTTCCAGGGGCAGTTCGACGTGGTGGCTGAGTCCACAAGAAGCGTCTGATTAACGCTGTCGAAGGGAAAGTACTTGTTTCCCTCAATCTCGATGGTCTTGTCGGACTGTGCAATAACCGCACCGTTCCAGGTAGCAACGAACATGATGGCCTCCTTAGGCGAGGTGACGCCTTCGAATTGCGTCCCCTCGAGCATACGGACAAGCACGGCGTGCCTCTAGCCAAGCACAGCGGTACCCAACTTGTACAAGATCCTTCATTGACAACGGCGGGTGCTCGTTCGCTTGGTTTATTGAGGCGATGGTGCACAGTTTGTCATGCGCGAGACGGTTGAGCACCTCGAGTAAGTGATTGATCGCGATGGCCAAAACAACAATGGTTCCGTCTCATTTGCCGACGCCGAATCTCTCACCGAGCGCAGTCGTTGATGACTCTAGGATGCCTGCCGGAGATATGCGTCCCTAATCTGACGCCACTCTTTGCGCCCCGATGAGTCAATTGTGGAAGACAGACCTTCTGGATTGTAGAAGTAAACTACCGTGACTGGCCGGAAGTTAATGAAAGTAGCGCCGGCGAGCATTGCTCGCAACCAGAAATCAGTGTCACCTGAACTTTGAAATGATTCGTTAAACATTCCGACTTGGGAATGAATTTCCCGTCTCCACATCGGAGCGCAATGCATGTTGTTTTGTGATTTGTAAACGAGTGTCTCCAGATCGAAGCGACCCAAGTCCGAGATTAATCTCTCCTCGGAATTGATTGCATCTGTATAGAGCAAGTCTTCCGAAAGAATAAAGTTGCCGTAGGAGCCAGACGAGATTGATCCCTGTAGAGCGGCTGCTTGGCGGCAAATGCTGTGGGGAAGCCTCAAGTCATCTGCGTTGAGGTTTGTTATCAACTGACCGGAACTTCTCTTGATTGCAAGGTTCCATGCTTGGTAAATCCCAATGCGTTTTTCTACTAGGTGAACTTGATGGTGAGAATCACGTGTTAGCGATTTCAGCCAGTCAATTTCGTCGTCACTTCCGGAAACCAAAACAAAGTGAAAAGTCACTCGTAAATTGTTGAAACACGACTCGATGCTTTGCTCCAGTACGCCCTTGTACTTTTCAAACTTGTAGAGGCTGATGATGACATCCGCGCTTGAATTCAAGCTTTTTTCGCAATCATCACTCATTGGATCTAGCCTAAAACTCTTCCGACTTATTGAAGTCATTAGTGGGAACAATGCAAATTTTGAGGGCA
>CAIOGW010000199.1 GCA_903857985.1 uncultured Microbacteriaceae bacterium
AGCGCATGCTGCAGGAGGCCGTTGACGCACTGTTCGACAACGGTCGCCGTGGTCGTCCCGTTACCGGTACCGGTAACCGCGCCCTTAAGTCGCTCAGCGACATGCTCAAGGGTAAGCAGGGTCGTTTCCGTCAGAACCTGCTCGGAAAGCGCGTGGACTACTCGGGCCGTTCGGTCATCGTGGTGGGCCCGCAGCTCAAGCTGCACCAGTGTGGTCTGCCCAAGCAGATGGCTCTCGAGCTGTTCAAGCCGTTCGTGATCAAGCGCCTCATGGAGCTTCAGCACGCGCAGAACATCAAGAGCGCCAAGCGCATGGTGGAGCGTAGCCGCGGACCAGTGTGGGATGTTCTCGAAGAGATTATTCGCGAGCGTCCGGTGCTGCTCAACCGCGCCCCCACGCTTCACCGTCTCGGAATCCAGGCGTTCGAGCCTCAGCTCGTGGAGGGTAAGGCCATCCAGCTGCACCCCCTCGTGTGTGCTGCGTTCAACGCCGACTTCGACGGTGACCAGATGGCTGTGCACCTTCCCCTGTCGGTGGAGGCTCAGGCTGAGGCGCGGGTGCTCATGCTCGCCTCGAACAACATCCTCAAGCCGTCTGATGGTCGCCCCGTGACCCTGCCCACGCAGGACATGATCATCGGTCTGCACCACCTCACCACCCTCAAGGAGGGTGCTGCTGGTGAGGGTCGTGCCTTCTCGTCGGTTGCCGAAGCCATCAACGCTTTCGACTCGCGCGTGTGGGCCAAGGGCAAGAAGGGCGAGGACGACAAGAAGGAAATCGTTCTCGACCTCAACGCCAAGGTCAAGATTCGCCTCGAGAACGTGACGTTCGCCGAAGGCACCGGACCCGAGGGTTACAGCGGAACCGGTCCGGTTATCGTTGAGTGCTCGCTGGGTCAGGCTCTCTTCAACGAGGCGCTGCCCGAAAAGTACCCCTTCGTGTTTGAGACGGCAGACAAGGGTCTCATCTCGCAGATCGTGAACGACCTCGCCGAGCGCTTTAGCAAGACAGAGGTTGCCGCCACGCTCGACAACATCAAGGACCTCGGTTTCTACTGGGCCACGCGCTCGGGAGTGACGGTTGCCCTCAGCGACGTTCTCACGCCGCCAGACAAGCGCGAGATCGTTGCCAAGTACGAGAAGCTGGCCGCCAAGGTGCAGGGCGAGTTCGAAAAGGGACTCATCACCGACACCGAGCGTCGCCAGGAGCTGATCAAGATCTGGACCGAAGCAACCGAAAAGGTTGCCGATGCAATGAAGGCGTTCTTCCCCAAGGACAACACCATCAACCGCATGGTCACCTCGGGTGCTCGTGGTAACTGGCTGCAGGTGCGCAACATCGCCGGTATGCGAGGCCTCGTGAACAACCCGAAGGGTGAGATCATTCCTCGCCCGATCATCTCGAGCTACCGCGAAGGACTCTCGGTTCTCGAGTACTTCATTGCTACGCACGGTGCCCGCAAGGGTCTGGCCGACACGGCTCTGCGTACCGCCGACTCGGGTTACCTCACGCGTCGACTCGTTGACGTGGCGCAGGATGTCATCATTCGTGAAGACGACTGTGGCACCACCAAGGGACTCGACATGCCCATTGCTGTGGCCGACGCCGCTGGCGTGCTGGTGCGCGACAAGGGCGTGGAGAACTCGGTGTTCACGCGCACGCTTTCAGAAGACGCCAAGGATGCCAAGGGCAAGGTTGTTGCCAAGGCTGGCGAAGATGCGGGTGACGTTGTCATTGACCTGCTCATCGCTGCCGGTATCACCGAGGTCAAGGTGCGTTCGGTGCTTACGTGTGAGTCTGCTGCGGGTGTGTGTGCGGCGTGCTACGGCCGTTCGCTTGCTACCGGCAAGCTCGTTGACCTTGGTGAGGCCGTGGGAATCATCGCGGCCCAGTCGATCGGTGAGCCCGGAAC
>CAIOGW010000200.1 GCA_903857985.1 uncultured Microbacteriaceae bacterium
GCGGCGTAGAAGAAAGCAGCAATCACAAACGCGCCGGCCAGCGTCGGAAGTCCGAGGACGAGCCCGAAGGAGTTTCCCGGACCCACCAGATTCGGACCGATCACCACGCCGATGGTGGTGGCCCACACCACGAGCGAAAGATCGCGGGCGCGCGTTGCCGGTTGCGCGAGATCGGTCGCAGCAAAGCGGGTCTGCAGGTTCACCGCGTTTCCGGCACCCACGAGAGCGATACCAACGATGAACATCGGGAAGGACTGTGCGACATCAGCCCAGACCACAATGGCCGACCCCGCGGCCGCAACCAGGAGCCCTAGTGACAGGGCCCATCGTCGACCCCACCTGTTGGCGTAACGCGCCAATGGAAAGGCGAGAATGGCCGTTCCGAGCGTGGCAAACGTGGCCGACAGTCCGCCCAGGGCCGGGGAGCCGCTGATGTGCGCGGCCATAAGTGATCCGATCGAGAAAGATGCTCCGGTGCCGAGTGCACCCAAAACCTGACCGATGGCGAGCACGGTGAGGATTTTGCGCTGCAGCCCTCTGCGGGCGGACATCGTGGAGGTCATGCGAGACACGCCCCTAAGACGTGACGACCTCCACCGAACCGGTTTCGGATGCCGGCATGGCAGCAGCGAGACGATTGGCCTCTTCGATGAGCGTGGCCACGATCTCCGACTCGGGAACGGTCTTGATCACCTCGCCCTTGACAAAAATTTGGCCCTTGCCGTTGCCCGAGGCGACACCGAGGTCGGCCTCGCGAGCCTCGCCCGGGCCGTTCACGACGCAGCCCATCACGGCCACACGCAGGGGCACGCTCATTCCCTCTAGGCCCTCGGTGACCTGCTCTGCAAGCGTGTAGACGTCGACCTGAGCGCGACCACAGCTGGGACACGACACGATTTCGAGTTTGCGCTCGCGCAGGTTGAGCGACTGCAAAATCTGAAGTCCCACCTTGACCTCTTCGGCCGGCGGTGCCGAAAGCGAGACACGAATCGTGTCTCCGATTCCCTCCCCGAGCAGAATGCCGAACGCCGTTGCCGACTTGATGGTGCCCTGAAAGGCCGGTCCGGCTTCGGTAACGCCGAGGTGGAGTGGCCAGTCACCGCGCTCGGCCAGCATGCGATAGGCCTTGACCATGATCACGGGGTCGTTGTGCTTGACCGAAATCTTAAAGTCGTGGAAGTCGTGCTCTTCGAACAGGCCCGCTTCCCACACCGCGCTCTCCACAAGCGCCTCGGGAGTGGCCTTGCCGTACTTCTCGAGCAGGCGCGGATCGAGCGATCCCGCGTTGACGCCGATGCGTATGCTGACACCGGCCGCCTTGGCGCGGGCGGCGATTTCGCCCACCTGGTCGTCGAACTTGCGAATGTTGCCCGGGTTCACCCGAACCGCGGCGCACCCGGCGTCGATGGCGGTGTAGACGTAGTTGGGCTGAAAGTGAATGTCGGCAATAACCGGGATCTGGCTCTTCTTGGCGATGATGTGCAATACCTCAGCATCTTCGCGGGTTGGTACAGCCACCCGCACAATGTCACAGCCCGATGCCGTGAGTTCGGCAATCTGCTGCAGGGTGGCATTGATGTCTGTGGTGGGGGTGGTGGTCATCGACTGCACCGACACCTGGGCGTCACCGCCCACCAGCACCTTGCCCACCTTAATTTGTCGCGAAACGCGACGGGGGGCAAGAGTTTCGGGCTTTGCGGGCAATCCTAGATTCACGGCAGGCACGTGCACAGCCTACGACGAATCGGGCTAGAAAATGATGACCGGCTTGACGATGTCGGCGTAAATCAGCAGGGCGCTCATGGCAATCATGATGACCACAACAACGAGGGTGATGGGCATGAAGCGCGCAATGTCGACGGGGCCGGGGTCGGGTCGTTTGCGCAGGCGTGCCCAGCCACGGCGGATGAGCTCCCAGAGAGCTCCCGCGATGTGGCCGCCATCAAGGGGCAGCAGGGGAATGAGGTTGAAAACGAAGAGCGCCACGTTGAGCGAGGCCAAGATGCCCAGCAGCGACACAACCTTGCCGTCGGTCGTCACCTGATCTGATCCGGCGATATCGCCCGCTACCCGGCCCACTCCGACCACCGAAATAGGACCGTCGAGCTGGCGCTCTTCGGGACCAAAGGCTGCCTCTCCCACGTCAACAAGTCGTTGAGGCAGATTGAGAATCATGTTTGCGGTTCCGGTCACGGTTTGCCCCACCAGCGGGAAGGCCGCCGTGAGCGGTTGTGACACCATCTCGGTGACCGGCGAGATGCCGACGAATCCGACGAGTTGGGTGACCGCATCGCCGTTTGACGAGGTCACAACAGCTCCGTCATCGCCGTATACCGGACGGGAAACCTCGACGGGAGTAACCGGAATTGTGAGCGCTTCGCCGGCTCGTTCCACAGTGAACGCCAGCGTCTTGCCAGCCGCCGGCATGATGGCCGTCGATACCTGATCCCACGCACTGACCGGGGAACCGTCGATTGCCACAATGGTGTCTCCCGCCTCGAGGCCCGCGAGCGCGCCTGGCGCGTCGGGCTCGCCGGCTGAACACGTCTCGGTTGCTTCAACACACGTGGATACGGCGCTCAGGGTGTTCGTGGCCTGAGGCATGCCGAAGCCCACGACGATAATGGCGAACAGCACGAACGCCAGCACCAGGTTCATGAACGGTCCGCCGAACATGATGATGATGCGCTTCCAGACGGGAAGGCCGTAGAACAGGCGATCGGGTGAGACGTTCTGGGCGCTCTCTGCACTCGCGTCGCGCGCGTCCTGCACGATCTTGCCGAAGAATCCGCGTGCGGAAGATTTTTTCTGCGCGGTTCCCGGGGGGAACATTCCGGCCATCGAGATATAGCCGCCCAGGGGCAGTGCCTTGATGCCGTATTCGGTGTCACCCCACTTCTTGCGAATCAGTGTGGGGCCAAACCCAATCATGTATTGAGCCACGCGAACCTTGAAAATCTTGGCCGGAATGAGGTGGCCCAGCTCGTGAAGACCAATCGACAGCGAGAGCCCGATCAAGAAAATGATCACACCGAAAAGAAAAGGAAAGATATCCATCACCAGCCGAGACTACGCGGAATGTCTGACAGTTTCCCGCACAGCATCCGACGTTTTCGATCGGGTGTCAGCGTGCCCCGGCAACCACTAGAAGTCGAAGAGCAAGAACCCGGGAGCATGGAACACGGACACCAGGCCGGTAGCCGAATCAGAGCAGGCTTCAAGGACTCGTCCCGTAAAAAGGCCCCCCTGATCCGGATCATCAAATCCGGAAGACGCATCCCGCTCAATCACATAACAGCTTGTGGTGTCGGTGATTATCGACGAGTCGTCGGCATATTCCACGAGGACTGAAGCGGGTTGCCCCACGGCTA
>CAIOGW010000201.1 GCA_903857985.1 uncultured Microbacteriaceae bacterium
ACATTCGCAAGGTCTATCTCGTCCCGGCCTAGCGTCTCGATACGCCAACACGGCTGGCTACTCGACGGGCGACGAACTCCGCGCAGATGGCTACTCGACGGGCGAAATGCTAAGCAGTAAGTCCCAGCGATTTTGCCGTGGCGGACAGGCTTTCCTTGGCCTTCTTGGCATCGGTATTCAGCAGCGTTCCGTAGTGGGGAATCATGGCGTGAATCTTCTTTTCCCACTTCGGGAACCTGTCCGGGAAGCAGCGCTTGAGCAGATCGAGCATGATGGCCACAGACACAGAAGCACCCGGTGACGCACCCAGCAGACCGGCAATCGTTCCGTCGGCACTGGTGATGACCTCGGTGCCAAACTGCAGCACGCCGCCCTTGGCGTGGTCCTTCTTCATGACCTGAACCCGCTGACCTGCCTTGATGAGGTGCCAGTCTTCGGGCCGCGCATCGGGCATGAACTCTCGCAGCGCATCGAGCTTCTTCTTAGGCCCGGCGAGCACCTCACCAATGAGGTACTTGAGCAGGTCGAGGTTTGTGACGGCCACCGCCAGCATGGGGATGATGTTGTGAAACCGCACCGAAAGCGGGAGATCGAGCACCGACCCGTTTTTCAAGAAGTTGGGGCTGAAGCCCGCATACGGTCCGAACAGCAGCGATGCCGTGCCATCGACCATTCGGGTGTCAAGGTGCGGAACCGACATGGGCGGTGCGCCCACGGCAGCCTTGCCGTAAACCTTGGCTTTGTGCTTGGCCACAATCTTGGGGTTGGTCGTGCGCAGGAATTCGCCCGATACGGGGAACCCGCCAAAGCCCTCAATCTCGGGAATGCCCGATTTCTGCAGAAGCGACAGCGCGCCACCACCGGCGCCTACAAACACAAAACGAGCGTCGAACGAGCCCGGCGTGTTTCCCACCGCGTTGCGCGTGCGAATTCTCCAGAGGCCTTCGCCGTGACGACGGATGGACCGCACGTCTGTCTCCATCACCAGCTCGGCGCCACTGCTCGTGAGAACCCTGAGCAGCTGCCGCGTCAGCGCACCATAGTCGACATCTGTGCCGGAGACGATGCGTGTGGCAGCAATGGGCTCGTTGCCAACGCGACCCTTCATAATCAGCGGCGACCACTCGGCAATAACCTCAGGGTCTTCGCTGTATTCGAAGCCGGCAAATAGCGGCTCGTTCTTGAGCACCTCGGTGCGACGGCGCAGGTAGTCAACGTTCTTTTGGCCCCACACGAAAGTCATGTGCGGGGTGGAGTTGATGAAAGACGTGGGAGTGTCGAGCATGTTCGTGTCCACGAGGTGCGCCCAAAACTGGCGCGATAGCTGGTATTGCTCGTTAATCACCACGGCTTTGGACGCCTCAACCGAGCCGTCGGCTGCTTCGGGCATGTAGTTCAGCTCGCACAGTCCGGCGTGCCCAGTGCCCGCGTTGTTCCAGGGGCTTGAGCTCTCCTGCGCGACATCCGACAGCTTCTCAACAATGCGAATCGTCCACGATGGCTCTAGCTGCTTGATGAGTACGCCGAGCGTGGCGCTCATGATTCCGCCGCCGATGAGGGCAACGTCTATTGGCTTCGAAGTCACCGTGTTAGTTTACGCGCGCGCGGGCCACGAACGCGTTTTTGGTGATACCACCTAACGGGAAACCCGAAGGGCTCTAGAGCCGGGCTGCCGCGATAATCTCGGCGATTTGTACCGCATTGAGTGCGGCACCCTTGCGCAGGTTGTCGTTACTGAGGAAAAAGGCGAGTCCTCGGCCGTCGTCGACCGTCTCGTCTTGGCGGAATCGGCCCACAAATGTGGGGTCGGCTCCGGCCGCCTGCAGTGGTGTGGGCACTTCTTCGAGTTGCACACCCGGTGCCGTGGCCAACAGGGCGCGGGCCGCATCGGGGGTGATGGGTCGCTCAAACTCCGCATTGATGCTCAGGCTGTGTCCGGTGAAGACCGGCACGCGCACACACGTTCCCGAAACCTTGAGGCCGGGAAGATCGAGAATCTTGCGACTCTCGTTGCGTAGCTTTTTCTCTTCGTCGGTTTCATTCGAACCGTCGTCAACGACCGAGCCAGCAAGCGGAATCACGTCGAAGGCAATAGTGCGCACATATTTCACGGGAGCCGGGAACGTGATGGCAGAACCGTCTTGAACAAGATCAATGAGGTTTCCCTGCTCAACGGCCGCGGTCACCTGCGTGATCAGTTCTTCGGCACCCGCGAGACCAGATCCCGAAACGGCCTGGAACGTGGTGACCACCATTTTCGTCAGTCCGGCGGCCCCGTGCAGCACCTTCATCACGGGCATCGCAGCCATGGTGGTGCAGTTGGGGTTGGCGATGATGCCCTTGACGGCCTCATCGATTGCGTGCGGGTTCACCTCGCTCACCACCAGGGGAACGTCGGGGTCCATGCGCCACGCGCTCGAGTTGTCGACCACGAGACAGCCGGCCTCGGCAAAACGGGGTGCGTGCGCGTTCGATCCGGTGGCTCCGGCAGAGAACAGGGCAACATCTAGTCCGGCGGGGTCAGCTGTGGCAATGTCTTCCACCACAACGTCGTGTCCGCGATAAACCAGCGTCTGCCCGGCCGACCGCGCGGTGGCAAAGAAGCGAATCTCTCGAATTGACATGTTGCGTTCGTCGAGCAGAGCACGCATGACAGTGCCCACCTGACCGGTGGCACCAACAACGCCAACGCTGATGCCCGTCTCGGCAACAACGGTCATCGGCCGGTTCCTGCGTGGACGATGGCCTCGGTATCCGAATCGAGTCCGAACGCCGAGTGCACGGCGAGCGCCGCGGTGTTGAGCATGTCAGCGCGCGTCACAACGGAGATACGAATCTCACTGGTCGAGATCATTTCGATGTTGATGCCGGCCTCAAACAGGGCGGTGAACAACTGCGCCGATACTCCCGAGTTGGTCTTCATACCCGCACCGACGACCGAGAGCTTGCCGATCTGATCGTCGTACTTGAGGGAGGCGAATCCGATGCCCTTTTCGTCGGCGCTCAGAGCGGCCAGTGCGGCCTCGCCCTCGGTCTTGGGTAGCGTGAACGAGATGTCGGTCTTCCCGGAATCGTCGGCGGAGACGTTCTGCACAATCATGTCGATGTTGATGTCGGCATTGGCGATGGTGGTGAAAATCTCGGCGGCCTTGCCGGGTACGTCGGGAACTTCGACAACGGTGATCTTGGCCTGACTGAGGTCGGTGGCAACTCCGGTGATGATGGGCTCTTCCACTTCGACTCCCTCCTTGGGGTTATAAACAATTGTGCCCTCGTTGTGGTTAAACGAGGAACGAACATGGATGGTTACGCCGTGGCGGCGCGCAAACTCAACGGCGCGAATGTAGAGAACCTTCGCTCCGTTGGCCGCGAGCTCGAGCATCTCTTCGCTCGTGATGCGGTCAATCTTGTGGGCAAGCGGAACCGAACGTGGATCGGCGGTAAAAATGCCGTCGACATCGGTAAAGATCTCGCACACCTCGGCATCGAGTGCGGCGGCAAGGGCAACGGCGCTCGTGTCTGATCCGCCGCGGCCCAGCGTGGTGATCTCTCCCGAGTCGCGATTGAACCCTTGGAAGCCGGCAACGATCGCAATAGCGCCCTCGGAAAGGGCGTCTTTGACGCGGCCCGGTGTGACGTCAACAATGCGCGCCGCACCGTGCTGGGAATCCGTGATCATTCCCGCCTGGCTGCCGGTGAACGACCGGGCATCGTGACCAAGCGATCGAATGGCCATGGCCACGAGCGCCATGGAGATGCGCTCGCCAGCCGTGAGGAGCATGTCCATCTCTCGCGGCGCCGGCGTCTCGGAAACCCCGTTGGCTAGTTCAAGAAGCTCGTCGGTGGTGTCACCCATGGCCGAGACGACAACAACCACATCGTTTCCGGCCTGCTTGGTCTCCACAATGCGCGCGGCGACACGCTTGATGCTGGCGGCATCCGCAACGGATGAACCGCCAAACTTCTGCACGATTAAGCTCACGCTTTTCCTCGATTACTAGGGGGGAGAAAGCCGAAAAATGGGCGTCGAAATACCTATTGTATTGCGCGCCGGCCCTCGAATGCGCGGCCGAGGGTTACCTCGTCGGCGTACTCGAGGTCGCCACCCACGGGAAGGCCGGAGGCGAGTCGCGTCACGATGAGGTCCATGGGTGAGAGCAAGCGCGACAGGTAGGTGGCTGTTGCCTCGCCCTCGAGGTTGGGGTCGGTGGCGATGATCACTTCGGTCACGGTGCCATCCGCGAGGCGCGTCATCAGTTCTTTGACGCGAAGGTCGTCGGGACCAATGCCGTCGATGGGGCTCAGCGCACCGCCGAGCACGTGATACAGGCCTTTGAACTCACGCGTGCGCTCAATCGCCACGACATCCTTGGCCTCTTCGACAACACAAATGGATGCGGGATCGCGGCGCGGGTCGCGACACACCGCGCACTGCGCCGACTCGCTCACGTTGCCGCACACCTCGCAGAAACGAACCTTGGCGCGCACTTCTGACAGCACGGCTGCGAGGCGCGACACGTCGAAGGTCTGCGTCTGCAGGATGTGAAAGGCGATGCGCTGCGCAGACTTAGGGCCGATGCCCGGCAGGCGACCCAGCTCGTCAATGAGCTCCTGAACGATGCCCTCGTACAACGTTTACGCCTCGCCCGCGTTGGGCAAAACCTGTGCACCCGTGTCGGCAGGGGTCACTGTCTCAATCGGGCCGGTGCGCTCCTCCTTGAGCAGCGTGGCTCCCAGTAGGTCGCGCACCACCGACTCACCGTAGCGGCCATCATCGGCTTTACTATCGACGGTTGGGCTGTCGACGGTTGAGCTTGTCGAAACCTCGCCGGCTGAGCCGCCGTCGGTTGAGCTTGTCGAAACCATGCTAGCTGAGCTCGTCGAAGCCTCATCCGCCCCCGGAATATCAACAACGGCCCAATCGTCGCCCGGGGCATCGGGCACCACGACCGGAGCGGGTTTTTCCGCCGGCACGGTGTCAATGGCTGCGGTGGGCGTTCCCTCAACTGAGACACGGAACTTGGGGCTCTCGCCCGTCACCGCGATGATGCTCTCGCGCAGCTTCTCGTGCACACCGCCCGGCACGCCCTGCTGTGGCCGAAAACTGGCCGCATCCGTCTCGCTCGGGAAAACGAGTGTGACTACGTCGCCGTCATATTCCCGAACCGAGGCCGTGGTCACCACAATCCAGGCCATGCGATTAGCGTTCTGAAGGTGCTCGAGCACCGCGGACCACGCTTTCGTGAGCCCTGCCGTGGTGGGCTCAATCGGGTTCGCTTTCGCCGCTGGTTGAGTAGGTGGCGCAGCCTTGCCCGCTGGTTGAGTAGGTGGCGCAGCCACCGCATCGAAACCAGCCGCTGGCTGTGCAGCTGGCGCCTTGCCCGTCGGTTGAGTAGGCGACGCAGTCGCTTTATCGAAACCAACCGAGCTTGCCGACGCCGGCTCCGCCTCCACGAGCAACCGCGCGACCATCAGCTCGAGGTGCAGCTTGGGCGACGTTGCACCGATCATCTCGGTGAGGCCCGCATTGGCGATGTCGGCGGCGTGCGAGAGTTCGCGACTGCCAAAAACGCGCGCTTGCTTCTCCATGCGGTCAATTTCTTCGGCCGTTGTTCCACGTAAAACATGTACGGCATTACTGCCGGTCGCGGCCACCACAATGAGGTCGCGCAGGCGCTCGAGCAGATCCTCAACAAAACGCCGGGGATCTTGACCGGTTTGGATGACGCGGTCTACCGAGGCAAACGCTGCGCCGGCATCGCGCGCCGCGAGCGCTTCCACCACTTCGTCGAGCAAAGCACCGTGCGTGAATCCCAGCAGGGCAACAGCACGCTCGTAGGACACCGTTGATCCCTCAGACCCGGCAATTAGTTGATCAAGAAGAGAGAGCGTGTCACGTGCCGAACCACCGCCGGCGCGAACCACGAGCGGAAGCACGCCGGCATCCACCGTGACGCCCTCAAGCCGACACATCTCTTCGACGTACTCGAGCATCGTGGCCGACGGAATGAGCCGGAAGGGATAGTGGTGGGTGCGCGAGCGGATGGTGCCGATTACCTTTTCGGGCTCAGTGGTGGCAAAGATGAACTTGACGTGCTCGGGGGGTTCTTCGACCAGCTTGAGAAGTGCGTTGAACCCTTGGGGCGTCACCATGTGTGCCTCATCCAGGATGAAGATCTTGAACCGGTCGCGCGCCGGGGCGAAGGCCGCACGCTCCCGCAGATCGCGTGCATCATCGACACCGTTGTGGCTGGCCGCATCGATTTCAACGACGTCGAGACTGCCCGAACCATCGCGCGCGAGCTCGATGCAACTGGCACACTTTCCGCACGGCGTATCCGTGGGCCCCTCAGCGCAGTTGAGGCAGCGGGCCAGGATGCGTGCCGACGTGGTCTTGCCACAACCTCGGGGGCCGCTAAAGAGGTAGGCGTGATTTACGCGATCGGTACGCAGCGCCGTCATGAGGGGGTCGGTGACCTGGGATTGCCCAATCATTTCGGCAAATGTCTCGGGCCGGTAGCGGCGATAGAGAGCGGTGGTCACTTCTCAATGGTACTTCTACTCCCTGACGCCCGACCGGTACGTGCTCGGGGACATGCCGAAAGTCCCACGAAAGATGTGGCTAAAGTAGGCCGCTCCCAGAAAACCGTTGCGCACAGCAATGGCCGCGATGGGCATCTCGGGATAGAGCGCAAGATCCGCGCGGCTACGCTCCAGTCGACGTGCACGAATCCACGTCGCTATCGACACGCCCGCTTGCGCAGCCCAATCGTGCAACGTTCTGACAGAGACAAAGGATGCCCCGGCCACCATTTTTGCGTCAAGCGCGGGATCGGCCAGGTTCTCCTCGATGAAGAGCAATACCTGAGCCATGCGTGCCTTTCCCCCCGCGGCTGAGTCCCCTATAGGGGCCGTCTCATTCAGGCGCGTCCAGCACAGAGTCTCGAAAACCTGCACCATGTGATGGGCAAAACGACGTCGAGCCGAAACCGGCATTTCGGCCAGGCCCTCTTCACTGTCGATGATGACGCGAGAAACCGTGCGAACGACAGGATCGGCGGCAGGCATGAATGATGCTACGAGTCGGCGCGAAACTTCTGGAGCCGGAGCGATGCTTCCCCACGGAACAACCATTCCCACGCATTCAGCCGTGCCGTCGAACTCAAGTTCGAAGGGCATGCTGGTGTCGTAAACGGTGAGATCTCCGGGGCCGAGAATGGTTTGCCGTCCGTTCTGAATGACGGTACCGAAGCCGGAGACCTGGGCGCACAAGACCAGTTTCGGCGACTCCGCCGGCGTGATCTGATCAGCGAGGCGTTGCAGACGATGCTTTCCTACTCGAACCCGAGAGACGTTGACTCCCCCCACATCCACATTGCGCAATCGGCCGGAAAACGACCGATCCGTGTCGCGCACATGAACTCGCGTGTAGACGTCACCCACTAGTTGACCCCAGTGTCCGGAGCTCAGAACGTGAGTCTCGGGTACGTCGCCATCCACAACGAGATGCTCAGTCACGAGAACCTCCCTCGGCAGTGTGGGACCGTACGCCGACTCTAATCTGATTGACCAGCGATTACGAGAAGGATCCCACGAGCGCGACTGCGCAGATTCAACAAACAATCGCACATATTCGATGTCGGATTTCCTCACACTCTCATAGGGTGACAACATCCGGAACCTCCCACAGATAGGCGGATCAGCATGGCCTCACCGAGCACCCTCCCGTACCTCATTGTTGGCGCCGGCCCCTGCGGGCTCATCGCCGCCCGGGCCCTCAAGCGCAAGGGCATTCCGTTCGAGGTGGTCGAGAGACACACGCGCGTCGGCGGTATCTGGGACATCGACAATCCAGGTTCGCCGATGTATGAGACATGCCACTTCATCACGAGCAAACTCAACGGTGGCTTTCTCGATTACCCCATGCCCGAGCACTACCCCACCTACCCGTCGTGGAGCCAAGTGCTCGACTACATCGAAGACATGGCACGTGACCACGGGCTCATGGAACAGATTCGATTCGGGGTCAGCGTCACGAAAGCGGAGCCCACATCTTCTCGGCCCGACGCAACCTGGTCTGTGGAATCACACGATGGTTACCTCGGTGAATATGCCGGAGTAATCTACGCAGCGGGTCAACAGTGGGCCCCCTATGCGCCCGATTTTGACGACATGGACACGTTCACCGGACGTCTCATTCACTCGAGTGAATACCGTTCACCCTCCGAGTTCACCGGCAAGCGGGTGCTCGTGGTGGGAGCGGGAAATAGCGGTGTTGACATCGCTGTCGACGCGGCCGAGTACGGCAGCGCTGCCGTACTCTCAACTCGCCGCCCCTACTATTTTTTGCCCAAGCAAATCTTTGGCGTGCCTACGCCAGACCTCATGGTGGGCAAGGTCTCGTTCCCACACGTGCCACAGGTCTCTCAGCGCATCAACCCGTATCAAGTGATTGATCTGGTGCTCGCCACTGTGGGCCCGCTCGAGGCCTACGGGCTCGAAACACCGTCGTGGCCGCTGGGAGCAACACAGCCCATTGTGAGCGACACCGTGCTTCACCACTTCACACACGGAACCTTGACACACCGCCCCAATGTGAAGAGATTCACGGAGCGTGGGGTGATCTTCGATGACGACTCTCGCGAGGATTTCGACGTGGTCGTTCTGGCAACGGGCTTCGACATTTCCATCCCGTGGCTTGACGACGACGTTGTGCCCCCGCGTGACGGGCACCCCGATTTCCATCTCGGCACGTTCGCTGAGAAATACTCCACCCTCTACGGCATCGGCGTTCTGCATCCGAGCCGGGCCGACGCGTGGTCGCTTTTCGATCAGCTCACGCAGATTGTGGTGGCCGACATTCAAGCTCGAGAATCCGGCATTAATGTCGACGGTGTTTCGCGCCTCCGCACGCAGTACTTTCCCAACCTCAAGGGAGACTTCCCGTTCGTGGATACCCGTCGCAATATCAACCAAGCGGACACTCTTGAACTCGACGCCATGCTCACGACCCTGCGCGTGACCTACGGTCTGGAAATCCCTGCCTCCCACCAGCACGGTTTTTATTCGTCAACCCGACAAACAGAAGTGATGAGCGCATGACTCCCCCCAACCTCCCTCCCGTTGCCGTCGTGAGCGGAGCCATCGATGACTCGGCTGCGGAACTCGCCGAAGTCTTCTCACGCGCTGTTGCCCGCAGTGCGGGAGGTGCACAGTTCACTCTTATCGTTGGGGGCCGCACGGTCATTGATGTCGCGGGCGGCAGTCTGCAAACAGACACACCCGTGCAGGTTTTCTCGGTTTCGAAGGCGGTTGTTGCTGCGGCCGCGGCGCACGCCTACGAAGCAGGTGCCCTTGACCTAGACCAGCCCGTCGCGTCCTTCTGGCCGGCGATGGCCAAGGCGACGACGAAGTCCATAACCACACGAATGGTGCTCGACCACAGTTGCGGCATTCCTGCCGTGGATCAACCGCTCACCACTGAAGAACTCCTCGCCGGAGCTCTCGACCGAGCTATCGAAATCCAGGAACCACTGTGGGAACCCGGGACTGAGCACGGCTACGGCGCTTTCACGTTTGGCGCACTCATGAACGGCGTTTTTTCACACGCTCTCGGCGTCAACGTGTCGGGCTACGTTGCCAAGCACCTCACCGGCCCTGCCGGACACGCGTTCTGGTTTGGCGCACCGCCAGAAGAAATCACGTCAGTTGCCGCTCTGAGCTTCGACTTTCCCGTTCTCACCCAGGGCCACGGTGAGGCCATTATGACGGGAAACGCCATAAGCGACGGCTCGTTCGTTCCGATTCTCTCTGGAGCCCCCTTCTTCTTTGGTGACCCCCGCGTGATTGCCGCAAACTGGCCATCACTCTCAGGCGTGACAACGGCATCCCACCTGGCTCACCTCTTCTCGGCAATCACCGGCGTCGGCGGCTCGACCAGCCTGCTCAGTGGCAATGCCGTATCCGACATGTCTGCGCAACGCCGACACGGCATGGATCGAACCCTCTATCACGTCACGAGATTTGGTTCGGGGGTCGAACTCCCTCACGTCTACTCGCCGATGCTTGGCGAAGGTTCGTTTGGCCACCAAGGCGCCGGTGGTTCACTCATCGTCGTCGATCCCTCTCGCGACGTCGTTTTTGCTTATGTCTCAAGTCATACACAAACGACCGTCGGTGCTTCCGACGGATCGCTCGCTCTTCTCGGCGCAGTGTCGCGATGGTTGGATCAGCGGTGAAAGCGCTCACCCTCACCGCCACAAATCGGGTGGAATTTCTCGAGGTTCCCATTCCCGAGCTGACTGATCCTCATTCTCTTCGCGTGCGTGTAATTGCAACCAGCATTTGTGGCAGTGATCTCCATCTTGCTGCCGGGCATTTAACCCCCGAAATTGGCTTTGCGTTAGGTCACGAGTGGGTCGGCATCGTTGATGAAGTTGGAGCAAACGTGCGGTCGTTTACCGTCGGCGACCGAGTGGTTGGGCCGGCGGCTGTCTGGTGTGGCAGCTGTGAACTCTGCTCTCGGGGTCAGGAACAGCGCTGTGCCGAGGGAGGGGTTTTCGGATCGGGGAAGGGGATGGGAAACCTCGGTGGGGCTCAGTCTGAGTACCTCATCGCACCGTGGGCGGAGAATACCGTCGTTCGCGTACCCGAGGGAGTCTCTGACGCTCAGGCCCTCTCCGTTGGTGACGTCCTCTCCACTGGCTGGACCGCGGTGCGCCAGGTGGTGAGCGAGAACGCAACCGATCTACTCGTGATCGGATGCGGTCCCGTAGGCCTGTCGGCCATCCACACCGCCTCAGCAGCCGGTGTCGCAAAAATCGTGGGGGTCGATCGATTGCCGGCACGGCTCGAGGCCGCCCGGCAACTGGGTGCGACTCACACCGTCTTGGCCGGCGACGATGTTTTAACCGAGCTCAGGCAAGTGCTTCCCGGTAGGACGCTGTCCGTCATCGATGCAGTGGGAACGCAGGAGTCGCTTGACCTCGCATGCTCGCTCGCCGGAATTGGTGCACGCATCGCGGTGCTCGGCATTCCCAGCCATGCACTGACGGTCGACATGGCGGGACTGCTCATGCGGAATGTGACACTCTGGACCGGTCTCGGCGACCTCGGGCACATGAGTGAACTTTTGGAAAAAATTGCGCGTGGCGAACTAGACCCAACACCGATGTTTAGCCACACGGTGACCCTTGCCGAGGTTCCTGCATATTACGAACTCCTTGCCGCGGGTGACCCGAGCATCGTCAAGGTATTCGTGAGTATGAGCTAAAAAGAGGGACTCCTCGCGCACCCGCCAGAGCCCGGTTACCCTTGCTACGTTTCCGTCCTGGGGGAGTTGGCCTGGATGGCGCCACGCGAGGAGCCGACCCCCAGTTTAGGGCACGTCGTAAGTGGCCTGCGAGTCGAGTCACGCGCATCTGTCCCGCTCGTGTACTACGCGCTCGGGCTGGTTTCGGGGCTGTACGACTGCGCGTTTGAGGTGGCACCGCCGTCGATCGAAACGATATTGCCAATCATGAACGGTGCCTTGTCGGAGCAGAGAAACAGCACGAGCTCGGCCACCTCTTCGGGGGTTCCCATGCGCGTGAGCGGTTGCGGGGCAACGAGGCTGTCCTGAACCGGCTGGGGCAAAGTCAGCACCATTGGTGTGGCAATGGCTCCCGGTGCAATGGCGTTAATGCGCACGCCCATGTTGGCGTATTCACCAGCGGCGGTCTTGGTCAGTCCCACCACGGCGTGCTTGGCGGCCACGTAGGGGCCTGCCATGGGCGTTCCCACGAGGCCGGCCTCCGACGCATTGTTGACGATTGCTCCGCCACCGTGCTCTTTCATGTACCGGATCTCGTGTTTCATGCACATCCACACGCCCTTGGCGTCGATGGCAAAGATGCGGTCGAAGTCGGCCTCTTCGACCTCGTGCGTGAAGCCCACAGCGAGAATGCCCGCGTTGTTGAAAGCAAAGTCGAGTGAGCCAAAGGCGGCCACGGTCTCGTCGACCATGCGAATGACATCGGCTTCTTTGCTGACATCAATCGCCGTGAACTGAGCACGACCACCGGCAGTGACAATGTCGGCAACAACCTTCTC
>CAIOGW010000202.1 GCA_903857985.1 uncultured Microbacteriaceae bacterium
AGCCACGTGTGTCGCACGATCAGCATCACAACGCGCCGCTTGAGCGACCAGCCGATGTCTCCCAAGATGAAGGATGCCACGCGATGCAATTCGGATCGGAAGTCGCCCGGGATGCTGTCGCGGTTGAGCGCCACAGCATCGTTGATGAAGGATCGCGTCATGCGTTCGGCAATGAGTTGACGAAATGTAGCAAGGTCGTCCGGCCCCTGGGCCTCAAAAACCGCTCGATACTTGAGATAAAAGCGCTCGCGCGACCGGAGGAACGTGGACTGACGCGACGAGTTTTCGGCGTGAATGCGATAGTTGGTCACGTCTCGCGGTTCGAAGGCGAAACCCCAGCCCGCCTGAAAAATGCGCAGGAAAAGATCGTCGTCCTCGTACCCTCGAAACTGGGTGTCGAATCCGCCGCCCTCGCGAAAAGCCCGGGTGCGAATGAGGCTGGCAGAGGGCAACATCATCAGGTCTCGACTGAGCATGCCGGTAAACGACTGCTCCGGAACGCGGTAATTCGTTTGTGTCAAATAGTGGCGACGCACCGTCTTTCCCGCGGCATCAATCTGCCGAAAATCAGAGAAAATCCAGCCCCGCTGAGGTTGGTCGGCAAACCCCTCAAGCAAGACCGCGAGGTGATCGCGGGACCACGTGTCGTCTTGATCAATGAACGCGACGAACTCTGTCGTGGTCTTCGCGACACCGGTGTTTCGCGCCGAACCCTGTCCACCGTTTTCCTTGCGAATGACGGTGACCTTCGACGGGCCTCGGTGTGTTTTCACAAAACGGGCAACGAGCTCCGGCGATGCGTCTTGTGAGCCGTCATCGACCACAATTATTTGCCGAGGTGGGAGGGTCTGCGTCACGATTGACTCAAGAGAGTCGCGCACCAGATCGCCCCCGTTATAGAGCGCCATCACGGCCGTGACATCGCACGTGGACTGACGCGGAGGGGTGCGCGCGCTCCCTGCCTCGGCCATGGTCGTCCTTCATCCACGAGTCTGTCTCGCACCTGGCGGCAAGACTCTTCTATTCTCTCACCCGCGAACCGCTACATCCGCTCAGGAGCGCTCACGCCGAGCAGGGCGAGTCCGTTGCGAATCACTTGGCCAGTGGCGTCATTCAGCCATAACCGCGTGCGGTGGAGGTCGGTCACGTCCTCGTCGCCCTGCGGGAGCACCCGGCAGGCGCCGTACCAACGGTGGAATGTGCCCGCCACTTCCTCGATGAAGCGCGCCACCCGATGCGGTTCCCGAAGTTCCGCCGCCTGCTTTACCACGCGGGGAAAGTCTTGGAGTGCCGCGATTAAGACTGACTCCGATTCGTGCACCAAGAGTTCGGGCGCAAACCCGTCGTCACGACGCACCCCCGCGGCACCGGCGTTGCGCGCCACGGCGCAGGTGCGCGCGTGAGCGTACTGAACGTAGAAAACCGGATTGTCGTTGGACTGTGTCTGCAGAAGATCAAGGTCAATGTCCAGATTCGAATCGATCGAGCTACGCACGAGCGCATAGCGTGCCGCGTCCACGCCCACTGCCTCCACGAGGTCATCGAGGGTCACGATGGTGCCCGCGCGCTTGCTCATGCGCACGGGTTGTCCGTCTTTAACGAGGTTGACCATCTGGCCAATGAGAATCTCGAGGCTTTTTCCCGGAGTATCGCCGAACGCTGCACACATGGCCATCATTCGCGCCACATAACCGTGGTGGTCGGCGCCGAGCATGATGATGTTGCGCTCGAATCCGCGCTCGCGCTTGTTGAGGTAGTAGGCCAGATCAGCAGCAATGTAGGCGGGGTTTCCATCGCTCTTAATGATCACGCGATCTTTGTCGTCACCAAATGCCGTGGTGCGCAGCCACACCGCACCGTCTTCGTCAAAAATGTGACCGAGCTCGCGCAGGCGCGCGACGGCGCGCTCCACGGCGCGCGACTCGTGCAGCGAGTCCTCGTGAAAATACACGTCGAAGTCCACGCCG
>CAIOGW010000203.1 GCA_903857985.1 uncultured Microbacteriaceae bacterium
AAGGGGGAGACCCACAAATTCCATCATTTGCACGATCGTAAACTTATTCGATCGGGAAACGATGCTCGGTCGGATGATCATGCTACCCGCATTCCTTCTATTCACGCTCCAAACTTTTGCTTTTGCTTCCCAAAGGTGCGATCCTTCACGCCACACCCCGAGGCCCACGCTTGGAATCAGATGGCCATGGTCTGGCCACTTCGGCGATTCTTGGATGGGCGATTCTTGGATGGGCGTCGTGCAACAACGTGACCCAAGCGCCTGCTTCCGATGTTTTGCAGCTCGATTGTTGATCTCGTAGCGTCCGACTTGAATCTTGACTCCCTCATGGGAATGGACGACGAGCTGACCAACATGATGCAGACGAAGCAGACTGCACACGCTTTGCCTTCCAACCTCGCGTCCATCCCGTACCCCAACGTCGGCACGACGTTCAACCTGCCCGCTGGGTTCGGCCCGATGGAGTTTGCTCTCCAGAACCCGTGCAAGACGATCGGATGGATGGGCTCCGCCTTCGCGAACGCCACCGCGGAGGACAAGTGCCTCAGTGCCAAATCGTCCATCAGCTTCCAGCAAGTCGCCGACCTCGCCGGCTTCGACATTGGCAAGATTTCGTCCGCGCTGCCCAAGTTCCTTGGTTTCACGAAGGAGAAGATCGCCTCGACTGCGATCCACTCGATTGCCATCAAGTTTAAGTTCGACGGGAACAAGCCCATTTTCAACGCAATCGCGTTCAATATCTCGATCTGGAACGTTACTCTTCCTGCCGTCGCGGGAGTTGCGGTGAAGCTCTCTGCAACCACTCTCAAGTTCGTCAGCGATGGCGAGTTTGGCTTGAACGGACAGCTCGGCATCGAGGGCAGCGAGGTCGCCATCCCGTACCAGACCTCGGGCAGCTGGCAGACACCAGCGAAGAGCCTGTCCATTGCGTGCCAGCCGCCTGCGGAGGTCAACCTCGGTTTGTTCGCCAAGACGTTCGGAATCTCGGTCCTCTTGACGCCTATCAAGCTCGTGGGCTTCGAGGGCATCGCCAACTTGTACGTCAGCAACCTCGAGCTGAAGACGAGCGAGGACGGCACCAACTTCACCAACGCCAAGGTCTCGGTCTCCATGCCCGGCAACGTGGCCTTCTCGCTCGTTCAGGCACAAAACCCGACTGTCGACTTCGAAGTCCAGTGGCCATTCGCCGCCGTGAACCGCACGCTCACGAGCGTCTCTCTGACGTCGTCCTTCACCATCCTCAACCTCCCGTCGTACCAGTTCGATGGCACCGCCGTGTACGTGCTTGACCCGCCTTCGCTGACGCTCACACAGACGTTCGCCAAGACCTTCACGTTCACCAATCCCCTCGGCGTCACTGGCCTCACCTTCACGCCGGTCGGCACCAGTCTCAAGATCTACAGGGAGAAGGCCGACGCGCCGCAGCAGGTCGACGTCTCGGCCTCGGCCGTGCTTGACTTCAAGAACATGTTCGGGCCCATTAGCAAGTACTTCCCCACCCAGATCAGCGGCACCATGACCCAGTACCACAAGGACGGCGTCACGCCCGACAACTACGCGTTCAACGCCAAGATGATCATGACCGGCTGCATTTTTGGCCCCGTCACTATCCACGATTGGTCGGTGGGCTTCGTGACCGACGGCAGGAACTTCACGCTCTCGGGCGAGATCCGCACCGCGATCAACATCGGCGCCACCCTTGAGGTCACCGTGGGGGCGGAGTTTGTCACTGCCACCAAGATCTTGACGCTCACATGGGCTGCGCCGCAGTCGGGCGCCAACGATTGGATTCAGATCCTTCCCGGCGCTGGCCTCGGCAACACCAAGCTCACCGCCGTCATCGACACGAAGAACAGCGCGCTCCAGTCAGTTTCGTTCGAGGGCACGTTCGTCACCAAGGAGGCCAAGCTGGGCCCGCTCTCGGACGTTCTCGCTGCGCTCGACCAGATCGTGTGCAGGATGACTTGGAAAGTCATCGCGTCCACGCCGCCGTCGTCCTCCTTCCGCATCGAGTTTGAACTCGCCGCGGCCAAGATGAACTTGAAGTCGTCGCTTATGGACGTCACCAAGGTTAGCTTCTACATCGAGGTGGGCGGTAAGTGCAGCCTTTTTCCTCCGGGCTCTCATTCGCCGTGCCGTGACGCATGACTCCCTCCTGGCATCGAGTGCCGAGGCTAGTGATTGATTCGCGCGCAGGTGCAACGCCCGACTTCAAGGTGGGCGGCACGATCACGATGCGCCTCAAGGTTGGTAGCGACGCGACGAACTACCCGCTTGTCAGCCTCGGCATCGAGTTCCAACTCGTGGGCCTGCGCATGAACCTCAACGGCGCCCTTTCTGGAGAGGGTGACCCGCAGGGCTGCTGGAGGAACTCGTTCTCGATTAAGGGGCTCAACATTTGCGACGTCAAGGTCTCGATTGGCCTCACGGCGGTCGCGCCTTGGCTCCAGGCCTTTTCCTTCCAGGGTGCGATCAAGATTGGCGACCCCACTGCACCGAAGTACCAGATCGTCGTCTACATTGCCGTCGACCTGGCCGCGCCAACGAAGAACTCGTTCCTCGGCTCATACAGTGGTACCCTCGGCATCAAGGACCTGGTCTCGATGGGCCTCACCATGATCGGTTTGGGCTCCACTGACCTGTCGGCATTCCCCAACATCTTCACGCTGAACGCGATCATGGTCAAGGTCGCCTCCGAGGACCTCACCATCGCCGGTGAGACGTACACGAAGGGCTTCGCCTTCAAGGCCGACTTCATCATCTTCGGTGTGGCCGTCAAGGCGGCCCTGTCGATCTCCGACAAGGATATCTCGGCCAGTTTCTCGTCGTCGCGCCTCGCCATGCTCGACCCAGTTCTCGTGCTGTGCAAGGATTCCAGCTGCAAAGCCGCCGAGGGCCCGTCCTTCGAGTTCGCCGTGCAGTGGGCGAAGATGCCCCCGACGCTGCTCGTCAAGCTCGACGCGTACATCAACATCATCGGCATCGCTGCCAGCGTCAAAATCTTCGTCACGTACAGCGACTGGATCAACTTCCGCGCCGAGTTCTACATGGCGAAGATGAACCTGTGCGGCGGCGCCTTCCAGCTCGGGCAGGCCGACAACGTGAACACCAACACCGCCTCTGCCAACGCAAAGCCCTCCGGCGTCATCACCGTGGCGCCGACCGGCGAGTTCGCTGGCGGCCCGTATGCCGTCTTCGACTCGAAGGCCCTGTACATCTATCTCAATGCCAAGATGACGCTGCTCGGCTTCGGCAACTCGGTCGAAGTGCGTCTCAGCAAGACCGACTTCTACGTCTCGCTTGCCACCGTCTATTTCGGCTTCCCGTTCTCGACGACCGTCCAGGCGGGCTTCGCCTCGAACGGCATCCCGAACTCTTTCACGCTCACTCTGCTGGCCGGCTCAGAGAACACCGGTCTTCGCGAGAACCTTCGCGCGAAAGTGTACGCCAAGCTCGATGAGATGAAGAGGGGCGGCGAAGGGGCGATCAACTCAGCTATCGCCGATGTGGACGCCCAGTAC
>CAIOGW010000204.1 GCA_903857985.1 uncultured Microbacteriaceae bacterium
AAAACGTCCTGCTCCTGACCATCTACGGTAATGAAACCGTAGCCTTTTTCGGCGTTGAACCATTTGACGGTTCCGACAGCCATGTATTTCTCCTCGTACGTAGATTGCGGAACCGCAACGCGCGAGAACCGTCGTTTGATACTAGCGGAGTTAAGTACATCAGATACACCACCGCTGACAATTGTAGGTCGGAGCATTTTCAGCGCCGTGATGTGCCCACTGCGCCTTTTGTGAAGAAGTTATCCACCATCGCCGTCCACGGGGGCGGGCTCGACGGGTGCCGGCTCGGCCGTGGGAATCTTGTAGTCGGCTCCCAGCACGAGCGTGAGCGGTGCCTGAGACGACGCGTAGGCGGCGGTCAGCTTGATCTGACAGGTGTTATTGAGCGCAACGCATACCCCGCGCGCCGCACCCTCGGCGCCTTTGGTGCTGTAGAAAACGATGGTCTTCTTGGTGTCGGTCACGCTCGCGTTGGCCTTGACGCCCACGGGTACGCCGGCGGCCGCTAGTTGATTGCCGACCGTCGTAGCCAGCCCGACAATCGGCGTTGCGTTAAAAACATTGACCGCGAGGTCTGGAGCCACCGTGGGAGTTGCTGTCGGCGTGGGGGTTGGCGTGGGCGTGCTCACCGGGAACAAAAAAGCCTGAAGCTTGCCGCTCGAGCCAAGAATGTACGCCGTGGATCCGCCAACAATGAGGCCCGTAACGAGGGCCGCCCACGCAAAAATAAGCCAGGGTGACAATGAGCGACCGGAGGACCGGTGCGCCCCTACCCGCTGAATCTCGGGAGGAACGTCATCAAAGCGGTCGGTGGGAAACTTCTCACTCATGCGTTCGGGGATTCCTCTGCGATAACGGTGTGGGACATTCGACGTTGGCGCGCTTGGCGTCTCTCTTCGCGAACGCGCAGTAGTCGCTTGACCAACATCGGGTCGTACTCGAGCGCCGCCCGACGATCGATGAGGTCGTTGAGCAACTGGTAGTAGCGGGCCGGTGACACACCGAACGTCTGGCGAATCGCTTCTTCTTTGCCGCCGGGCTGTTGCCACCACGCGCACTCAAAGCCGAGGATGTTGCGGTCACGCTCACTCAGCACTCCGGCGGGGTTCTGAGGCTCACGCGATTCGACTTGTGTCACGCTTCTCCCCAGACTGAAAGTGCATCCACCGGATTGTCGAATGCCTCATAATTCTACGGTGTGCGACCGACGCTCCCTGAACGAACCCCGAATGGCGAGAACGATTTCATTGAATCAGGGCCGACTATGGGACTCGAACCCACAACCCCCGCTTTACAAGAGCGGTGCGCTACCAATTGCGCCAAGTCGGCAAGTAGTCACGAGTGCCTCGTGCCTGCGGTAAGTCTAGTGAACCAAAAGTCGACCTAAACGTCGCCCGTCTCGTCCGCATCTGGTCGGGCCAGAGTCTTACGCTGTTCGAGATTTTCGGACATGATGACTTCATGGCACACGACTCGGGACGACGCCTACTCAGAACGGAAAAAGAGGCGTCGAATTCCACTGCATGAGACATCGGTCTGGGGATACGGCGCCTGCGACAAAAATGATGACATCGATAGTTGCCGCTGAGGCTTGTTCTCACGGCACACGCAAACACAACGAGGTGAATCGTGAAATTAGATACTGAGCGCCTGAAAAAAGTCATGAACGCGGACCCGGAGTTCGCTCTGTCATCACGAATGTGGGATGCCCGCCTGCGCTATCGTCTCGGCGACGACGCCTTTCTCATTGTCATCCGCGACGGTGTCGTCACCGAAATCGTTTCGGCTCCCGGGCTGTTTCACGAATTCACTGCAGACATTTCCGCGCCCGACGAGGTGTGGAGTCAGATTCTGGCCGCCGTTCCCCCGCCCCTCTTTCAAGATCTGTTTCCCGCTCAATTCCACCATGGGCTGCGAATTACGGGAGACCTCGAGAGTTTCTACTGCTACTACGCGGCCGTCAGGCGAACAACAGACCTGATGCGCCAGGTCAACAACGAAGCCTCCCGGGCTGCCTGAGGCGAGAGAGAGATAACGACAATGGCTAAAATTTCGCCGATTCACGGAGGCTACGTTTACCTCGACATTCAGGGAACCGAGTATCGCGTCTACTACGAGGAGGCCGGTCAGGGTATCCCGCTCGTCATGATGCACACCGCGGGAACGGACGGGCGCCTCTACCGCCACATCCTGGAAGACAGTGACATCACGTCGAACTTCCGCGTGCTTGTTCCCGACCTGCCGTTTCACGGAAAGTCTGTTCCGCCCACGTCTCGTGAGTGGTGGAGCGAAGAGTACAAACTCACTCTCGACTTTCTCTTCGAGTTCATGCTCAAGTTCAACGAGGCCTTCGAACTCAATCGCCCGGTATACATGGGCGCCTCAATGGGCGGACACCTCGCGGCCGACTTGGCAATTAGTCATCCCGATAAGTTCCGTGCAGTCATCGGTCTCGAAGCCGGACTCGCCACCGAGAATTCAGCGCCGCCCGAGCTGCGCACCTACTTTGGGCACCCCCGCATGACCAACGAGACCAAAGTCGCAATGATGTACACCTTCATGGCCCCGATGAGTCCCGAAGCCCTCAAGCGTGAGGTGGCCTTCATCTACGGCCAGGGTTCGCACCGAGTCTTCGAGGGTGACCTGAATTACTACGGCGGTGAACACGACGTGAGTCACTCGGCCAAAACCATTAACACGAAACAGATCGCCGTCTACCTCCTGGGGGGCGACTACGACTGGTCGGGATCACCCAAGGTCGTCAAAGCTCTCCACGATGAGGTCCCTGGGTCGACGTATACCCTCATGGAGGGACTGGGCCACTTCCCCATGTCGGAGAATCCTGAGCTCTTCAAGTCGTACATCATGCCGGTATTCGCAGACATTCTGAGCCGGCTGACAGACGAAGACATCGCCAAGCAAGGCTAAGGATTGTGCGTCTCGAACGGCGAGAACGCTTCTGTGACACGATGACGACTTCGAAGATGGCACCGTGAGTCAGGGCGTATTCCGGTACCCGAGCGTCGGGGCAATGTGGTCTGGTCCCGGTAGCATCGCGCGACTCCGTGAGGTTCTCGATGTCTGTAACGCTCGTCGGGCCCTCCTCATTGTTACTCCGTCTGCCGGGCGCGATGCGGCTCTCATCTCACGACTCACGGAATGGTCGGGGCAAAGAATTGTCGCGGTCTTCGATGCCGTGGAGCCCCACACTCCTTATCGCGTTGCGCTGGCTGCCGCGCAAGCTGCCCGCGATGCAGGCGCCGACTGTGTGGTGAGCCTCGGCGGTGGCAGCACCATTGACACGGCCCGGCTCGTCTCACTGTGCTTGGGCGAAAACATATCGACCGAGGACGCGCTCTATGCGTACCGGGCACAGCGCTCGGATCAGGGTCCCCTCTTCCCGGCGGCGGCGGCCCGAACCTTTCCTCACATCGCGATCCCCACCACGCTGTCGTCAGCGGAGTTTGGTGACGGTGGTGCACTGAAAAACCCCACGACGGGGAACAAGGACCTGTTTGCCGGGCCCCCGATGGCTGCCGCCGCCGTCATCCTTGACAGTGATGCCGCCGTGGCAACACCCGCCGCTGCGTGGGTCATGACGGGAATGCGCACGCTCGATCACGCCATCGAAACCGTGGTGTCGGATCAGTCATCACTCTTCAGCGACAGTCTTAGTTGTGCGGCCATCACGACCCTCGTGCGCGTGCTGCCGGCAACGCTCAAGAACCCCACGGACTCGGCTCTTCGGGGCGAAGCTCAGCTCGCGTCGTGGCAATCGTACTTTGGCGTGAGCAATGGCACCCTCGGCCTCTCGCACGCGATTGGTCATCAGCTGGGCGCCCGGCTTGGTTTGGCCCACGGCCTCTCGTCGTGTATCACGCTGCCCACGGTCGCCAGGTTCTTGGCGCCACAAACGGGAGAAAAAATGCGCCCGATCCTTCGCGCCTGCGGCATCGATGATTCCGGGATCTCGACCGAAAACCTCGGCATCGCCGTGGCTGACTTTCTGAGCACGTTCATCTCTGGCTTGGGATACCCCCTAACGCTCGGCGAAGCGGGGATTGTGATGAGTGACAGTGACGTTACCGGAATTGTCGACGGCATCTTCGAAGATTTCCTTGTCGACGGCATCCCGGGCGGGATTCCTTCGCGCAAAGAAATGACAGACCTGGTGGCCTCCCTGGCGTGAGGCTGCTTAGCGGTTCTTCCACTTCGGCGTGCGCTTTTCGACGAAGGCCCGAACGCCCTCGACGCGATCTTCGCTCAGATAAGGATTCGGTCCGGCATTCAAGCGCAGCGCCACCGAGACGGGCAGTTCCCACCCCTTCGCGGCCATTTCCTTGTAGCGCCTGAGTGAGACCGGCGCATTGACCACAACCTCGTCCACGAACGCCTGAACGGAATCCTCGAAGTCCTTGCGCGGCACGACCCGGTTAATCAGCCCTAAGTCTCGGGCCTCCTGGGCCCCGATGGACTTGCCCGTATAAAGCATCTCCATGGCAATGGCTCGCGGAATCATGCGGGGAAGAACGACAGAGGCAAAATTGGCACCCATGCCGCGTTTGGCTTCGGGTAATCCGATCTGCACATCGTCTACGGCTATTCGCAGGTCGCACGCGAGCAGAAGCTCGCACCCGCCGGCGAGCGCCGCGCCGTTGACCGCGGCGATGGTGGGTTTGTAGGTCTCCAGGATGATCTCGAACATGTTGCGAGAGGGGCCCGTCATCGGCACATGAATCTGCGCGCCCGACCGAGCGATATCGTCCATTTCTTTCAGGTCGCCACCCGCACAAAATGCTTTGTCACCTGTGCCCGTCAGGACAATCGCCCACACGTTGTCGTCTTCGCCGGCACGGAGAAAACCATTACTAATCGCTTCAACCGTCGACGTGGCAAGCGCGTTTCTACGCTCGGGCCGATTGATTCGGATAAACGCTACGTGGCTACGAACCTCGTAAATGACCTCATCGGATTGTTCAGACATGGGAGCACCTTTCGTGGTCATACCGCACCCTCTGTTCCTTTCGCTCCGGCCTCATTAGCCATTCTGTCGCCATCAACTGCAGCTTGTTGCACAATCCCCTTGCTGAGGAGATCTGCAATTGATACCTCGGACAGTCCGAGGGAAGCCAGCACACTCTGAGTATCAGCGCCCAGAGCCGGAGGTGCCTGCGAGATCCGGGGATACACCCCGTCAAATGTCATCGGGAGATTCAGGGTGGTGAAATCAGCAATCGCGTCATGGTGGAGTTCCGTGAACTGACCCAGAGCATTCACCTGCTCATCGCCGAGAACCTGGTCTAACGTTTGCACGGGTGAGTGCGGGATGCGCGCTTCGGCTAACAGATCGACGAGTTCATCGGAGGTGAACTGAGACGTTACGGCTGAGAGATCTCGCGTTACGCCCTCGCGATGAACGACGCGCTGCGGGTTTGACGAGTACGCGTCCACGTCTTTAAGGTGCGGAGCGCTCAGAGCATCCAGGAGGTCATTCCACGTCTGATTGTTTCCCGCTGAAATAAATACGTATCCATCGGCGGAAGGGAAGGCGCCGTAGGGCACGACACCCGCGAGTCCGGACCCTTGGCGTCCGGGAACGGGGCTTCCGGATTGAACGCCCATGAGGGGAATTGTCAACCAGGTCAGTGCCGTCTGCAGGAGGGAGAGCTGAACATGGCTTCCCGAACCTGTTTGATCTCGTCGTCGCAGAGCTTCAAACACGGCGAGAGCCGCCCACATTCCCGTTCCCATGTCGAGAAGAGAGACGGGAACTCTCGACGGCGCACTGCTTTCGTCTCCGGTAATGCTCACGATGCCGCTGAAGGCCTGCACGAGAGGGTCATATGCCGGGTTACTCGCCCGCGGGCCCACGGCGCCGAAGCCCGAAAGCTCGCAGTAGATGAGGCGAGGATTCAGAGCTCTGATGTGAGCGGCATCAAATCCCGCAGCAGCGAGCGCGCCGGGCCTGAGGTTTTGGATCAGGACGTCGCTTTCCGAGATGAGGCTTTCCAAAATCTTTTTGCCCGCGTCAGTTTTGTAGTCAACAACGAGACTTCGTTTGCTCCGGTTCAAGGCCAGGAACGTCACACTCACCCCGTTCCACTGCGGCGGAGCCCAGCTGCGGCTGTCGTCACCGGTCCCGATCCGTTCCACCTTGACGACATCGGCTCCAAAATCTCCGAGAATCTGGGCGGCATAAGGGGCGGCAACACTCGTGCCGATCTCGATGACGCGCAGACCCGCGAGAGAGCCCCTGCCGGACTGAGCTGACGGGGTCATTCTGATGCGCCACCGTCTGGCGAACCGTTATCCGAGGTGAACTCATCGCGGTGCACGGAGGTGATGGGCGACTTCCACGGCGCCGACCCGTCTGCATACGTCTCGGGGCCGAGGCGGAAATGTTGGGCCTGCGCAATGGTTTCGATCAGCGGCATATCCATGGCATAGAGCGCCTGGCCCGAGGGCAGGGCGCCAACCTGGGAAACGTGCCCGTAGAGTTCGTGACCAACAACCTCTTCGGCGAGATGAGCGGCCTCAATGAGCGCCGGCAGGTCTACCCCCGTATCGATTCCTTCGCTCTCCAGAAGGAAGACGAGGTCTTCCGTGGGGATCATCTTCGTAGCTCGGCCATTTCCGCAGTAGGGGCAGCCGCCCATGCCGCCAATCGACGAATCGATAATCAACTCGTGACGTTGGTCTAACTCATGAAGTGCCGCGTAGGCCGAGAGAGGAGCTGCTCCACGCCCATTATGCAGGTGCAGATGAACCGAGGTGAGCTCGGGCCACGTCTCAATAACGTTGCGAACGTGAGCGCGGACAACGCGAGGCGTGTTCCAACTCATGGGGTCGCCCAAGTAGACACCTGTCGTGGGGATTCCCGCTGCCAGCCACGCGTCCCGCTGAAAGGCGAGCGCCTCCATGCGCTGCTCTTCGGAAAACTCCCCCAGCCAATTCGAACCCCACGCCGCGTTGACGGCAACAATGGCGGTCGAAACGCCGGCATCAACAGCGCGTCCTATGGTGTCCGCCAAGGCGGCCCGCTCCTGTTCGAGAGTTCGCGCGGTATTGCGCTGCAAAAAGACATCGCACAAATGAAGCATCGATCTGCCCACACCATCGGGGGGCGCCAGCGGTGGGGTGTGTTCTGCCTTGCGGACGTCGCCCTGGTGATTCAGGCTCAGGGCCGTGTAGGTGACGCCGGCGACAGGCGTGAATTTGTGCAGGATGTCATCGATATCTTTCATCTGCGGAACCCAGCGGGGGCTCACGAACGAGCCTGCCACGATGTTCTTGAGGCCGGTCTGCGACAGAGCGTCGAGGAGCCGCACCTTGGCGTCCACCGAAATGGCCGCACTCTCTATCTGCATCCCCTCGCGCATTCCCTCTTCGACAATTGTGACGCGGGGTAAGTGTGCCTTCGTGAGGCGCGCTTCGGTGTCGGTCATGGCCTCATGCCTCCGGACTCGACGCGATCCGACAGGGCGCGGTGCAGTTGGTCAAAGGTGCTCTGGCCCACTAACAACGTCTCGAGCGCCGCGGAGAGTTCCTCAGCTTGCGAAGAAGAGCGGTCGCTTTGCGAACAGCAATCAAAGAACTTGGCCCTGAGCTCACTGTCCGTGAGTGGGCTCCGAGAGTCACCGTGCGTTACATCGGCGCGCTCACGAACTGTCTGTCCATCGGCCATTTCCAGAGAGACTACGGCAAAACCTCCGTCGAACTCGGGAGGCCCCAACGGGGGAATCTTCGATTCGCTCACCGTGATCTTGGTCATGAGATCGAGCACCGAAGGATCGGTCAAACATTCTTTATCAAAGTCTCGGAGCCGCAACTCACCGGTCAGAAGTGCTGTGGCAATCACGAATGACATGGTGAACTTTGCCTCGTTTGATGTCTGCGGATGTGCCGTTCTCAAGGGTCGCAGACCCTCCGGATGCACCGTCACAGTGACGCGACGTGCAGACCCGACGTCGTGCTCTGCTCTCAATCTGAGTGCCGCGTCGAGGGCGCGGTGGGTGGCATAACACGCGGGGTACCGTTTGATGCCCCAGTCTGTGTCCCATTCCGCGCGCCAGCGTTCGAGCGCATCCATGAACTGAATTGAGGAGTGCTCAAGACGATTGCTCGCGTCTGGTCCGTACAAATCAAAAAACCCACGATCCGCTTCGAGAGCGACTTCGTTGGCGGTGAATCCGGCTTCTGCTAATTCACAAGCCATGATGGCGTCGCGCGCAGCGAGCCCTGCGTGCAAAGGCTTCGTCATCGTGCCAAAATTTGCCAGGGTGCCGGCGGCTAACGATGACACAACGCCGAGGGCACGAGCTCCCTGTTGCGGGGTGAGCCGACACAGGGTGATGAGCGATGCGACGGCCGCAATTCGCCCTACCGTCGAGGTGGTATGCCAACCACGCTGATAGTGAAACTCGTGGGGAAGCTCGTCGGCGACAGCCCGGAATACGGCGGCCCCGACCGCGTAAGCCGCCGGGATGAGTTGGTGGTCGGACTCTCGCGCTTGCGCCACGGCCATAATTGCGGGAAGGAGAACGGCGCTCGGATGCATCGGACGCGTCGGGGAAATGTCGTCGTAGTCCAGAACGTGCGCGGCGGTTGCATTAATGAGGGCTGCGGTGGAGGGCGACACCAGATCTCCTGACGTCCACACCGTCGCACGTCCGGTGGAGCCCTGTGCGAGGGCCCACTTTCTCACGAGGGGCTCTGCCTCCACGTTCGTGGCAGCACAGGCAACGCCCACGGTGTCGATGAGCGCGCGCGTCACGGCCTTCTGAATGCGCGCTGACGGCACGACGGGTCGCAGAGCAAACTCCACAATCGTGGCAGTGAGATCATGACTGTCGCGTTCCTCCATTAGTAGGACTTAGGCAGACCGAGAGTTCCGTGGGCAATTCCCGCGAGCACGATGTTGTTGCTGATTGGCGCGATACTCGGCAGACGCGCTTCACGGAAACGCCGTTCGACGGCGTACTCCTCTGCGACGGCAAAGCCGCCGTAGGTGTCGAACGCGGCATTCGCTGCGGCCCACAGGGCCTGCGAGCCCAGCAACTTTGCGGCGTTCACCTCAAACTGTGGGTTGCCCCCTTCCTCGAAAAGTTCAGCAGCACGCCAGCGCATCAAGCTCGCCGCTTGGAGCTCCGCGTAGGCCTGCGCAATAGGAAACTGGATCCCTTGATTCATGCCAATCTGACGACCAAAAACTTCACGCTGCGTGGCGTAAGCGCAGGCACGATCGATAAACCACAATCCGGCACCGATGTACTCGGACGTCACCAGAATTCTCTCCGAATTCAAGCCGCTGACGATGCTGCGGAATCCTTTGCCCTCCTCACCAATGAGGTTCGCGGCCGGCACACGGAGGTTCACAATGGCGAGTTCGTTCGTTTCGTGGTTCACCATCGTGTCGATTTTGGACGCAACAATTTGACCGCTGGCGAGAGCCTCCCGAAGATCTACGATGAAAACACTCATCCCGTCCGTCTTTTTCTCGACGTCTTCGTAGCGGGTAGTCCGCGCCAGGAGAATGAGGAGATCCGAGTGCTGTACCCGAGAAGTCCAGATCTTGTTGCCGTTGATGACATACTCGTCACCCTCGCGAACGGCAAAAGTGCGGATTCGAGTGGTGTCTGTTCCTGCGTCTGGCTCGGTGACGGCAAATGACTGGAGGCGAAGACCACCCTCGGCTATGGCCGGCAAATACCGCTGTTTCTGCTCGTCAGTGCCGTGGCGCAGGATCACACCCATGGTGTACATCTGCGCGTGAGCGGCTCCGGCAGAACATCCATTTCGCTCAAGCGCTTCGAGAACGACGGCAGCATCCTGGATACTGGCGCCACCGCCGCCATACTCTTCCGGAATGAGCATTGACAGCCAGCCGCCTTCGGTGAGGGCCGCGACGAATGCGTCGGGGTACTCCCTAGCCCGGTCGACCGTTCTCCAATAGTCATCGCCGAAGCCGCGGGCCAAGACGTCGATTGCGTCTTTTATGGCCACTTGTTCTTCGCTGAGTGAGTATGACATTTTCTTCCTTTTCGCGTGATGTGCGCTCGCAACCGGGCAGGCCGGTATATATCTAGCATGGCCATCCGAGGCGAAGCGTTTCAGATCTTTCTCACATAGTGAAATTTTCGAATTTGCGCGGCAGCGCGACAAGACCGAAGGACCGACTAGCGAGAATCCGCCTCGAACAGGCTTAAGGTGGCCATCTCCGATGCAATAGCTTTGGCCGCCTGTTTCACGTTGGGGATGAGGGCGGTCTCGATAGCCCTCGGGTTGAGTTTTTCCTCACGGAACGTCACTGAGACGCTGGCGATGATGGCCTTTTCGTCGTCAAAAATGGGCGCGGCCACAGACAGGCGCCCGGGGAGAACATCATCGTGAGTTACGGCAACCCCGGAGCGACGAATGTTCTCGAGAATGTCAGTGAGGTCATCCTGAGATTTTTTGGCGGACGTGTTGTCCTTGAAGAGCAGGTGCCTTTCGTACTGAGCCTCCGGCGAAAAAGCCAGCAAGACCCGTCCCCCGCCCGTTTGTTCAAGCGGGAGGCGTCGACTTGCGTTCATGGTTTCCGGCGTGCTCTTGATGCGGGTAATCCGATCGACAAAGAGCCCATGATCTCCGTCACGCACAGCCAGGTAAACGGTGCCCTGTGTGGCCACATGAAGTTGAACAAGTATCGGTTGAGCTATCTCGTGCAACCGCTTCACCGCTGGCGCCCCCAGCCCAAGACGCCAGACGCGATCACTCAAGCGATATCGGCCGTGCGCCAAACGTTCTACGCCACCCCAACGCAACAAGGTACTGAGGAGTCGATGAACTGTTGCCGGCGGCAGCCCGGTTTTCTCAACGATGTGCGCGACACTGACCTCGTCTCCCGCGCCCTCGAAACAATCCAATATCTCAAAAGCACGGCCCAGAACAGAGCGCTTCGCCCCCTCCCGTTCTGAGCTCGTAGCCACCTCGTCACTCTCCCTTAACGAGCATTAAAGTTCGACAGTAATACTCTTCACTTGAGTGTAATGATGTAGCGCCTCGAGACCTTTTTCTCGGCCATAGCCGCTCATTTTGACGCCTCCGAATGGCGTCTCCACAATGGGGCCCATCCAGGTGTTCACGTACACCTGACCCGTTTCAAGCTGTAACGCAACCCGGTGTGCGCGAGAAATGTCTTGGGTCCACACGCCCGACGCAAGACCGTAGTCGGAGTCATTCGCAATCCGGATGGCATCCGCCTCGCTCGCGAAGGGAATCACCGAAAGCACCGGCCCAAAAACTTCTTCGCGGGCGATGCGCATGTCGTTAGAGACGCCCACGTAGATTGTGGGCGTCACGAAATTCCCGTGACTCAAGTCGTCAGAGCTCACGGGTTCCCCGCCGAGCGCGGCAATGGCACCGTCTTGTTTGGCGATGAGAAAGTACTCGTGCACTTTGTCGCGCTGAGCAACGGTTGTCATTGGTGCCAGAGTGACCCCCGGAACAACTGCCTTTGCCGCGTGAACGAGTCGCTCGACAATGTCATCGTGAATCTCTTGCTGCACCAAGAGCCGGGAGCCGGCAGTACACGTCTGGCCGGCATTCGCAGTGAAAGCTCGGAGGGCCCCCGCGACCGCCTTTTCGAGATCGGCGTCATCGAAGACAATATTCGCACTTTTGCCGCCCAGTTCCAGAGTTAGCGGCAGTATTCGATCGGCGGCAATCTTGCCGATCTCTTTTCCCGCCCGCAGGGATCCCGTGAAGGCAATTTTCCTGACCTCGGGGTGTTGCACAAGAGCCGTGCCGGCGTCCTGCCCGATGCCCGTCACAACGTTGATCACACCGGGCGGAAACCCGACTTCGGATGCCAGTCGCGCGAGTTCCAGGGTGGTCGCCGAGGTGAATTCCGATGGTTTGATGACAATCGTGTTGCCCACGGCCAAAGCCGGTGCGCCCGCTCGCGCTGCTTGATTGAGCGGAGCGTTCCAGGGGGTGATTATTCCCACAACTCCGAAGGGCTCGCGGACAGTGTACGAGTGGAACCCCGGCCCAAGATCGATGGTATCGCCGTGTAACGAATGAGTCAGTCCGCCATAGAACTCAAAGTAAGCGGCTGAATTTGCAATCTCAAAAGGGACGAGTGACGAGAGTTTTCCGGTTTCTGATACCTCAATGGCGGCAAGTCGATCCTGTTCGGCCAGAATGCGGGCGGATAACGCCAGCATAAGTCTGGCTCGTTCGACCGGCTTGAGTCGCCGCCACGACAATGCAGCCGCCGCGGCCGCCTCTACGGCCAGAGCGACTTCACGAGCACCCCCCATGGCAATCGATGACACGTCCTCCCCGGACGCAGGATTGTGGGTCACAAAGCGCTCACCAGTGCTGCCCTGAGTGGACCGCCCATCAATCCAGTGGTCATACTGCGTTGTCACGGAGAACCCTCACTCGTCACTTGGGAATGACCTGCGCCAAGCCGGCACCGACCGCCCCATCCTAGTTTCTCGGCAGAAGAGCGTAATCAGTTTCGCTCAGCAGGTGAGAGAGCGTCATTTTTATCTGACCACCGGGCACCCCCACCAAACGAGTGTTGCCCGCCCCCACCAGAGGTGAAAGCGGGCAACGACTGAGGAAGAGACCCTACGGTTTGGGCGTGGGTGTTGACGTGCTGGCCGACAGTCCCGCGAGCTTCAACAAGAAGTCAGAGAACTGCGCGGGATAGAACGCGCCCGTCTCGGGATCCGTGTTGAAATTGAACTTGGTGCCGTTGACAATCACTGTGGGGGTGCCGCCAAAGACAACGTCGGTGGTGTTGGGCAGCGCCGGTGCATCCTTCACGCGGTTCCACGAGCTCGTGGCCCACGACTTGAAGGTCTCGTTGTCGATGCACGTACCGATCTCGGCCTGACGATCAGCGCCGACAGACTTCACAATGTCCTTAATGGCCGCGTTGTCGAGTCCCGTGGTGTTCTCATCGGGCTGGTTGTTGAACATCGCGTCGTCGAAGCTCAAGAACTTATTGGGATCGTAGGTCGCCACACAGGCAGCCGCATTGACCGCCCGAGAGGAATAACGCGTACCCATAGACATGCGGTCGAGGATAGAAATGGGGTGGATTTCGATGGTCGCCGCGCCGCTCGCAACGCGGTCCTTAATGATGGGCGCGTTGGCGCTGTTGAAGTTCCTGCAAACAGGGCACATGTAGTCGACGTAGACAACGATGTTGAGCAGGTCGGGGTTTTCTGCGGTCGTCACCGGCTCGGCGCCGTCCGGGAGTGCCTTGCTCAACACGGCTTCGATGTCGCCGGTGGGCACGCCGTTGGCGTCGAGCTTGGCCTGCAGCAGGATGCCGTCGCTGGCCATATTGGCGGGGCGGGGTCCGGGAGACGGTACCGCGCTCCAGATGACAAGGCCGATAACCGCCACAACAACAATGATTCCGGCGACCACACCGCCCTGCACCAAAACGCGCCTGCGGCGCTCTGACTTCTGTGCCTCAGCGCGGTGTTCGCGTGCCGTCTGGCGAGCGTCTTCGCGCCGCTGGTTCTTGCTGGGGCGTGAGCCCTGAGATCCGATAGTCATTGAACTTTCTCCACACACTCTGGTCAGACATCTAAAGCGCCCCGACGGGGGGCACCCTGCGATATTACGCGAGATGCCCCATGCACCGCTAAACGGTGAGGTCCAATTCTGCGCAAACTCGCAGAAAAAGACTCAGGAAGGAGTTATCGGGGAGTACGAACCCGCGCCACCTCATACAGCGCCACACTGGCCGCAATACCCGCGTTGAGAGACTCGGTTGCTGCACTGATGGGAATCGACACAATCGCATCGCACTTTTCGGTCACCAAACGCGACAGGCCAGAACCCTCGCTACCCACCACGATCAAAAGGGGGCGATCGGCCAAATCAAGGTTGGGCAGCAGGGTCGTGCCGCCGCCGTCGAGCCCGATCACGAAGACACCGGCCTTTTTGAGCTCGGTGATGGCCGCGGCCAGGTTGGTGGCCATGGCGACGCGGCAGCGGGCGGCCGCACCTGCCGATGTCTTCCACGCGGCAGCGGTGACACCCACTGAGCGACGCGACGGAACAATCACACCATTGCCGCCGAAGGCAGCGGTTGACCGAATGATGGCACCGAGGTTCCGGGGGTCGGTGACCCCGTCGAGAGCTACCAGCAGTGGGGTATCACCGGCCGCAATGGCCGCATCGAGCAGGTCTCGCGGATGCGCGTATTCGTAAGCGGGGACCTTGATCGCAACGCCCTGGTGCACGGTGTCGGACCCCACCATGCGCTCAAGTTCGGGGCGCATGATTTCCATCACCGGAAGGCTGCGCTTGTTTGCAATGCTGATGATTTCGCGCACCCGGTCATCCATCTCCACGCGCGCTGCCACGTACAGTGCTGTTGCGGGAATCTTCGCCCGGAGCGCCTCGAGAACAGAATTGCGACCGGCCACCAATTCGCCGCCATCGCTGGATGCCTTCACCCGGGAGTTACCGCGGAGTTCGGGGCCGCGAACGGGGCGGCCCTTTTCGACAGCGCGCTCGACCCGCGCCTTGCGTTTTCCCGCGGGGTGATAGGTGCGATCTTCCGCCTTGGGTGTGGGGCCGCGACCCTCGAGCGCTTTGCGTCCGTGGCCTCCAGTTCCCACCGTGGGGCCTTTGCCTGTTTTACGCACGGCACCCGCGCGCGTTGGTCGATTAGCCATTGATACTCCACTGGGGTCCGTGCGATGTGTCCTCGATGAGAATTCCCGCCGCGCCAAGGTCATCGCGTACCCGGTCGGATGTTGCAAAATCTTTGACTGCTCGAGCAGCCTCACGCTCGGCAAGCATGCGGTGCACGAGAACATCGAGAGCATCGTGGGCCCGGGATGAGCTCGGCGCGCCCCAGGTGGGATCGCCTGGGTTAAGGCCGAGCACGTCCACCATGGCGAGCACTTCGCCGCCCCGATCGAGTGCGGTCTCGGCATCGCCTGCGTCCCACGCAATGTTTCCCGCACGCACGGTCTCGTGAATCACGGCAAGCGCCATGGGTACCGCGAGGTCGTCGTTCATGGCGCGAACAAAATCCGGCGGAAGGTCAGCCACGTCGCGAGCACTCGCCGCCGACTTACCCGATTCCGACTTACCCAGGCCATAGCGCTCGCACCGATCGAGGAACGATTCGATGCGCTCAAAAGCTGACGCCGCCTCTGCGAGCGCTTCGGCGTGCACTTCGAGGGTGGAGCGGTAGTGGGCTGATCCGAGCAGGTAGCGCACCACGATGGGTCGGGCTTCGCCTAACAGGTCCGCGGCAAAAATTGAATTGCCCGCCGACTTGCTCATCTTCTGCCCGCCCACGGAAACGAGCCCGTTGTGAAGCCAGATGCGCGCAAAGCCGTGTCCGGCCGCGTTTGACTGGGCGAGTTCATTTTCGTGGTGGGGAAAGCGCAGGTCGAGTCCGCCGCCGTGGATGTCGAATTCTGCCCCGAGGTAGTCGACAGCCATGGCCGAACACTCAATGTGCCAACCCGGTCGCCCCGCACCCCACGGTGCTGGCCACGACGCCGACGCCGGCTCGCCGGCCTTTCGACCCTTCCAGAGAGCAAAGTCGCGCGGACTGCGTTTACCGCGCTCCTCCGCGGCGGCATCGGGCTCGGTTTCCTCACCCGACTGATTCGTGAGCGCACCGTAGGCGGCGAAACTCTCGGTATCGAAATACACATCCCCCGTGTCGTCACCCACAACGTAGGCATGGCCCCGTTCGAGAAGTTCGGTGATGATCGTGATCATCTGCGTGATGTGGCCCGTGGCACGCGGCTCGAACGTGGGCGGGCGGATTCCGATGCGCGCATAGACGTCAGTGAACTCGCGCTCGGAGCGCACAGCGAGGGAGCGCCAGTCTTCGCCGCCGGCAGCCGCATTGACCAGCACCTTGTCGTCGATGTCGGTCACGTTGCGAACAAGCGTAACTTCGAGGGAGTTCGCCTCACACCAACGCACCAGAACGTCATACGCAAGGGCACTTCTCAGGTGCCCAATGTGGGGACTCGATTGAACGGTCGGACCGCACACATAGAGACCCACGTGTCCCGCAACCAGCGGCACGAAGTCAACGAGTTCGTGCGCACGCGTGTCAAATAGTCTCAGGCCCACGCCGTCAGCCTACCGGCGGGGGTTCGGCGGACGCTTGAGCCCCACGGCCAGCTCAAACTCCCGCGATGCCTTGCGGTTGTATGCCTCGGCGTCGAGAGTGAAGCCGACACGCGGTTTCCGTGCGAAGTCCGTCATGGCCTCGGCCAGGTCGTCGACCGTTTGCGGCGTAATCGTAATTGCGCCCGCGGGAAGCACAGAGGACACCGAGCCAAAGGCGACCGAGATCGACGGCACTCCGAGAACGGCCGCTTCGAGCAGTACCATCGGCTGGCCCTCGTAGTTGCTCGACAGCACAAAGCAATCCGAGCGTTTGAGAATGGCAAAGGGATTCGATCGCGGGCCCGCAACAGTGACGGAATCGTCTAACTGGCGGCGAGAAACGTCGTGTTCGAGTTGCTGCCGCAGGGGTCCGTCGCCCACAATGACCAGCCGCGCTGTCGGGAATTCGGCGTGCACCTGAGCGAACGCCGCAACGAGGCGCTCGTGATTCTTTTCTGGCGACAGTCTGCCAATAGACACGAACACCGGGCCCACTCTTTTGCCGCGACGATTGAGCCAGCGCAGATCGGGGCTCGGGTCGCCGGCCCCTACCGCCCGGGAACCGCCGGCCACCGACTCGGTCGACATCGACGTGATCGTGCCGCCGTCAATACAGTTCGTGGCAAAGGTGAACTTCTCGGCTGGTGCGAAATCGGCCAGGTTTCTGGCATTGAGGCTGGCCAGCGCGGGCGATACCGAGACGAGGTGATCGAAGAATCGGTACAGCGTGAAAAGCGAGAAGAGATTTCGCCGCAGGGGCTGGCGACCGCCCACCGTGCGCTGCGCATCGGCCCACATGTCGTTGTGCAGCCAGATGGAGCGTGTATCGCCACGACCGTGAAGCATCAGCATGGCCCAGAACGGTGAGTAACCGCTGAAGTCCACGAGAGACTCAAAGCGGGCATCGCCAAAGCAGCGTTCCCACTCTGAACGCCAGAGGTCCGCCTCCCACGCTTCCTCGATGTGGGCACGAACCTTGGTCTTGACGTGGCGCGTGTGTCGCCGCAGATGAAGAGCCTTGCTGCCATTCATGCCACCCACCCGAGGAATCTGCCGGATGGCCGGATTGAGGGTGCGCGACTCAAAAAGCTGTGCGGCCGATCGACCCGCCGGGTAGGTAACCGAGACGTCGTAGACATCGGTGTTGATTTCGGCGAGTAGGTTGAGCGCGGCCGACGTAATGCCGTTGGGCTTCATGCCCCCGATGTGTAGGAGCACGCGAGGCTTGCGATTGTCGAATCGCACAGAGCGCGCTTCGGCGCCGGCAAAGACAGCATTGACCACGCGCTCGGTTGCCGCACCGTCGTCCCAGCGACTAAAGCGGGCGCGCGCGGTGCGCAGCCGCCGCTGGTCTGTTGAGTTCGCCCCCGCCGCCAGGCGGGCAACCTCGACGGCGGTATCCGCCGGGGTCGTGAGCACCGCGCCCGGGAGCTCGTCCAGGCCAAAGTAGAGCCCGCGCGACGATCCATAGTCTTTTGCGTCGGGGGCAAAGAAAACGATGGGACGCTCGAGCGGCAAGTAATCGAAGAAGATGCTTGAAAAGTCGGTCACGAGAAGATCCGTCAATCCCAGTAGTGCGTTCGTCGGAATGCTGTTGGGCACCACCAGACCGCGGAGGTCGGAGCGATTCCGTGTGTAGCGATGCGCCTGCTGGTGCAGCTTTACCACCACCAGCCACTGTGCCGGGTCCAGCTTTGCGGCGATAATCGAGCGCTGTGCCATGATTTCGTTCACGTTGTCGACGGGCCGAGAGAACGACGCCCCCCGCCACGTCGGTGCAAAGACAACCAGCTGACGGCTGCCGCGCTCTATGCCGGCGGCGGAAAGCTGCGCGTCGACATCCGCGCGCTCGAGGTCGCTGAGAAAAGCGCGATCAACGCGCGGGTATCCCTCTTCGAGAATCGTGCCACCAAACAGGCCATCCAGCTTGTACGCCTGCGCATACATCTGGTTGGTCATGTGCGTGTTCGCCGAGAGAAGATAATCCGCCGCCAGAAAGTTGCGCAGGGTGTTCGCCGACTCGAGGGCACCGCCCGGCATGTCGAAGCCCATGCGCTTGAGCGGCGTGCCGTGCCACGTGTTCAGATAGGTTTGTCCTTCACGCTTGCTGAACTGCGGGGGGAAGGTGGCGTTGTTGATGAGGTAACCCGACGTGGCCAGCGCCCGCCAGTAGCCGCCCGACCGAGGCTTCACAAACGAGACGCGGGAGTGGCGAGCGAACTCGGCGCGAAAGCCCCGATAGGCCGCGCCGGCGTCGAGAGCCCAGACATGACTGAGGTGGGCATAATCCGGATGATCAACGAGATGCCGAAAAATAGCTTCGGGATTACACAGCGCGCCATTTCCGGCAAACGATTCGTAGAACACGGTGGATGCTCTCACCGGGCGTGACCGCCAGTGGGCGTGGATTTCTGACGAGATAGCCCGGGGAAGTCGGCGAATGATGTTCTTCAGTTTGTTGATGAGCATGCCGCGGAACAATCCCTTTCCCTCAGTCTCAAGGCTAACCGACGCAGGCGCCTCGCCTCACCGGAGTCGGTCAATGCCCGGGGGTTTAGGCTGGGGTCATGAGCGACCAGATCATTTCGCACGCGCTTCACGGATCGCCGAGCGTGCCCGCCAGCGCCTACCTTGCCCCCGGAGCTCGTGTGATTGGCAACGTGGTCTTGGGCGAGAACGTGGGCGTGTGGTTCAATGCCGTGCTGCGCGGAGACAGTGACGCAATTGCGATCGGCGACGGGTCGAACATCCAAGACAACGTCTCAGGACACGCCGATCCGGGAAGCCCGCTGCGCGTCGGCCGTAACGTGTCGGTGGGTCACAATGCCGTCATCCACGGCTGCACCATCGGTGACGACTGCCTCATCGGCATGGGCGCTATCGTCATGAACGGCGCCGTGGTGGGAGCCGGCTCGCTCGTTGCCGCCGGCGCAGTGGTTCTCGAGGGGCAGCAGATTCCCGCTGGTTCGCTCGTTGCCGGCGTTCCCGCGAAGGTCCGGCGTCCACTGACGGAAGACGAACGAGCCGACATCGTGCGCAACGCCGAAAACTACCAAACCCGCATCGTCGACTACCGGCGATAGAGAGTCATTCCACTCCGCTGGCAGAAGCCGAGAACCCGGTCGACTGGTTGTTTCTGGAGCTAGCCGCGCTCTGCGGCGATGACAACGTTGCCAAGCAGCATGGCACGCGTCATGGGGCCCACGCCCCCTGGGTTCGGCGACACCCAGCCGGCCACGTTCACAACGTCGGGGTGCACATCGCCCGTGAGCCGTGCGAGGCCCGCGGTGGAATCGATGACGCGGGTAATGCCCACGTCGAGAACGGCTGCACCTGGCTTGACCCAATCCGGCGCGATGAGGTGCGGCACACCCACGGCGGCCACCACGATGTCGGCGCGCCGAACCTCTGCGGCAACATCGGCAGTTCGCGAGTGCGCGAGGGTGACCGTGGCATCGAGGCCCTTGCGTGTGAGGAGCAAACCAAGCGGGCGGCCCACGGTGAGACCGCGACCCACGATGGTGACGTGCTGGCCCGCAATGGCAACGCCGTTGCGCTCGAGCAGATCGACGATGCCCGCAGGAGTGCACGGCAGTGGGGAGTTCATGGGACCGTCAACGTTCATGACGAGCCGGCCGAGGTTCGTGGGGTGCAAGCCGTCGGCATCCTTGTCGGGATCCATCAGCTCGAGCATGGCCCGTTCGTCGTGCCCCGCAGGCAGGGGCAACTGAACGATGTAACCGGTTACTTCGGTCGCCGCGTTCAGGTCGGCGATGGCCGACCGAACATCTGCCGAGCTCGCGGAGGCCGGGAGGTCGATGCGAATCGACGAAATACCCACCTCGGCGCAATCGCGGTGCTTGCCCGCCACATAGGCCTGCGAGCCGGGATCGTCGCCCACCAGGAGCGTGCCGAGTCCGGGAGTGATTCCGCGTTCGGCGAGCGCCGCAACGCGAACTGCCAACTCAGCCTTGACCGCGGCGGCAGCCGCCACACCGTCGAGGACGGCAGCTACCACTTTTCGAGACCCTCATAGAGGGGGAAGGCATCGGTGAGCTTCTTGACGCGGGCCCGCAGACCGGGCAGATCGGAACCGGGCATAAGAGCGTGGGCGATGACATCGGCCACCTCGGTGAACTCGGCATCGCCGAAGCCGCGCGTGGCAAGAGCCGGGGTGCCAATGCGCACGCCAGACGTCACCATGGGCGGCCGCGGATCGTTCGGTACCGCGTTGCGGTTGACCGTGATGTTGACGTCGTGGAGGGCGTTCTCGGCCTGCTGTCCGTCGAGCACCGAGTTGCGCAGATCGGCCAGAACGAGGTGCACGTCGGTGCCTCCCGTGAGCACGTCGGTTCCGGCGGCGCGAGCGTCGTCGGCTGTGAGACGCGCGGCCACGATGCGTGCGCCGCGAACGGTGCGCTCCTGACGTTCCTTGAACTCAGGCGTGGCGGCCAACTTGAACGCCACGGCTTTGGCAGCAATGACGTGCATGAGCGGACCACCCTGTTGTCCCGGGAACACGGCCGAGTTGAGCTTCTTGCCCAGCTCTTCGTCGCGGCTGAGAATGAGGCCGGAACGCGGGCCGGTGAGAGTCTTGTGCACGGTTGTGGTGACAACATCTGCATACGGCACCGGATTGGCGTGGATGCCCGCCGCAACAAGGCCGGCAAAGTGAGCCATGTCTACCCACAGCTTGGCGCCCACCTCATCGGCAATCTCGCGGAAGGCGGCGAAGTCAAGTTCTCGGGGGTACGCCGACCAACCGGCGATGAGCACTTGGGGCTTGTGTTCGAGTGCCTTTTCGCGCACCACGTTCATGTCGATGAGGAACGTCTCGGGATCGACGCCGTACGTGGTTCCCTTGTATACCTTTCCCGAGAAGTTGAGCTTCATGCCGTGGGTGAGGTGACCTCCGTGGGCCAGTTCGAGACCCAGGATGGTGTCGCCGGGCGCAGCCATGGCCTGAAGGGCGGCGGCGTTTGCCGTAGCACCCGCGTGTGGCTGGACGTTGGCATAGGCAGCACCAAAGAGGCTCTTGGCGCGTTCGATGGCCAGGCTCTCAGCAACGTCGACGAACTCGCAGCCACCGTAGTAGCGCTTGCCCGGGTAACCCTCGGCGTACTTGTTGGTGAGCACAGAGCCCTGGGCCTCGAGGATTGCGCGGGGAACAAAATTCTCGCTGGCAATCATCTCGAGAGTGTCACGCTGGCGGCCCAGTTCGTTCTTGAGCACGGCGGCAATTTCGGGATCAATAACTTCGAGTGGCTCGTTCATGAACGACATGGGGACTCCTGTACTTCAGGCCCGTGAAACAGGGCGGATTTTCGAAGGTCGTGCCTTCTCGGCCCAGGCGTGCGGCCGATTCGACGTGCAGGTTGTCGCTCCCCGATGGAACTCCATCACGAACGCCAGTTGCGACCCTTCCATTCTATGCCGGTCGAACCCCATAGCCTTGAGGGGTGAGTGCAAATTCCAACCACTGGGTCGTCACCATCGTGTGCCCCGACATGCCCGGCATCGTGCACGCTGTGACAGGTGCCATCGTCGCGGCCGAGGGCAACATCACCGAGAGCCAGCAATTCTCGAGCGATGACACCGGACGCTTCTTCATGCGGCTGCAGGTGGAGTCCAGCGCCGATCGCGGAGTCTTTGAGAGCGCTCTCGCTCCGGTCAAAGAAAAGTACGGCATGACGGTGTCGCTGGACATCGTGGGGCGCCCCCTGCGCACACTCGTGCTCGCCTCGACGGCAGCGCACTGCGTGAACGACCTCTTGTTTCGTCAGCGC
>CAIOGW010000205.1 GCA_903857985.1 uncultured Microbacteriaceae bacterium
CAAACTCTTGGCTCTTCGGGTCGTACTCAGCGGTCGTGGCAATCGATGCCACGTCGGAGCCGTGGCCCGTTTCGGTCATGGCGTAGATGCCCGGAAGCTTGAGCGACATGGCGTCGGCGAGCCATCGCTTGTGGTGTTCCGTGGTGCCGAGGTGCATGATGGCCGCACCGAAGAGCCCCCACTGAACACCGCTCTTGATTTGCAGCGACGGGTCGGCGGCGACCAGTTCTTCAAACGCGGCGAGGTTTCCCCCGTGGTCGGCGAGCCCGCCATACTCGGCCGGGAAAGCAAGTTTCACCTGCCCGTTCTTCACCATAATCTTGAGCTGCCCCAGCACGCGTTCGCGGTGCGCTTCCTTGCTGAGTCCCAGCACGCCCTGCATCGCTGGATCTGCGGCAAGCGCCCGCGAGGCAAGCCGAATGTCGGCCCAACGGCCCATGAGCTGCCGGCCGAGAGCTGCGACATCAACGCTCGGGGACGCTCCGCCGAGCAGATCGGCTGCGGGTACGGGTTTTCTCTTGACCTGGACCATGTTCATCCTTAATCACGAATGGGTTTCACCCTGAGTCAACGGGCTTGTGATAAGCCTATGCTCAATATCATGCTCTCTGTAGTCCTCGGATTTATCGGCGCCCTGGTGGTGGGAGCGACAGATTTCTTTGGCGGTCTTGGCGCAAAACACCTGGGTTCGCTTCGGGTGACATGGCTTGCCATGCCGGTCGGAGTCATTGGCTTCGCGGGATATTTCATCGCCACGGGAGGCAATTGGGGTCGGCAGGCAACACCCGACGCGCTCGTGTTGGGTGCTCTTTCCGGGCTCTTTCTGTCTGTGGCAATGGTGTTCCTGTTTGCCAGCTTGGCAATTGGGCCAATGAGCATTCTGTCTCCGCTGGGCGCTCTAGTCGCAGCCCTCGTCCCCGTCATCTGGGATTTTGCCAGTGGGACCCTGTTATCACTGATCGACTACATTGCCTTGGGAATTGCTCTGGTGGCCGTTGTCCTGATTGCGATAATTCGTGAAGAGAATGCGCGCCGGCCGGGAATCCGTGGGATTCTCTACGCCGTGATCTCCGGCGCACTCATCGGGGGATACCTCATCGTGCTGTCCCTGACTCCCGATACGAGCGGAGTTGTGCCCTTCATTGCAAGTCGTTCGGCTGGCGCTGTCGTCTTGTCTGTTGTCGTTGGTTTTTCAGCTCTCTGGTTCTGGACGCGCACTCGTCGGCCAGCTCAAGCGTCGGGCGTTGACATCAATTCGGGGGACACCGGAAACCTCAACTGGCGCCTTGGCATCTGGTTCGCCGTCGCCACGGGGCTCTCTCAGGCCGGTGGGGACATCCTGATACTCGCTGCGCTACGCAGTGGAGAATTGGCCATTGTTTCGGTCGTGGTCGCTATGTATCCCGCCGGCACGATTCTCCTCGCCACCCTCATTCTCAAAGAACGTCTCTCTCTGGTGCAGGGACTAGGTTTGGTGCTCGCGCTCGGTGCCGTGGCCATGCTAGCGCTGGGGTAAACCGCCCCCGAGACAACCGCGGTTGCGTCGCCTATTCGGTGACGACCGGCACGTCGTAGAGACCCGCCGTCTTACGAGGAAGTGTGAAGACGAGGCCGAACGCCACGACGGTCAATAACGCGCTCATAGCCATGGCCCACGCGGCACTATTGCCGAATGCATCGGCGACATCCGTGGGGGTGGGTGGGGTTCCCGAAATGCTGAGCGTGCCAAACAGAATAGTTCCAATCACGGCCACCCCGACCGCTGTGCCGACACGCTGCATGGTATTGATAACACCACTTCCCGCGCCGGCATCCTTGGCGTCCACGCTCGCAATGATGAACTGAATGTTGGGGGCCAAGAACAGTCCGTTACCAATTCCCCCGATGAGCGTAGGGGCGAGGAGCATCCAAGCGGTGAGCTCGTGTCCGGGGACCAAGTCAAAGATGAGCCACACAACAACCAGACTGACGGCCATCGCTCCCGATCCAATCAGCAGAACTGTCCTGCCCAGGCGGGCCGCCAACCTACTGCTCTGCGACGAACCCACAATGGTACCCAGCGCAAACGGCAGCGAGACGAGCCCCGCTTCGAGTGGCGTGTGGCCCAGTCCCACCTGCCACAAAATCGACAGCGTGAAGAAGATGCTCACGAAGCCAGCAAAGTAGACCAGAGCCAGAATCGTTCCGGCCGCAAAGCTCGCATGGCGATAAAGATGTGGCGGAACCAGCGGTGACTTCTCGCGACGCTCGACACGGAGTTCCCACAGGGCGAACAAGAAAAGAAGAACGAGTCCGCCGGCTAGCGAGAGCCACGTCCAAAGCGGCCAATCCTCCTGTTGTCCCTCAATGAGCGGAACGAGAACGGCTGTCAGTCCACCGGCGAGCAACACCACGCCAAACCAATCGAGAGTGGTCTTGCGCGCCAGGTGGTCTTCGTGGGACGGCAGAACAATGATGGCCGCCACGACTGTGGCGAGTCCAATGGGCAGGTTGACAAAGAAGATCCAGCGCCACCCCTCCGCCTCGCCAAAGGCCTGAATGAGAAGGCCGCCCGTGATGAGGCCAAGTGCCGACGAGAAACCCACGACGGCGCCCAGGATGGCAAACGCGCGCCCACGTGCGCGACCCGAAAAGAGCAGCTGAATGAATGAGCCCACGGCCGGCGCAAAAATGCCGCCAGCCAATCCCTGAACCACCCGCCAGACGATGATCTGAATGTCATTCGCGGCGAAGCCGCAGGCCACACTCGCGATGGTAAAGAGCACGACACCCGTGATGAAGACCCACTTGTGCCCGTACTTGTCGCCAATGCGTCCGGCCGGAATCAAGGCGATTCCGAAGGAGAGGGCGTAGCCCGAAACAATCCAACTGAGCGTGGCCTCACCGGTGTTCAAGCTGTCACGAATGCTGGGCAACGCCACGTTGACAATGGTGGCGTCGAGCAGCGCAATGAACAATCCCGCCAGGAGGACAACGAGGGCGAACCAAGACTTGCGGGGAACAGTGTTGGGGCTCATGAAGACTTTCGTGAGAGCAGTGCGAACAGAACTGATGTGACTAACGATCGAGCATGTCCCGAAATTCCCCTCGGAAGAAGTGGCCGGCTCGAAGCCGGCCGCTCCCTAGCCGAGCAGATTGACGATGGCGTCGTCTCCCGGGCGCACGGCCACGGCGGGCGCCGTAATTCCAGCGCGCTCCAGCAGCTCGTTCATGCGGCGCTGACGCGCCTTGGGAATGAGCGTGACAACGGTGCCCTCGCGACCCGCACGGCCGGTACGGCCGGCACGATGCATGTACGACTTGTAGTCGTCTGGCGGATCAGCCTGAACAACGAGGTCCACATCGTCGACGTGAATTCCGCGCGCCGCCACATCCGTGGCCACGAGAACGTGCACGCGACCGCTGCTGAGGCGCTCCAGGTTGCGCGTGCGCTTGGCCTGGTTGAGGTCACCGTGCAGGCTCGTTGCGGGTACGCCGCGATCGTCGAGACCGTCGGCCAGCATGTCGGCAAATGCCCTGGTGCGTGTGAACACGAGCACCTTGTCGGAGTGGGCAGCCAGCTCGGCAATAATCTCGACCTTATCGCGCGATTCCACAGTGAACACCTTGTGATCGATGGTGGCCGAATCCTGGTCTTCACCAGACACCTCGTAGATGCCGGGATCGCTCAAGAACTCCTTGACGATGGTGGATACCCCGGAGTCGAGTGTTGCCGAGAACAACAGGCGCTGGCCGTCGGGGTCGGTCTGACGCAGAATGCGCTGGACCGGCTCGAGGAACCCGAGGTCGCACATGTGATCGGCCTCGTCGAGCACCGTGATGCTGATGTGTGACAGATCAATCATGCGCTGTTCAACAAGGTCTTCAAGGCGGCCGGGCGTGGCAATCAGGATGTCGACGCCCTTGCGCAAGCTGAGCACCTGCTTGTGCTGAGGAACGCCGCCGTAGATGGTGGTGGTGAACAGACCCACCGATCGGGCAATCGGCTGAACCGTTCGGTCGATCTGCATGGCCAGCTCGCGCGTCGGCGCCATGATGAGCGCGCGGGCGGGACGACCCTGCTTGCGGCCGGTGGGACCGTCGGCGAGCAGTCGCTCAACAAGCGGTGCGCCAAACGCAATGGTCTTGCCCGATCCGGTGCGACCGCGACCGAGAACGTCGCGGCCGGTCAGGATGATGGGGATGGTGGCAGCCTGAATAGGGAACGGGCTGGCTGCACCGAGCTGGGCCAACTGGCGACAGATATTGTCACCGAGGCCGAGGTCGCCAAACGAAATGCCGTCCATGTCTTCGGGGGCAACAACGGCAGCGTCGAGACGGTCGAGCACGACATCCTCGGGGGGCGTGAACCCGCCCGAGCGCTGGTCGCGGTCATCGCGGCCACGGGGGCGCGCGTCGCGGTCATCGCGGAATCGATCGGTGCGTGGCCGGTCAGTTCGCGGTCGGTCGTCGCGGTTGAAACGCGAGGAGCCGCGCTCGTCACGCCCACGGTCGTCACGATCGGTGCGGGCCGCAGGACGTCGGTCATCACGATCGGTGCGGGCCGCAGGACGTCGGTCATCACGTGAGGGCTCTGTACGTGGTCGGTCGTCGCGAGCACGGAACGGACGCTCGGCGCCGTCACGTCCGCGATAGTCGCGGGGTTCGCGGTTCTCGGTGGCACGGTCGGCAGGTGCGCGATTGTCCGAGGCACGGTTGTCGCGGTCACGACCGGTTGCGCGCTCACGGCTGTCGTCACGGTCCCGGGTCTCCCGACGATCGCCAAACTCCGCAGCACGGCGCTCCGCGCGGGGGCCACCGGGGGCGCGAGTGTCGCGTTCTGCGCGTCCAGTGCGGGGGCCGCGAGCGCCGTCGTCACGGAAGGTGCGAGCGGGTCGCTCGTCACGATCGAACCGCGACGGGCCGCGCTCGTCGCGGCCACGGTCATCGCGGCCACGGTCATCGCGGGCACGGTCATCACGCGAACCAGCGAAACCGTCGGCCTTGGGGGCGCGTCGCGCTGGTGCGCCGGCAGATGATCCGCCACGCGTGGCAGCCTTGGGGCCGCCCGAGCGAGCGCCAAAACGAGACGCTGCACGCTCGCCAGAATCTGCTGAGTCAGGGGTTCCGGCGCCGGCCGACTTGTGTCGGGGCTTCGCCTTTTTGGGCGCGAACCGCGGGTCGAAGTTTTTAGGCGCGCGAGCACCCGTGGAAGATTTGGGCATGACGAACTACTTTCGTATGAATATGCGATGCGTGTTTCTGCTGCGAAACAGTGGCTACTTTCTCGGCCAACCTGACTCACACAAAACCGCTAAACGCACGGGCGTCATGCAACCGACTTGAAAGAGTCTACCCGAAAAGCAGATTCGCCCCCGCCATGGATGGCGGAGGCGAATCTTTACGGTGTCGCTGGCGCAGTTCAGGCCAGGAAAACCGCGGTGGTTAGTCGGTCATCGGCGCCGGAATTCCCGCTGTGGCCGCCTTGGCTGTCTTAGCCCGCTTGCCCGAGCCCGCACGCTTCGCCGTGCGCTTTTCCCGGCGGCGCTCGCGAGATCCCTCAACAAGGTTGTAGAGAACGGGTAGCACGATCAGCGTGAGCACGGTGGACGAAATGAGTCCGCCGATAACGACGATGGCCAGCGGTTGGGAGATAAAGCCTCCCGAGCCCGTGAGCCCGAGGGCCAAGGGCAGGAGAGCGAAGACGGTCGCCAGCGCCGTCATGAGAATCGGGCGAAGCCTGCGGCCTGCTCCCTCAATGAGGGCCTCCCGAACGGGGAGCCCCTTGCGCCGGTACTGATTGACCAGGTCGATGAGAACGATGGCGTTGGTCACCACGATTCCCACGAGCATGAGCACACCGATCAGCGACGCAACACCGAGAGGAACGCCAGACACCACCTGGAGCAAAATCGCTCCCGTGGCGGCGAAAGGAATCGACACCAAGAGCAGCAGCGGCTGGAGCAAGGATCGGAATGTTGCCACCATGATCACGTAGACCACCAGAATCGCGGCGAGCAGAGCGAGACCCAGCTGAGTAAATGCGGTCTGCTGGTCTGAGGTCGCCCCGCCAACGGTCGCGGCCGCGCCGGCCGGAAGGTCAATCTTGGCGAGCGCCTGAGTAACCGCGGCGCTGGCCGTGCCGAGGTCGGCGCTGTTGGGAGTCACCGTGACGGTGGCGCTTCGCTGGCCCTTGACGGTTGTGACGGTGGTCGGACCGTCTGCGAGGCCGATGGTTGCCAAAGTGTCTAGGCGAACCGGTCCACGCGCCGTGGGGATCTCGAGCGCTTGCAGTTCAGCAAGGGTTGCCGGCGGCGCATCGTAGGCGATGTAAACGTTGAGAAGCGATCCGTCGATTTCCACGGTGCCCACCGAGCCGGGACGCGTTTGTGCCGAGACCATGGCGGCCAGGGCTACCTCGCTGTATCCGGCAGCGGCTGCCTTCTCGCGATCTACCGAGACAGAGATGAACGGCCGAGACGCACTGAGGTTGGTTGCCACCTGCTTCACCGCGGACACGTCGCGCATCGCGCTGGCTACCGTCTCCGTGGCCTCGGTGAGCTTCTCGGCAGACGGTGCCGTAATCCGCAGCGAGATGTCGGAGCTACCCCCGAAACCACTGCTCGACGCAATGGTGACCGTATCGATGGCAACGACCTTGGCAATATTGGTTCGTGCATCAGCCTGCACGAGTTCCTGGTCGACTGATGAGTCGGTGGTCACCGAATACGTGATTTTGGTATCGCCACCGCCCACAAAGGCGTCGCGGAGCGCATTGCCACTCGAGCCCACCGATGCCTGAACAATCGTGACGCCGGGCGTATCGGCCAGTGCCGCTTGAACCTTGACGGACTGTGCGTCCTGGGCTGCAAGCGAGGAGCCCGCAGGAATCTCTTGCGTGACCGTGAAGGTGTTCTGCCCTGACGAGCCCAAGAAGTTCGTCTGCATGAACGGCACGAGGGCCACCGTTCCACCCAGAACAGCGATGGCGAGCACCACGGTGAGGGCGCTGTACTTGAGTGTCCAGTTGAGGATGGGCTGATATCCGCGGCGCAGTAGGCCGGGCTTCTCTTCGCCCGAGGCTTGCTCGGCAGCGATCTGTTTGGCCTCGGCTGAGTCGCTGAGCCCCTTGCGAGCGAGGCGCTTGAGCTTCCATTCGCCGGCGGGGCGAAGGAACCAGTACGCGAGCACGGGAACGATGGTGAGAGACACCAAAAGCGAAGCCACGAGGGCAATGGTGATGGTGAGTGCGAACGGCCTAAACAGCTCGCCCGTCACTCCGCTCACAAAAGCAATGGGCAGGAAGACGGCCACGGTGGTTGCCGTAGACGCGGTCACCGCGCCGGCGACCTCGCGCACAGCGTCGACAATGACCTTCTCCTTGTCGACTCCGGGAACAAGGCGACGCTTGATATTCTCGATAACCACAATCGAGTCGTCAACGACGCGACCAATGGCAATCGTGAGGGCACCGAGCGTGAGGATATTGAGCGTGTAATTAGCGGACTGAAGGCCGATGAACGTGATGAGCACCGATGTTGGTATCGAGATGGCGGTCACGATGGTCGATCTGACCGACATCAGGAAGATCAGAATGATGATGACCGCGAAGACCAGGCCGAGCAGACCTTCTTGAGTCAGCGACTCGATGGACTTCTCAATGAAAGGAGCCTGATCAAACACAACCGTGAAAGTGGCGTTATTGCCCAATGACGTTTCCAGCTCGGGCAAGAGCGCGTTGACTGCCTTTGACACATCGACAGTGTTTGCCGACGGCAGTTTGGTAACCGCCAAAGAGAGCGCGGGCTTTCCGTTGACGCGCGAGATTGTTGTCTGCGGGTCAGTTCCCAGCGACACCGTCGCCACATCGCCGATCGTCTTAATGCCCGTCGGAGTGGATACGGCAATGGGCAGGGCCGATATGGCCTCGACGCTCGTGAGGCGCTCGCCAATCTGGATTGACAGAGTCGTGTCGTTCTCGGTGATAAGTCCACCGGGAATCAGGAGCCCATTGTTGTCGAGCGTGGTCTTGAGGTCGCCAACGCTAATCCCGTCGGCCTGCATGGTCGCGAGGTCCGGTGTGATCACAACGCGCTGCTTGGGTGCACCAATCAGTTCGACGTTGCGAACACCAGAAAGATCCTTAATCTTCTGAACAGTGGAGTTGCGCAGGTCGTTGGCAAGCGTGAGGTCGTCAACATCGGCCGAAACTGCCACCTGCATGATGGGGAAATCGCCCAGAGATCCGCTAATCACCTGCGGGTCGACGCCATCGGGCAGTTGCGACTTGATGCGGCTGATGGCTTGGTTGATTTTCTGCTCGCTGAGCAGCAGGTCGGTGCCGTAGACAAACGACACCGAAATGAGGCTGAGGTTGGTGCTCGAGGTGGCCGTGGTGTTATCGACATTGGGCACACCCTGAATGGCGGCCTCAAGAATTGAGGAGACGTCCTGATTCACCACATCGGGTGCGGCCCCGGGGTAGGTGGACAGCACCGCCAGCTGGGGGAATTGAATCGACGGAGCGAGCTCTTGTTTGAGGCCCGAGAGAGCGAGCCCACCAAACACCGCCGCGATGACGGTAATGAGGGCGATGAGGGCGCGGTTACGCATGCTGGCCTTGGCAAGAAGATACATGACGTGAGTCTGACAGGTTGCCGAGAGTCGAATATGTGATTTCACTGAGAGAGAAATGCGTCGTCGTTTGGTCGCATCGCGCGCGAGGAGTAGTCTCTGTGCTCGTGAGCCCAAAGAGGAATGACGCCGCGCCCGACGAGATTAAGTCGGCCAAGAACTTCATCATCGGCGACCCACTGCCCACCAAACAGCTCTCCGGTGAGCTTCTGCCCAAGCGGATTGCGCTTCCCATTTTTGCGAGCGACGCTCTGTCTTCCGTTGCTTACGCCCCGCAGGAAATCGTCCTGATTCTCCTCATCGGCGGATTGTCGTTTCTCAGTTTTGCCCCGTGGATTGCCGCCTGCGTCATTGTGCTCATGACCGTGGTGGTGCTGAGCTATCGTCAGCTGATTAGGGCGTACCCGTCGGGTGGTGGCGACTACGAAGTGGCGCACAAGAACCTCGGCGAGAAGGCCGGAGTCGTTGTGGCGTCGGCCCTGCTCGTTGACTACGTGATGACGGTCGCCGTTTCGGTGGCCGCTGGTGTGGACAACATTATTTCGGCCCTACCGTTTCTCAACCCATGGCGCGTCTGGTTGGCCGTCGGCTTCGTCGTCATTTTGGCCGCCATGAACCTGCGTGGCATTCGCGAGTCCGGC
>CAIOGW010000206.1 GCA_903857985.1 uncultured Microbacteriaceae bacterium
GTGCTCGACGCGCACGCAGAGACGACCGTGCGGATGCCAGCGCGCGCGTGCAGATCCATGCCCACCGCTGCTCCCGGCCCGTTGGGCATGAGCATGGGAACTGTCATGGGCATAACGCGACGCGGGCCCTTCTGACGCAGGTCCTCCCAGGCGCTCACGAGGGTCCAGATGCCGCCGATGCCCGTAGCCCAGTCAACGGCGAGTCGTTCGGGATCGACCGTGGGGCTGCCCGCATCAGTGAACGCCTCGCGACCGGCAATCAGCGCGTACTGGCTGGAGGGGTCGAGGCGCTTGACCTCAACACGCTCGAGAATCTCATCGGGGCTCTGCACGACCTGCGCGGCGAACGTTACCGGAAGGTCCAGTTCGGCAACGTAGTCCTTCTCGATGGGCCTCGCGCCCGACTTACCCGCGAGGAGGTTACTCCACGTGTCGCTGGCGTTCACACCGAGGGGAGTGAACGCGCCGATTCCCGTTACGACAATCTTCTGAACAGCCATGTGAGAAATCATTCCTTCGTGACGGCCTCGGTCGAAACCTGAGGGGAGGAAAATGAAAAACGAGGGCCGGCGCGTCGACTGTTGTCGCGGCGACGACCCCCGTCTCTTCAGTTGCTAGGCGGCAGCCTTGACGATGTAATTGACCGCGTCGCCCACGGTCTTGAGGTTCGCGACATCTTCGTCGGGAATTTTCACATCAAACTTCTCTTCGGCGTTGACCACAATCGTCATCATCGAGATGCTGTCGATGTCGAGGTCGTCGGTGAATGACTTGTCGAGGACGATGGTGTCGGTGGCAATACCGGTCTCGTCGTTGACGAGTTCAGCAAGACCGCTCAAAACTTCTTCGGTGGACAGTGCCATGAGTGTTTTCTCCTTGATTTCTCGTTCTTGGGAATGCTTCATAAGTTTACTTTGCGCGCGCACCTGTGGCGCACATTTTTAGGTGCTAGGGCAGCACAACCACTTGAGCGCCAAAAACGAGGCCCGCACCGAAGCCGATCTCTAGCGCAAGACCCCCACTGAGTTCCGGGTTCTCGGAGAGCAGCCGGTGCGTGGCCAGCGGAATCGACGCTGCGGAGGTGTTGCCCGTCGTTTCAATATCGCGAGCAATGACGACACTGTCGGGCAGCGCCAGCTGCTTCGCAAATTCGTCAATAATGCGCATGTTGGCCTGATGGGGAATGAACGCGGCGAGTTGGTCACTCGTGATTCCGGCCTCATCGAGTGCGCGCTTGGCTACCTTCGCCATCTCCCAGACCGCCCAGCGAAAGACGGTCTGTCCCTCTTGGCGCAGCGTCGGCCAATCGACATCACCCTTGCCGTCGCGATATTCCGCCCAGGTGTGATCCATGCCCACGGCGTCCCACTTCGAGCCGTCCGAACCCCACACGGTTTTCGATATGCCGGCAAAGTCGGAGGGACCCACGACGGCGGCGCCGGCGCCATCGCCAAGCAGAAAAGAGATTGTTCGGTCATCGGGCTTGGCGAAGTCGCTCAACTTCTCAGCGCCGATGACAAGCACGTAGTGTGCCAATCCCGAGCGAATGAACGAATCGGCCTGTGCGATGCCGTAGGTGTATCCCGCGCATGCCGCGGAGATGTCGTAGGCCGGTGCGGGGTTGGCTCCCACGCGCTCGGCGACCAGGGCGGCCAGCGACGGCGTGGCAACGGAATTGCTGATTGTCGAGACCAAAACGGCATCGATCTGCGCTGGGCTGATGCCCGCCTTGCCAATGGCCTCATTGGCTGCTTCGACAGCCATGTCGACCACGGAACGGGTGCTCGAGGCGCGTTTACGCGTCACCACTCCGGTTCGTTGGCGAATCCACTCGTCGCTCGATTCGATGGGTCCGGCGATGTCGTCGTTTGTTACCGTGAGGTCACCGCGAGCTGCCCCGAGGGCGTAGATACGCGAGTGCTTGGCTCCGGTGGACTCGTTGAGAGTGGGACGCGTCATAGTCTTCCTTTACTTCGCGGTGGCGAGCAGCTCGCGAGCCGCATCCAGGTCATCGGGCGAGGTGATGCCCACGGTGGGCAGTCCCTTGAGGCCTCGCTTCGCCAATCCTACGAGGGCGCCCGCGGGAGAAAGTTCGATGATGCCCGTAACTCCGGCCTGCTCAAAGCTCGACATGCACGAGTCCCAGCGAACGGGGGAGGAAACCTGGCCCACGAGAAGGTCGCGGAATACCGTGCCGTCACTCACCACGGAACCGTCGCGGTTTGTCCACAGCGTGATGGCTGGGTCGTGTGTGGTGACGGACGCTGCCGCCTCGCGCAGGGTCGCAACGGCGGATTCCATAAACGATGTGTGGAAGGCGCCGGCCACCTGAAGAGGAATAACCCGCGAGCCGGCGGGAGGAGTCTCGGCAAAGGCAGCGAGAGCTGACAGTTTGCCGGCAACAACGAGTTGACCGCCACCGTTGTAGTTGGCTGCCACAAGGCCGTGAGCGCCCAGTGCCGCCAAAACTTCTGCCTCATCGCCGCCAACAACAGCACTCATGCCGGTGGCCACACGGGCGGCGGCTTCGGCCATGGCACGACCTCGGATGCCCACCAGCGCTATGGCGTCGGTGGCGTCAAGAACACCGGCGCCGGCGGCAGCCGTGAACTCTCCCACCGAGTGGCCGGCTATGCCGTGCGCTGCGGCCAGACTGTCATCTTCTGCCAAGGCAGCGAGAGTGAGGATGCCGGCCGCAACAATCAGGGGCTGCGCGATAGCCGTATCGCGAATGGTGTCGGCCTCGCTCGTGGTTCCGTGGGTGATGAGATCAACGCCGCAGGCATCTCCCAGAGCGCCCAACAGGTCGCGAGCGCCAGGGCGCTGCAACCAGGGTTCCAGAAATCCGGGCTTTTGTGACCCCTGGCCGGGGCAGACGATAACAATCACGAATGTGAGTCTAGGTGAGACGACCGTTTCGCGCGGCGCTAGCTCTCGCCGCCTGCCGACCCGGTCGTTCCGGCATTGACGTCGAGGATCCGGTACTTGTCGATTGCCGCTCGAACGGTGGAGCGATCAACCTCACCCTCGAGCGCCAACTGTTCGAGGGTGCGCACCACGAGCGACGGACCGTCGATCACGAAGTAGCGACGAGCCGCGGCGCGCGTGTCGGAGAAGCCAAAGTCGTCGGCGCCCAGCGTGGCGTAACGACGCGGCACGAACGGACGAATCATGTCGGGCACAAGGTGGTTGTAGTCGGTGACGGCAACGACAGGTCCCTCGGTGGTACTCAGCCGCGAGGTGACGAACGGTGTGCGCACGTCCGATTCAGGGTGCAGAAGGTTGTGCTCGTCACACGCCATGCCGTCACGACGCAGCTCACCCCACGAGGTGACCGACCACACGTCGGCTGACACCCCCCAGTCGTCGGCGAGCAGCTGCTGTGCTTCGATAGCCCACGGTACCGAGACTCCCGAGGCGAGAAGCTGCGCTTTAGGACCGGCGTTGGTAGACGTGGAGAGGAGGTACATGCCCTTGAGGAGTCCGGCAACATCAAGGTTCTCGGGCTCGGCAGGGTGAACAATGGGCTCGTTGTAGACCGTGAGGTAGTACATCACGTTGGGGTCTTCGTGGTTGCCACCGTACATGCGCCCGAGACCGTCGCGCACGATGTGGCCAATCTCGTAGCCGTAAGCCGGGTCGTACGAAATAACGGCGGGGTTGGTTGCCGCAAGGATTGGCGAGTGGCCATCGGCGTGCTGCAAGCCCTCGCCCGTGAGCGTGGTGCGACCGGCTGTGGCACCGATAACGAAGCCGCGGGCCATCGAGTCGCCGGCAGCCCACAGGGCATCTCCGGTTCGCTGGAAACCAAACATGGAATAAAAGACGTAAACCGGGATCAGAACTTCGCCCTGAACAGAGTACGACGTTCCCACAGCGGTAAACGCGGCGAGAGCTCCGGCCTCATTGATGCCCACGTGAAGAATTGTTCCGGTGGCGTCCTCTTTGTAGGCCAGGAGGAGATCGCGGTCAACAGAGAGGTAGTGCTGGCCGTTGGGGTTGTAAATCTTTGCGTTCGGAAAGAAGGTGTCCATTCCAAAGGTGCGGGCCTCGTCCGGAATGATCGGCACGAACCGATGGCCAAACTCCTTGTCGCGGATGAGGTCTTTGAGGAGGCGCACGAACGCCATGGTCGTGGCAATTTCCTGTGTGCCGGAACCCTTGCGCGCACTCTGGTAAGCATCGTGATCCGGCAGGGCGGGCGCCGGGAACAGTGATCGGCGCTCGGGAATGTAGCCACCGAGTTCGCGTCGCCGCTCGTGCATGTACTGGAGGCGCGGATCGCTGGCCTCGGGACGGTAGTAGGGCGGAAGGTAGGGATTTTCCTCGAGCGCCGCATCCGAAATGGGAATGTTCAGGGTGTCGCGCAGGGACTTGAGATCCTCAAGGTTGATCTTCTTCATCTGGTGCGTTGCGTTGCGGCCCTCGAACGTGCGACCGAGTCCGTAGCCCTTGATGGTGTGAGCCAAAATGACCGTCGGCTGACCCTTGTGCTCGGTGGCGGCCTTGAACGCGGCATACACCTTGCGATAGTCGTGACCACCGCGCTTGAGGTTCCAAATCTTTTCGTCAGAGTAGTTCTCCACGAGCTGCAGGGCGCGCGGGTCGCGGGCAAAGAAATTCTCGCGAACGAAAGCGCCGTTCTCGGTCTTGTAGGTCTGAAAGTCACCGTCGGGGGTGACGTTCATTAGCGTGCGCAGGGCGCCGTCAGCGTCGCGGGCGAGCAGGTCATCCCATTCTCGACCCCAAATCACCTTGATGACGTTCCAGCCGGCACCGCGGAAAAAACTCTCGAGCTCTTGAATAATCTTGCCGTTACCGCGAACGGGGCCGTCAAGACGCTGGAGGTTGCAATTGATGACGAACTTCAGGTTGTCGAGACCCTCGTTGGCCGCTACCTGCAACTGACCGCGGCTCTCGACCTCGTCCATTTCGCCATCGCCCAAAAAGGCCCAGACGTTTTGATCCGACGCGTTCTTGATACCGCGGTTGGTGAGGTAGCGGTTGAGCTGCGCCTGGTAGATGGCGTTGATGGGGCCGAGGCCCATCGAAACGGTGGGGAACTGCCAGAAGTCGGGCATGAGGCGCGGGTGCGGGTATGACGACAGGCCGCCTCCGGCGTGGGACTTCTCCTGGCGGAAGCCGTCGAGCTGATCGGCACTGAGACGCCCCTCGATGAACGCGCGAGCGTAGGGGCCGGGTGAGGCGTGGCCCTGAATATAGATTTGGTCGCCACCGCCGGGGTGGTCTTGGCCACGGAAGAAATGGTTGAAGCCCACTTCGTAGAGTGAGGCAGAAGAAGCGTAGGTCGAGATGTGCCCACCAACGCCCACACCGGGGCGCTGAGCGCGGTGCACTAGCATGGCCGCGTTCCAGCGGATCCACGCTCGGTATTCGCGCTCAATGGCTTCATCGCCGGGGAAGACGGGCTCGTCTTCGACCGCGATGGTGTTGAGGTAGTCGGTGGTGGGCACCATCGGAACGCCGAGGTGCAACTCCTTCGAGCGCCGCAGGAGGCTCAGCATGATGTCGCGGCCACGATCGTGACCGCGTGCGCCAACGACGGCATCGAGGGACTCTATCCACTCGGACGTCTCTTGCGGGTCAGCGTCAAAGTTGGTGACGGAGTAGGGGTCCTGGTCGTTTACGGGCATGCCGTGTCCTTCCACATCAGGTCGGCAGGTCGTACCGGGTCCTTGTTTCAGCAGGGAGGTTCCTCAGTGCTGGTGGCACATAAGGAGGAATCTCCACTCTATCGTCCGCCCTAGACTGTTGTGCACCCATCCGACTTCCGATGGGAGTCATCACCAGTGGAGGATCCATGACAATCAGTGCCGGCGACATTGCGCCCGACTTCAGCCTGAAGAACCAGTTCGGCGAGACGGTAACGCTCAGCGATTATTTGGAGAAGGGTGCCGTGGCACTTGTCTTCTTTCCCCTAGCGTTCAGCGGTATCTGTACCGGCGAACTGTGCGAACTACGTGACAACATCACGGACTTCATCGACGACAACGTTCAACTCATCGGTGTCTCCGTGGATTCGCACTTCGCTCAGCGCGCTTTTGCCGAAAGCGAGGGTTATGAGTTCCCCCTGCTGGCCGACTTCTGGCCGCACGGCGCTGTTGCCCGCTCTTACGGTGTGTTCCTCGACGAGGCCGGAATTGCCAATCGTGCGACGTTCCTGATTGGTAAGGATGGTCGCGTTGCCTCCACGTTTGTGACCGAGCCAGGACAGGCCCGCGACCTTTCGGCCTACCGCGACGCACTCGCTTCGCTGTAAGTCTGAACGGCAGGCAAGTCGGTTAGACTTGTCTGCGAAGGGCCTTTAGCTCAGTTGGTAGAGCGCCACGTTTACACCGTGGATGTCATCGGTTCGAGCCCGGTAGGGCCCACTCGACCACAGCAGTTCACCTCGCGGATGTAAATTTCGACACAGCGAGAAAAGCACAGAGACGGAGTCAATGTGAGTGACATTTACCCCCCGACTCCCGGTAGCGGAAACAACAACACCGATGATCTCTATGCATCCCTCCTCGGTGATATTGGGCTCGCCGGCCGTGTGCCATCATCGGTCTCTGCCGAACCCGTAGAGCAGGTTGAGGCCTCGCCTGCCCAGGATGCGGAGCTGACTGATGAGCCAACTCCAGACGACGATTCGACGCTCGACGTGGAGCTCGGGGGCGCAGACTACCCGCTGGCGCCTGAGGTATCTCGGTCATCGTTCGTGGCACCCACAACTGAAGACGCTCGGGCCTACGCGACCTCGAGTGAGAACGGGGATCCGTTTGAGACGACTGCGGTTGTGTCGGACCCGAGTCTGGGTGCCGAAAGTTTTGTGAGCCCCAGCGCGAACGAACCCCAGCCCAGCGGTCCGCCCACGGGCGCCTTCACCTCACCCGCCGCGCAGAACGCCCTGCCTGACGCTGTTCTCGGCTCGAACGGACGCCGCCGGCCGACGTTTGACGAAGTCCTTTACGGTACAACCCTCCGGACCTAAAGCATGGTCGCGCATTCCGCAGGCACCAAGGCAAGTACTCCGCCTCCCGTCTCGAACACCCTGGCGAACGTGGTGGTTGCGCTAGGCAAACTGTGGCCGGTCTCCGGTGCCGAAGACTGGGATGCCCCCGGGCTCGTGACGGGAAACCCCGATCAGCCGGTTCGGTCAATACTGCTGGCGGTTGACGCCGTTGATGCGACGGTAAGGCAGGCGGTTGACGCGGGAGCCGACCTCCTCGTGACCCATCATCCGCTCCTGATGCGTGGAGTCACCTCCGTGGCCGAAGAACGATATAAAGGGGCACTCGTTGCCCGCCTGATTCGTGGCAATACGGCACTTCTGGCGGCACACACCAACGCCGACGTCGTGACAACGGGAACGTCTGCGGTGATGGCCGACCTCCTCGGCGTGACCGATGCGGCTCCTCTTTCCCCATCGGTACACCCCAACACCGGACTCGGTCGCGTTGGTGACTTGCCTGAAAGCATGACACTGGGTGACTTCGCTCGCCGGGTTGCCGACGTACTCCCCGCGACAGCGCAGGGCGTTCGCGTTGCGGGCGATTACGGACAGCAGGTTCGACGCATAGCCCTGTGCGCGGGCGCCGGAGACTCGTTGCTCGCGCACCCTCTGGTGACATCGGCCGATGTGTACGTCACCAGCGACCTGCGTCATCATTCCGCCCAAGAATCTCGCGAACAGAGCGCGTTGAGCGGCGGACCAGCACTCATCGACGTGTCACACTGGGCCGCTGAGTGGTTGTGGCTCGAGCAGGCGGCCGAAGAAATCCGGTCTCTCCTCCCGGGAGTCGACGTGAGCGTGAGCGATATCCGAACCGACCCCTGGGATTTTGTCATCGTGCAGTAGCACGTGGCGCCACCATGAGAAAGCAGAAAAAGACGCGTGAAGGCATCACCGCACGACCAACTGGCCCTGATCTCACTGCAGGACTGCGACACGGGTATCGCTCAGCGCGTTCACGAACGCGCCCACATGCCACAAACGGTGCAGCTGGCTGATCTGTCGCAGGAGCTTTCGACTCTGGCCGCCCGGCTCGTGGAGACGACAGGAATCACCGAAGGTTTGCAGACTGAGATAGCCCGACTGGAGGACGACGTGCGTGTTGCTGCCGAGCGGTTGGCGCGGGACACCGCCCTCATGGATCAGTCGTCGAACCCTAAGGAAATCTTAAGCCTCGAGCACGAGGTCGAAACCCTGAGGCGTCGAACGTCGGAGTTGGAAGACTCAGAACTTCAGGCCATGGAGTCCGCTGAGCAAGCGCAGGTAAACCTCGCGGCGGTCACCGGAGAACTCGCGCGGGTGAATGCTCAGCGGACTGAAGCTGAAAAAAGCCTGCGACGCGGTGAAGACAATCTTGATACCGAGATAGCCAACCTTCGTCGACTACGCGATGACATCGCGGGCGGGCTTCCAGCTGAGTTGCTTGACCTTTATGAGAAGCAGCGCGAACGCTACGGCATTGGAGCAGGGTTGTATGTCAATGGTGTCTCGATGGCCACGGGAATGCTGCTGAGCGAAAGAGACGCTGACACGATCCGGCACGCCGAATCCGACGATGTGTTGTTATGCCCCGATTCGAACTGCATTCTGGTTCGACCGAGAGACGGAGAGGCCGGCGCATGAAATTGATCGTGGAGGCCGACGGAGGTTCGCGTGGCAACCCCGGAACAGCGGCCGGTGGCGCCGTCGTCATCGACATCGACTCGGGTGAAGTCCTCGTTGAAGTCGGCGTCTTTGTGGGAGTCGCCACCAACAATGTTGCGGAGTACCGGGGCATGATTGCCGGCCTGCAGGTTGCTTTTGAAATCAACACCGAAGCTCACGTTCACGTGCGCATGGATTCAAAGCTTGTCGTCGAACAGATGAGTGGCAACTGGAAGATTAAGCATCCCGACATGGCCGTGCTGGCCAGTGAAGCACGGGCGCTCATTGGGCCTCGTCCCGTGACCTTCGAGTGGATACCGCGAGCAGAAAACGCTCGTGCGGATGCGGTGGCAAATCGTGCGATGGATGCCCAAGCATCGTTTCGCGCCTAAACTTGGCACTCACAAGTGAATGGGTCGACCAGACGGTCGCGTCGCCTTAGGGTGCCGAGGAACGTCCGGGCTCCGCAGAGCAGAACGGTGGATAACGTCCA
>CAIOGW010000207.1 GCA_903857985.1 uncultured Microbacteriaceae bacterium
ACTACTCAACCAGCAAGAATAGTTTCGATACGTCGCTGCGCGACTACTCAACCAGCAATGAGGGGTCATGAGGTTCTTCGCGACTACTCAACCAGCGCGGGGTTAGCCAAACGCACGGCAACGGTGCGCGCAATGGTGAACTGCCCCAGCACGCGGGTGCCGTCGTACAGCACGGCGGTCTGTCCGGGCGAGACCGAGTTGAGCGGTGAGTCGGGCCGTACCACAACCTCCGACGAGCCGTCGGGGGCGACGGCAAGCGTTGCGAGGGCTGGCACCGGGTCCGCGTGCGCGCGAATCTGCACGTGCACGGCGAGGTCGCCTGACAAACCTGCGGGCTCATCTCCGCACCAGGAGAAAACGTTGCCCGCAATTTCGGCGAGGTCGAGCGCATCCTTGGGTCCCACAACGACCGTGTTGGTGGCGGGACGCACCTCTAAGACGAAACGCGGGCGGCCATCGGCAGCCGGGCGCTTGATGTCGAGCCCCTTGCGTTGGCCCACCGTGAATCCGGCCGCACCGTCGTGCGTTCCCAGCTCGTTACCGTCGGTGTCAACAATCGGCCCGTCACTGGCACCCATGCGGGCTTCGAGCCAACCGCGGGTGTCACCATCCGGAATAAAGCAGATGTCGTGGCTGTCAGGCTTTTGGGCCACCGAGAGCCCGCGGCGTTCGGCTTCGGCCCGCACGTCCGACTTGGACGGGGTGTTGCCCAGCGGGAAAATGACGTGTGCCAGTTGGTCTGAGGTGAGCACGCCCAACACGTACGACTGATCCTTGGCCCAGGCACTCGCGCGGTGCAGTTCGCGCTGGCCGGCATCATTAGTGGCCACGATGGCGTAGTGGCCGGTACACACCGCATCGAAACCTAGTGCCAGAGCCTTCTCCATCAGGGCATCGAACTTGATGCGCTCGTTGCAACGCATGCACGGGTTGGGCGTGCGGCCCGCCTGGTACTCGGCCACAAAGTCTTCGACCACATCCGCGCGAAAGCGCTCACTGAAGTCCCACACGTAATAGGGAATGCCGAGTTTGGTGGCGGCGCGCTGCGCATCCATAGAGTCTTCGATCGTGCAACAGCCCCGTGCGCCGGTACGAAGCGTGCCGGGCATGCGACTGAGCGCGAGATGCACGCCCACCACGTCGTGACCGGCATCGACGGCGCGCGCGGCAGCAACGGCGGAATCGACCCCGCCACTCATCGCTGCTAATACGCGCATGGTACTTAGTTTAAGCCGTGCGGCCCGCGCCGAGCGCTAGTTCGTAAGCCCGCGGCAGGGCCGCGACCAGTGCGTCGAGATCGGCCGGAGTGGTCGTGTGGCCGAGCGTGATGCGCAGCGCGCTCGATGCGTCGGCCTCGCTGAGGCCCATGGCCATCAGCACGTGCGAGGGCTGCGCCACGCCCGCCTGACAGGCCGAGCCCGTGGAAACTGAGACACCCTGCTCATCGAGCAGGAAAAGCAGGCTGTCGCTCTGGCATCCCGGGAACGTGACGTTGATGTTGTGCTCCAAGCGGTCGCTCCGAGAGCCGCGGGGAACGGCGGCGGGAACAGCAGCGAGGATGCGCGTCCACGCGTCGTCGGTCAACGCGCGAAGCCGCGCGACCTCGAACTCGCGCTCGACCTCGGCCTCGTCGAGAGCCGTCGCGAAACTGGCCGCCGCGGGGGCGTCGAGCGTGCCGGAACGAATTGCGCGCTGTTGCCCTCCCCCGTGAATGATGGCCTCGGGCGACAGGCTGCGGTCGACCAGCAGAACACCCACCCCAGGAACCGCGCCGATCTTGTGCCCGGAGAGGCTGACGGCCGACGCCGGGCGCAGCGACAGCGGCAGGTGACCGAGCGCGGCAATCGCATCGAGGTGAAACGGCACACCGGCATCGCGCGCCATCACGGCAAGCTCACGCCACGGCTGAACCGTGCCGACCTCATTGTTGGCTGCCAGGGCGGTGGCGCAGGCGATTGTTTCGGGATCATCGGCCAGAGCAAGCTGCCAGGCATCTGCGTCGATCATGCCCTCGGCGTCGACAGGAATCCAGATGATGTCTGCGCCCTCGCGTTCGAGCGCGGTGACCGTGTCGAAGCTCGCGTGGTGCTCGGCCTCGGGAATGAGAATGCGGCGACGCGCCTCATCGGCTCTACGTCGCGCCCGATACACGCCGGCGATCCCGAGGTTTACCGACTCTGTTCCGCCGGACGTAAAGACGACCTCGATGGGGTCGGCGTCAAAGTGGCGGGACACGCGCTCTCGGGCATCTTCAACAATCGCACGGGCCGCCTGACCGTGCCGGTGCACCGACGACGGATTGCCCACAGCGTCGAGGGCCGCCACGAAGGCTTCTCGCGCAGATGTGCGCACGGGCGTAGACGCCGCGTGATCAAGGTATGTAGACACTGTGGGTCTCCCGTTCAGAGCACGATGGCGAAAAGCATCAGCCTAGAAGAGCAGGTTGGTCAACCGCAGGCGCGCACTCACCACGCGCGGATCTGCGACGCCGACGACCGCAAAAAGTTCCAGCAAGCGCAGACGAATCTCATTCTTGGCGCCGTCGTCAACCTTCGGAAACAGCGTGAGAAGTCTGTCGAAGGCATCATCGACGTGACCGCCAACAACATCCAAGTCGGCCACGGCGAGTGCGGCGGCAGTGTCGGTGGCATTCGCCCCAGCGGCAGCGCGCATGACGCCCGCATCGGTTCCCGCTAACCGCGCGAGCAGAGCCACCTGCGCGAGTCCGGCTTCGGCGAGGGCGTCTTTGGGGTCGTTCGCTAGGGCCTTCTCGTAGGCGGCGGTTGCGACCGTGAAGTCGCCGCGCTCAATGGCGTCGAAGGCTTCCTGGTGCTCAGGCGACAGGGGCGTCTCGGCCGGCTCGGTGGATTCCGTGGACGCACCGACGGTTCCGGTCACACCGTTCTCGGCGGCGACGTCGAGAACCTGAGCGAGAACCTCGCGCACCTGGGCTTCCGGCAGTGCACCCTGAAAGAGCGGTGCCGTCTTGCCACCTATCAGCGCAACAATCGTGGGGATCGACTGCGCTTGGAAAGCCTGAGCCAACTGTGGGTTGGCATCCACGTCGACCTTGACCAAGACCATACGGCCGGCGTACTCAGCGACTACGCGTTCGAGAATCGGCGACAGTTGCTTGCAGGGCTCGCACCAGGTTGCCCACAGGTCGACAATGACGGGAACGGTCTTCGACAGCTCGATGTAGTCCGAAAAAGTGGTGTCGGTGGCGTCAACAATGAGTGAGTTCGCTGACGGCGGCACGGCAGCGGAGGTAGGGGGTGTGACCACATCCGGAGACCCGACCGATTCTCCCTGCCCAAAAGCGCCGTTGTCTGCGGTCATTCCATGACCACCTTGGTGAGGTTTTCGGAGAATCCGATGAGGGAGATCTTCTCGGCCGAACCGATCGCCGGAACGAAGAACAACAGTTCAAACTGGTAGGTGGCGCTGACCGGCCTGGGCGCCAGTTCGGTGCCACCCAGTGCTTTCAGTGCGCCGGTGAGTTTCAAACTGCGCCCGCCCTGAGGTTCGAATCGCGCAATCTCATCAACGCTCACCGACACGAGGGCACCGGCCGACACCGTGGCCATGGCAACGACAGGTCCGGTGCCGGCACGATCAGTGTACGAAATCGCCACATTTTCGGCGTTTTGCTGGGCGCGCTCGGCCTGCAGGGCGGCCCGCAGCGAGTCACCGCTGGATTCAAAGTCGTCGTAGTACTCGCTCTGTTCGCCGCGGGTGAGAATGTCGGCGTACGCGGCTGCGATGCGATCAGGCGGAAGGAGCAAGAGCTTGGAATCAGCCGGAACCTCGACGGTTCCCACGTTCGCCGCGGCCACCTCGGGCACCGTCTCATTCGCCTGCAGGTTTGTTTGATAGATGACCTTGTAGTTATCCCGTGGCGAAATCTGCTGAAGGATCAGCGCAATCGTGGGCGCCGTGTCGTCTTCTCCGCCCTTTACCGTTTTTGCAACAGGCTGGAAAATCGCAAACACGCTTCGAGGCCACGTGTTTGAGGATTCGGGCAGGAAGAGCGATGGAGGGCTGTTGGGGATTGCTGATATCGCCGCTAGGGCGGGGTCAGCTTTCCGCATCGAATAGTTGGCACGACGGGCCTCGAGCGCTGCGCCGGCAAATCGAGTGCTGGCCAGGTTGGCGTCAAGAGTTTCGTCAGCCGTGGCGGACACCTCGGAGAGGTGGCCCATGATGACGCGCATCTGCTCCTCCGTGACAGCAACCGGTGGGAGGTCGATGCCCTCTTGAGATGAGCTCGTTGACGTGGGGGTCGGCGTTGCAACACCACTTCCGTTTTGGAATGGTGACGCGCACGACGCCAGACTGAGGCTGAGCGCCACGGTGAGCGGCACAGCAATCAGGGCGCTGCGTCGAGGGCCGGCCCGGCGCCCGCGCGTGCGTTCTGCTCTGATACCGCGGTGAGGCGAGTGCGAAATTTTTTTCGGCCTGGGAGGTTTGGGGGTCTTTCGACGCGGCCCCTGCTTTGCGCGATAGTGAGCCAAGGCCCACATATAGAGTGCGATACCCACCAGCGTCACGCCACCACCAAGGAACAACAACTGGTCGTCCTGCATCCACAGAAACGAGGGAAGAGATAGTGGCCAGGTAAAAACGACGCGGGGCGAAACGGGTTCGACGCCGTCAGAAGACAGGATGACCGACATTTCCGCCGGGAGGTTCATCGACAGTGTGGCCGACGCATCGCCGGAATTCTGTTCCAACCACATGTCGGAACCGGCCGGGCTCACGATGGTCGGGGCTGTGGCTCCCTCGGTAACCTCGGGCGTGATTAGCTTCGACGAAATTTTCCCTGTGGATGATCGCGTTACGTTGAGGTAAGGGGACTCACCAATCCAACTCAGCACGTCAATGGTGCGACCGTAACCGACCACATTGGTCGTTCCGCCGGAGAGGACCACACTCTGAACTCCCGGTCGCGCTGTCACGACAGAGGCGTCGACCACCGCGTACGAGGCAGATGCCGAAAGGGTCACCGATTCAGAGACACTCCGCGGGCCGGCAAAAACCTTGAACGCTATTCCCGTTCCCAAAAAGACGAGGGCGACCGCAAACACCACGATGGCGGCGATAAATCGACCCATATTGTTTCTCGTCACTTTCCGCGGATGTTGCCAGTGCGCATCCGGATGTCATCAACGTGTTTACCGAAGCAGAATTACCTCAAAGATACCGGACACTCGGCTGTGAGGAGGCTCTGCGCGTTCAGGTTGGCTCGATAAGATGACAGTCCGGCACGGGTTGCCGCGAACAAAGGAGAAACGTGGCGAACGACACCGAAGAGTTTCCCCGCTCCGTACGTGGGTACGACCGAGACACCGTTGACCGGGTGATTGCCAAACTGCGTCGTGAACTCATGACGTCCAAGACGCTCTTTGACGAGCAAGCCGAGCGTATGCGCGACCTTGAAAATACGGTCGCCGAGCTCCGTCACGATGCCGAGCACATGAGCAAGCCCACCGCGGCGACGCTGACCACGCGCCTTCACAAGCTTTTGCGCGAAGCGGAAAAAGAGGCGGCTGAGATTGTGAACCGCGCCACCGCCGAGGCCGAGCGTATGCAACACGTCTCGGCCCGAGACCGCGAGCGCGCCGAGACCGACCTCAATGCCCGTGTGGCCAATGAGCGATCCGTGGCTCTCTCCGAAGCACATGTTCTGATCTCGGGGGCCAAGAGCTCTGCCGAGCGCATCATTGACGATGCCCGCCGTCGGGCGCATCGTCTCGTCGAGGAGGCCGAACGCATCAGTGGCGAGATTCGCGGGGCAACGGCAACAGAGGCGGCACGCCTCAAGGCCAGCGCGCGAAATGAATCCGAGCTGATGATTGCCGAAGCCGCGCGGGGCGTGGCAGAGTTCAAGTTGCGATTCGCCACCGACATCACTGCGGGGCGCGTCGCACAGCTGGGGCGCGAATTGGCTGGTCTCCTCAAGCTGGAAGCAGAGACGGCAGTGGGCCGCGAAGAAGCCGAAAAGGCCTACACCCTGAGGCACAACGAAGCCGTACTGCTCACACAGAAGTACCTGGACGAGGCAGACGTTCAGTTGCGTACGCTCCGGGCCGACATTCGAGAAGCTGAACTCACCGCGCTGGCCATCACGGCGCGCGCGGAGCGAGAGGCGATTGACGTCGTTGCCGACGCGAGCGCCCAGGTCGAGTCGTTGGTGGCGAACGCGCGCGATGAGGCCGTGCGTCTCGTAGACGGCGCCGAAACCCGCGGAGCGAGTATCCTCGCCGACGCCGAAGAACGCGCCGGCCAGCTCATTGCGCAGCGAGAGGCGATCAACAGTTTTGTGGTCAAGATGAACGCGGAGGCAGAAAATATCGCCACGCGCGAGCAAAAGACGGGTGCTGCCAACTCACCGACCTAGGCTGAGCGCATCAGAGTAGCCCGGGAGGCCGCCATGCGCATTCAGAATCCATTTCGTGTTGGCCTCGTCGGCGCGCTCGGCGTTGGCCTGGGCCTTCTGCTCATCACGTCCATCACCTCGCTGGCAACGGTACTGACATACGTCGGAGCAGCCCTGTTTCTTTCCCTGGGCCTCGACCCATTGGTGTCGTGGCTCGAAAAACGCAAGCTTCCCCGCTGGTCGGCCATCCTTATCGTCGTTGTGATCGTGCTGGCCGCGGTGGCGACGCTGATTCTTACCGTCATCCCCTTGATCTCAGAACAGGTGGGGATGTTCATCAAGACACTGCCCAACATCATCACCAACCTGTCCGACAAGGAGTGGGTTGACGCGCTCACCGCCCAACTGGGGGGATGGATTGACGTGAACGCCGTCCTCACTGAGGCGGCCGCCTGGCTGAAGGATCCCGCCAACATCTCTGGCCTTGCCGGCGGTGCCTTGGCTGTTGGCGTCAGCCTCATCAACGGCCTCTTTGGTGCCCTGATTGTGATCATTCTGACCCTCTACTTCACCGCAGCCCTTCATTCCATCAAGGCATTCACGTACAAGCTGGTGCCCGCGACGAAGCGTGACCGGTTCATTTCGCTGAGCGGACAAATTACCGACGGTGTGGGGCGCTACGTTATTGGCCAAATCACGCTCGGCCTCGTCAACGGTGTGCTCACGTTTCTGTTGCTCACCATCATCGGCGGACGAGCCCCGATTGTGTTCGCCTTTATCGCCTTCGTCTTCTCGCTCGTGCCGCTCGTCGGAACCATCTCCGGTTCGGCCGTCATCGTGCTCTCTCAGTTCCTCCTCGCCGATGGCACGGTTGCGCTGATTGCCATCATTTACTACCTGATCTACATGCAGGTAGAGGCCTACGTGATTAGCCCGCGCATCATGAACAAGGCCGTGAGCGTCCCCGGCTCAATCGTGGTGATTGCCGCCATTGCCGGTGGTTCGCTCTTGGGCATTTTGGGGGCGCTGGTAGCTATTCCCGTGGCGGCCTCCATCATCATCATCGTCAAGGAAGTCGTGGTTCCCCGGCAACAGGAGCTATAAGAGAATCTGGGCTGTTGCCACTCGCGGGCACTAGGCGCCGTTCCACGTTTCGGGAAGCGGCAGCGCCGAAGGGTTGAGTCGCTCCACAATCTCCGTGAGCACACGACGCGTCTGGTTCTCGCCCACCCAGAGGTGCTTGCCCTGTTCAACGGCCACGAATTCGAGGGTGGGCACCGAGGCGAATCGCTCGCGCGCCTCGGCCGGGCGCAGAAAGTCGTCGAGCTCGGGAATCACGGCCACCAACCGTCGGGCATCTCCGGCCCAGGCCGCAACTTCTTCCCCGGTGGCCCGGTGTAACGGGGGGGCGAGCAGGATCGCGCCGTCAATCGGATGTTCGCGGCCATATTTGAGAGCGAGTTCGGTGCCGAACGACCAGCCCACCAACCACGGGTGCGGCAGGTTGCGAGCCGTCACAAAATCCATGGCCGCGGCCACGTCGGCGCGCTCGGCTACTCCGCCGTCAAACTGCCCCTCACTCTGACCGCGCGGCGAGCGGGTTCCCCGGGTGTTAAACCTGAGCACGGCGATGTCTGCCAGCTCAGGCAAGCGCCAGGCCGCCTTGCGCAGGATATGTGAATCCATGAATCCCCCGGCCGTCGGCAGCGGGTGGAGACACACCATGGTTGCCACCGGAGGTCGCTCTGCGGGCACTGCCAGCTCTCCCACGAGCGTCAAGCCATCCGAGGTGTGCAGTGTGATGTCTTCGCGGCGAGCAGGCAAAACGGTGGACCCGCGAATCTCCTCGGTCACCCGATTCTCCAACAGTGCGTGTGCCAGTGGCGGCGTGCCTCAACGTCGACGCTTTCGCCCATGATGCCGTCGTTGCGCCACACAGCGAGATGGGCGACACCCTCGGCGATCACGGTGTGACAACCGGGGCAGGTGTATTCCTTAACCGCGCGCGCTTCGCTGATGGGTTGCACGGTCCACGATTGGCCTCGTTTGTCCTCGGTGCGCCGAAATCCGCCCAGAATTCTTCCGGCGTCAATTTCTTCGTACTCATCCTCGGGACGCGAGGGACGATTGCGACGGGCCATAGCGTCAAGCCTAAAGCCCGCACGCGGCCGGATGTGGCGAGCTAGTACCAGTTGGTCTCTTCAGAGTGTGCCCACGCAGCACAGGGAGTGTCATAGCGAGCCTGGATGTAGTTGAGCCCCCACGTGATCTGTGTCGCGGGGTTGGTTTGCCAGTCGGCTCCCGCGGTGGCCATCTTCTCGGCCGGGAGCGACTGGGGAATGCCGTAGGCGCCACTACTGGGGTTGAGGGCGAAGACATTCCAGCGCGACTCGCGGTTCCAGAGTAAGACCAAGCAGTCGAATTCCTGCACGCCCCATCCGCGGTCTGCCACCATGCGATATCCGATGGCCTGCGCCGACGCGGGATCGGGAATGCCAGCCGCGGGAACGCCCATGAGACCGGGAACGCCAGCAACCGTATCTACGTCGTCGCGCGGCGATGCTACGGCCGCGGATCCGGCGCGCAGCGATTGCACGGGTCCGGTCCACGAATCGTCGGTGAATCGAAACGACGGCGATGCCACGGCGCCCGAGTACGGGTCGACGACAGTCACCATGATCAGCGCACAGGTGAGAACCATTGTTCCGAGCAGGAGGGGCGGCGCGGTGTTGGTCACACCTTGGCGTTGCATCGCCCGCTGGGCGCGGAATCGTCGACGAACGGCGCGCGCATTGAGCCGCGAACCGGTGTCCATTGCAACGTGTTTACCCATCGGGGAATTAGTTTACCCCGATATACCATTATTTTGAGAAACCTCTAGTGGCCCTTGGCCAGCATGATGTCAATCAGTACGTCGAGCGCATAGTCAACCTGCGCTTCGTCGTATCCGCCACGGGCAGAGGAGAAGCTGACGCGGCGCACTTCGGGGAGGGTGAGCCCGACTCCGGTTACCAAGTAGTCGATCACGCGCTCACTAAAGGCATCAACCTCGGAACGCTTGTAACCAGATCCCTTAGCCTTGCGGAAACGGTTTTTTGGCCCACGCAGGAGGCGGTCTCGGAGGTCTTCGGCCACGGCAACACCTCGTCGCGACCAGCCTTCCCAGCCCTCGCGCTCGATTGCAGCCTCGCGTTCCGCTGTGGCAAACTCCGTCTCCAGGCGCTCCAGAGCCGCATCGACCTCGGCCGCGTCGTAGCCGCCGCGCTTGAGCGCGAAAGAGACCTGGCGAATCTGCATTGCCGTGAGGGTTGCAGGCATTCCCGCTGGTGCATCGTACGCGCGTCGAGCGTCCTCAACGAATTCCTCAACCTGAACGGGGTCGTAGGCGGGACGATTTCCGATGGCGCGGTTGAAAGTTAGGTTCACAAACCTATTCTCTCAAAGAATGACCGTGTGCGTGGTTTGTGGTTCGTGCATCATGCTTCGCGCCGGCGCTACGCGAACCGGTGAACGACGAAGTAGATGATGTAGACAACGAGCGCCGTGGGCAGGATGGAATCGAGGCGATCGAGAAATCCGCCGTGCCCGGCCAACCAGTTGCTCATGTCTTTGACGCCGATAACGCGCTTCAGCTGAGACTCCCCCAGGTCGCCCCAGACCGCTGAAAACAAGATGGGTATTGAGAAAATGGGCGTAAACCACAGGGGCAGGCCCAGCATGAGCGTCACAACCAGACCTCCCGAGATGAGCGAGATAACACCCGCACCGGCAAATCCCTCCCAGGTCTTTTTGGGGCTAATGCTGGGTGCCATGAGGTGTTTGCCGAAGAGCAACCCGGTGGCGTAGGCGCCGGTGTCAATGGAGACGACCACGATCAGGAAGCCGAGCACCCACCACTGACCATCATCGTTCGCGACGATGTTGACGCACACCGCGCCGAGCACCGAAACGTAAGCCTGAACAAAAATGGCGGCAAACATGCGCTGGCGCAGAGGCGCCTTGTCAACATAAGCAGCCCGATCCGATGTGACAATCTGGGTGATCAGGATGATGACGGTGCCGAGCGCAATCACAATTCCCGCAATGACGAGCCCGCCGAAGAAGGCAACCGGCATCGCCACCACGGTGACCGCAACGCTCAGAATTCGCGGAACGTACCAACCCCGAACCCTCATGGCGTTCGCCAGCTCGAGAGTACAAATACCCAAAACGACCACGGCGAAGATGACGAACAGCCACTTGAAGATGACCAGGCTGACGAGCACGAAGGCGCCGAAAATAATGCCGGCCGCTATGGCACCGAGCAGGTTGCGCCCCGTACGCTTCTGAATCTTCTCGTTGGCCGCTTCAAATTGCACGCGGGTATTCTCAAACTGCGCCTTGGTGTTCTCGAGCTGTCGTTCAATGTCGGCCCGGGCGCTGCGAATTTGCGCCTGAATTTCTTCCGTAGGCGTGCGGCGCTCGCGCTCCTCGGGGGTGATGTTGTTCGACACCCTAGACCTCGAGCAGCTCGGCTTCTTTGCGCTTCAGAGACTCGTCAATCTGATCAATGTGCGCTTTTGTGGCGGCCTCGAGTTCCTTTTCACCGCGAGAAATGTCGTCGTCACCCACCTCGCCCTTCAACGCATCGATGTCGTCCTTGGCCTTGCGGCGAATATTGCGCACCGCGACGCGCGCGTCTTCGGCCTTGCCCTTGACAATCTTCACGTACTCCTTGCGGCGATCTTCGGTGAGCTCGGGCAGAGCAACGCGAATGATGGTGCCGTCATTGGACGGGGTGGCCCCCAGATTAGGAGTGTCTCGCAGGGCCTGCTCAATTTCTTTGAGAGCACCCTTGTCGTAGGGCGTAATCAAAATTGTTCGCGCCTCGGGATTCTGAAGCGAAGCAAGCTGCGCAAGCGGAGTGGGGGTGCCGTAGTAGTCGACCAGAATCTTTTGAAAAAGCGCAGGGTTGGCCCGACCGGTTCGAATCGTCGCGAAATCTTCCTTGGCAACCTCGACAGCCTTGGCCATGCGGTCCTTGGCGTCGCTGAGAACTGCTGCAATCACGAAAGACTCCTTCGTCTGGTTGGCTTCAGGCCTCAGTCTAGTTGGTGACGAGGGTGCCGATTTGTGCCCCAAGAATTGCCTGGGTGATGTTTCCCGTGGGCTCCATGCCAAAGATACGCATGGGCATCCTGTTGTCCATGCACAGCGAGAACGCCGTGGAATCGACAACCTTGAGACCCTTTTTGAGCGCTTCGTCGAAAGTTACGGTCTCGAGCCGCGCGGCACCGGGATTCTTATTGGGGTCATCCGAGTAGACGCCGTCAACACCGTTCTTGGCCACCAAGACCTCGTCGGCATGAATCTCGAGGGCACGCTGGGCTGAGACGGTATCGGTGGAGAAGTACGGCAATCCCGCTCCCGCACCAAAGATCACGACGCGCCCCTTCTCAAGGTGGCGGATGGCCCTCAGCGGTATGTAGGGCTCGGCCACCTGCGCCATGGATATGGCCGACTGCACGCGCGGCTGTGCCCCGGCCTGTTCGAGGAAATCCTGCAGGGCGAGGGCGTTCATGACGGTACCCAGCATGCCCATGTAGTCGGCTCGAGCGCGATCCATGCCGCGCTGGCTGAGCTCGGCGCCACGAAAGAAGTTGCCACCACCCACGACCACAGCCACGTCGACCTGCTTTGCCGCTTCGGCAATTTCCTTCGCGAGCGAGGCAACGACATCGGGGTTTACGCCCAGGGATCCGCCACCAAAGGCTTCGCCGGAGAGTTTGAGGAGGACGCGACGACGTGCTGACATGGGAATTCCTTGTTGTGCAGGGAGTGTGTGCCTCTTACGCTACCGCGCACGGCTTAAACCACAGCGCCCGGCGCGCGAGAAGTGTCGCGAACCGGGCGCTGTGAAATTGTGAAACTAAGCGCCTACCTTGAACCGAACAAATCCCGAAACGGTGAGGCTGGCGTCGGAGAGGACCTTCGATACCTTCTGCTTGTCGTCGCGTGCGTAATCCTGTTCCAGCAGGGCAACCTGCTTGTAGAAAGCAGCCAAACGGCCCTCGACGATCTTCTCGATCTGCGCCTCGGGCTTGCCCTCTTGACGCGTGATCTCGGTAACGATCTGACGTTCCTTCTCAACCTCGGCGGCGGGCACGTCTTCGCGGGCCAGGAACTGGGGGTCAGCGAACGAGATATGCATGGCTACCGAACGAGCGGTCTCATCGTCGGCGCCAGCGTAGCCCACCACAACACCCACCTGGGGAGGCAGGTCCTGGCTGGTCTGGTGCATGTAGATCGCCAGCTTCTGGCCCTCCACAACCGCAACGCGACGAAGCTCGATTTTCTCGCCGATGATGGCGGCCTCGTCATTGATGAGGTCGGCCACCGTCTGCGAACCGGCCGCAGCGGCCTGTCCCTGCCCGGCCGTCGTGGCCCCCGCGGCGACAACCGCGTCGAGCACCTTGTTCGACAGGGCGATAAACTTGTCGCCCTTGGCCACGAAGTCGGTCTCGCACGCGAGCTCGATGATGGTGGCCTTGCCGCCCTCAGCCTTGGCAGCAACCAGGCCCTCGCTCGTGGAGCGGTCGGCGCGCTTAGCGTTACCCTTTGCTCCCTTGAGGCGCAGAATTTCTACGGCCTTGTCCATGTCGCCATCAGCTTCAACCAGGGCGTTCTTGGTGTCGACCATGCCCGTGCCGAGGCGTTCGCGCAGGGTCTTGACGTCTTCGAGTGAAAAGTTTGCCATTCTCGGTTATTCCTTCTCGGCGACCGGCTCAGCGGCCTCGGTTGCAGGGGTTTCGGATTCAGGGGCTTCGGATGCGGGCGCCTCAGGTGCAGCAGCCTCTGCCTCGGCGGCCGGAGCAGCCTCGGTTGCAGCTTCAGCAGCTGGCGCAGCAGTGCCACCGGAATCGAGCAGCTCGCGCTCCCACTCTGCCATGGGCTCAGCAGCTTGGCCCGAATCGGCCTTCTGATGACGCTCGATAAGTCCCTCGGCCACGGCGTCTGCGATGATGCGCGTGAGGAGGCCGACCGACCGAATAGCGTCGTCATTGCCCGGAATGGGGTACGCCAGCTCGTCGGGGTCGCAGTTGGAGTCGAGGATGCCGATAACCGGGATGCCCAGCTTCTTGGCCTCGTCAATCGCGAGGTGCTCCTTCTTGGTGTCGACAACCCAGAGCGCGCTCGGCGTCTTCTGCAGGTTGCGGATACCACCGAGGCTCTTGTGAAGCTTGTCGAGCTCGCGCTTCTTAATCAGCAGCTCTTTCTTGGTGAAGCCCGACTTCGAGGCGTCCTCGTAGTCAAGCTGCTCGAGCTCTTTCATGCGCGCGAGGCGCTGGCTAATCGTGTTGAAGTTGGTGAGCAGTCCACCGAGCCAACGCTGGTTGACGAAGGGCTGGCCAACGCGCATGGCCTGCTCCGAAATGGACTCCTGGGCCTGCTTCTTGGTGCCCACGAAGAGCACCGATCCGCCGCGGGCAACGGTCTGCTTGACGAAGTCGTACGCCTGGTCGATGTAGGTCAGCGACTGCTGAAGGTCGATGATGTGAATGCCCGAGCGCTCGGCAAGAATGAAGCGCTTGACCTTCGGGTTCCACCGACGTGTCTGGTGTCCGAAGTGAACGCCGCTGTCGAGCAGCTGGCGAATGGTGACGACGGCCATGAGCCGTTCTCCTGTTCTCAACGCAGGCGTGACCCAAGGCCAGGCACGTGCGTTACTTGCGGTTAGTCGCAGTTCTCGGCGAGAACTGCCCTGGTGTCCGGTGAGCGACCTGCACCCGAGGGTGACCGTTAGGCCGGTTGTCACGGTAAAGCTGGACACGCGAATTCGCCGCCAATTGCTTGGACGACGTATGTCCAGAGTAGCGCAATGGGCGCACGTGTAAGAAATTCGGGCAGGATGGAGACTATGGCTACCTCCTCATCGCCGACCGTGTCCAACGGATCGGGAGCATCCGGCCTGAGTAAGGCCAAGTCCGCCGCGGCCCTCACCGCCCTCATTCTCGGGGCCGGCGTGGCGAACATGAACCTGTCGGTGGCCAACGTGGGCCTGCCCCAAATCGGCAAAGAACTCGACGCCTCACAGGTGGGCCTCAACCTGGTTGCCGTGGGATTCTCGCTCGGCCTGTCGATTTCGGTGCTGTACCTCGGCGCCCTGGGTGACCGCTTCGGGCGCAAGGGCATGCTGATTCTCGG
>CAIOGW010000208.1 GCA_903857985.1 uncultured Microbacteriaceae bacterium
AGGTCAAGCGTTTCAACGCGATGCCCACGTGACTCAAGACTCGCCTTGGCGCCGTCCCAACACGACTTCTCGTGAAATGCTCCGTGAACCAGCACAATTCGCGCCATGAGAACCTCTTTCGTTGTGTCGACGGTGACCCAAATACATCTAGGTGAGACTCTACTGGTGCGCCGAACCCACATCAACAAACGGTTCGTGCAGATTATCTGGGCGCTCACATCATAGGTCGGGGCGCCAATTATTTGATTGACTGAGAATCGTGAACGCCGTCAGCTCTGCGCCAACCAAACGTGCTCTCGTGCGCGGTCGGTTTCTCGTCTTTGCCGGAATCGTTGTGGTTGCTTTCGGCCTCCGCTCCGCAGCCACCGCGGTTTCGCCCATCCTGCTCACCATCGAGAAAGACATCCCCTTCGATGCCTTGAGTATTGGGCTCCTGGGAATGCTCGCTCCCTTCACCTTTGCCATCTTTGGTGCCGTCACACCGGCGCTCGCGCGGCGCCTCGGCCTCGAATGGTCGATCATTGTGGCTTCTGGCGTGATTGCGGTGGGTGAACTCGCCCGCGCACTCTCTCACGACACGGGAAGCTTTTTGGCGTGGACCTTCGTCTCCCTCGCGGGAACTGGCGCGGCCAACGTGCTCCTTCCTCCCCTGGTGAAAAAGTTCTATCCCGACCGCATCGGCGGCATGACGACGATCTACGGTTTCATGGCGGTGTTGGGCAGCGTGGTTCCGGCCTATCTGGCCGCACCCATCGCATCCGGCGCAGATTGGCGCATCTCGATTGCCCTGTGGGGTTACATCGCCGTGCTCGCCCTCTTCCCGTGGGTAGGACAAATCATCACAGAACGGGGCCACGCCACCCACCTGCAACAGGTGTCGAACGTGGGCGTGACCGGTCGTGTGTGGCGTTCGAAGGCCGCGTGGGCAATCACGGTTTCGTTCGCCATAGCCTCGTTTAACTGTTACATCATGTGGGCCTGGCTGCCCATCATGCTGCAGGAGCGCGCCGGCATGTCGGAGTCTGAATCAGGACTCATGCTGGCGCTCTACACAGCGATGGCACTGCCCAACAGCATCATCGCGCCCCTTCTGATCGTGCGCGCGAAATCGGTGTCGTGGCTGATTCTCTTCGGCATGGCCGTCATTATTGTCGGCGCACTCGGGCTCTGGTTGCTTCCTGCCACACTCACGTGGCTCTGGGTGGCGCTCAGCGGCTTCGGCGTGATTTTCTTCACGATTTCCCTCGTCCTGATCAATCTCCGCACGTCGAGCCCGGCTGGAGCTGTGGCCCTCAGCGGAATGTCACAGGGGGTGGGGTACCTGATTGGCGCCTTCGGGCCGTTGGCCGTGGGCCTCATTCACAGCCTCACGTCAGATTGGACTCTGGAGTTCGTGATCATTATTGCCACGGCGCTCGTGGGCATCTTCCCGATGATCGTGTTGCGCCGAAAGGTTCTGGTCGACGCGCCGCGACAATCCGTGGGTCGCTAGCGGCCCTTGCTGCGACGATCGCGGCGGTTCATGGGCGGTGCTTCGCCTTCGACGCGCTGACCGAAGGCTCCACGGCCGCCGCCGGTCTGCGCGGGTTGTCCCGTGGGCTGGGTGCGCTCCGGGGTGATTGGCCGCTGGGCCGCTTCTGCCTGACGAGCGCGCTCGGTTGCGGCCCGCTCAACCTCACCGCGCTGATCGCGTATCTCAGCCTGGCCGTCTTCATTCGGCGCCGTGTAGCTCAACTGCGTGGGTGCCGCCATGCCGTCGAGTCCCTTGGCTGCGATGCTCGGGTGGCTGGGGTCACCCTCAGGCACTTGAACCTGAACCTCGAGGTTGTAGAGGAATCCCACAGACTCGGTCTTGATGCCCTCCATCATGGCCGAGTACAGGGCATATCCCTCACGCTGGTATTCCACGAGAGGATCGCGCTGCGCCATGGCCCGCAGCCCAATGCCGTCCTTCAGGTAATCCATCTCGTAGAGGTGGTCACGCCAGCGGCGGTCAATCACCGAGAGCACAACGCGGCGCTCGAGCTCGCGCATGGCGGGCGCGCCCAGGGTTGACTCACGGCGTGCGTACGACAGCGACGCGTCCGACTGGATTTCACGGCGCATGAAGTCGCGATTCACGCGACCCTTGGTGCCGGCCTCTGCAATGACCTCGTCGATGGTGATCGAGACGGGGTAGATGATTCGCAGTTCGGCCCAGAGTGCGTCGAAGTCCCAGTCGTCTCCATTGCCTTGGCCACAGTGCACGTTAATCGCCTCATCGATCACGTCAGAGATGAAGTCGAGAGCACGGTCGCGCAGGTCGTCGCCCTCAAGGATGCGGCCGCGGTCGTGGTAAATGGCCTCACGCTGACGGTTGAGGACGTCGTCGTATTTGAGAACGTTCTTGCGAACTTCGGCGTTGCGGGCCTCAACCTGCGACTGAGCCGAGCGAATGGCGCGCGAAACAATCTTTGATTCGATGGCCGTGTCGTCGAGTCCGCGACCCATGAACGATTCGGCCATTCCCGAGTTGAACAGGCGCATCAGGTCATCGGTGAGTGACAAATAGAAGCGACTCTCTCCCGGGTCTCCTTGACGACCGGAACGACCGCGCAGCTGGTTGTCGATGCGGCGCGACTCATGGCGTTCGGTGCCGAGAACGTACAGCCCGCCCGCGGCGATGACCTTGGCGGCCTCCGTGGCGACATCCTTTTTGACCTCTTCGAACGCGGGGCCCCACGCCTTCTGATACTCATCGGGGTTCGCCACGGGATCGAGCCCCTTCGCGGCGAGAGCGGCGACCGCCATGAACTCGGCGTTTCCGCCGAGCATGATGTCGGTTCCACGACCGGCCATATTCGTGGCCACGGTAACCGAGCCGAAACGACCGGCCTGTGCCACGATGGCAGCCTCACGCGCGTGGTTCTTGGCGTTCAAGACCTCATGCCGAATACCGCGCTTAGCGAGCAGTTTTGACAGGTACTCGCTCTTCTCCACAGACGTGGTTCCCACGAGGACGGGCTGGCCCAGGCCGTGGCGCTCCTGAATGTCGTCGGCAACGCGCTCAAACTTGATGATCTCATTCTTGAAGATGAGGTCAGAGTTATCTTTGCGCACCATGGGACGGTTGGTGGGAATGGGAACAACACCCAGCTTGTAGGTGCTCATAAACTCGCTGGCCTCGGTCTCGGCCGTACCGGTCATGCCCGAGAGCTTCTCGTACATGCGGAAGTAGTTCTGCAGCGTCACGGTGGCAAGCGTCTGGTTCTCGGCCTTGACCTCAACGCCCTCTTTGGCCTCGATGGCCTGGTGAATTCCCTCGTTGTAGCGGCGACCGGCCAGGATGCGGCCGGTGTGCTCGTCAACGATGAGAACCTCGCCGTTCATGACCACGTAGTCTTTGTCGCGCTTGAACAGTGCGCGCGCCTTGAGTGAGTTGTTCAAGAACGAAATCAGCGGGGTGTTTGCCGACTCGTACAGGTTGTCAATGCCGAGGTAGTCCTCGACCTTTTCGATTCCGGGCTCCAGCACACCCACCGTGCGCTTTTTCTCGTCGACCTCATAGTCGGTGCCAACGATGAGCGTGTCAGCGATGGTGGCGAACTCTGTGAACCAGCGGTTGGCTTCACCAGACGCCGGCCCCGAGATGATCAAGGGCGTGCGCGCCTCATCGATGAGGATCGAGTCGACCTCATCCACGATCGCAAAATAGTGCCCGCGCTGCACCCGGTCGCTGGACTGCCACGCCATGTTGTCTCGCAGGTAGTCGAAGCCGAACTCGTTGTTGGTTCCGTAGGTGATGTCGGCCAGGTACTGCTCCCGGCGCTCGGGCGGATTTTGCCCAGCGATAATGACACCCGTGGTCATACCCAGCGCGCGATAAACGCGACCCATGAGCTCGCCCTGGTAAGCCGCCAAATAATCATTGACCGTGATCACGTGAACGCCTCGACCGGCAATGGCATTGAGATACGCGGCGAGAGTGGCCACCAGGGTCTTACCCTCACCGGTCTTCATCTCAGCGATATTGCCAATGTGCAGAGCGGCACCACCCATGATTTGCACGTCGAAGTGACGCAGTCCGATGGTGCGCTTGGATGCCTCGCGAACCGCCGCAAAGGCCTCAGGAAGCATGTGGTCCAGCGTCTCACCCGCGGCAAAACGCTGGCGGAAGTCTGCCGTCTCCCCGCGCAATTCTTCGTCGGTGAGCGACGAGAAGGCTTCTTCTAGTGCGTTGACGGCACGCGTCAGACCCTCCAGCTTACGAAGAGTGCGTCCTTCGCCCATTCGCAGGACGAAATCCAGAATTGATGCCACAAGAGCCTCCGTATGTTGACGAACGTCAATCGCGTTCGAGAGGCCGATCCACGACCAAACCGACGTTTTCTATGTTACCGGTTTGGCCGTGAGTTACCCGGTGTGGCTCTGTGAACGACTAACGTGCTCGATCCACGTTGGTCACGATGCGCGACGGGCCGGTGGCGACGCGCTCCATCACATCTGCCGAGGCGGGTTCAATGTCGACCTCGCGAAAAGCGTGGGCGCTTGCCTCGTGGATCGACAGAGGCCGGTGGTTTCCGCCCCGGTGCACCTTGTGCTTGTCTTTGTTCTTGCGCATTTGGTCAATGAGGTGCCCGAACGCAAGATCGAAGGCACCGTACTTGTCTTCCCCGTCGGATTCCGCCCGGTATGTGTGTCCCGGGCATGCCAGAGTGAGCTCCACGCGGTCGCTTCCGATGAGACCTTTACCCGCGTGATGTCGGCTGATGGTGACGTGTAGGTCCTGCGCCTTGGCATCGAACTGGGTGATCTTGGCAATCTTTTCGTCTACGTGACTCCGAAAACGGTCGGTCACCTCAACGTGACGTCCGACGATGTGCAGTTCCATGGCGACCTCCTGAAAGTGAGCGTGCCGCCAACCGAGTGTGGCGGATTCTTTCGCGCCCTAGTGGATATGTCCACACGCTAGTCCTGTTGCTCGTGAGAGTCATCACCTTTCGCCTGTGAGTTTTGGGGATAGTCGCTCAACAGAAGCTAGTGTCGCACCCTGCACATAATGAGCTCCGGCGGCCATAAGAGCCCGCGCAACCTCGCTCATGGTGGCTCCCGTGGTGATGACATCGTCGACGATGGTGACGTTGCGCCCTCGAACGATGTCTGCGCGCTGGGGAGACACGCGAATCGTGTGGGCGACGTTG
>CAIOGW010000209.1 GCA_903857985.1 uncultured Microbacteriaceae bacterium
CTGAAGAACACGATGTCGACGAAATCAGTCTCCACGGAGACGACGAAGATCCTACGCCCATCCCAACCAACGATCCCGCTGCTGCCGCTGCCACCTTCCCTCAGCCCGCCGAAGAACCCTATACCCAACCAAGTCCAAAACCAAGTCCGCTCGACATCGCTCTCGACGACTTCCTTTCCAAAGCCCAAGAACTCGACCGCCTCGAAGGAAAACTACCCGACGCTTCGGCCGACCTCATCGGCCAGTACGTTGAACTCGCCAGCTCCGCAGCGATCACCCCAGAAATTTTATCCGAACACGGCATCACATTGTCCGCCCTGACCGAGGCAAACTCCACTATCGACAAAATTATCGCCCAAATTTCCTCTCAAAAGCACAGCAAGTCTACTCTTCAGGCTCTTCTCGCGCGGAACAGCACTCGTTCTGCCAAACCACCGGTCGGGGCCGGAGGCGGTGGCTCGACCAGCGACGACGAATCGTCTCATTTCACCGAGCACGTCGACGACGACCTTGGCACACAGCCCGGGGTTAAGCCCACTTCCAAATCGAACCCATTCAAATTTTCGTTTCCTCACCTCGACCGACACGACAAGGACGTACGTGACATGTCCCTCAGCGCCGACACTTCAGCTACGGAAAAACTCGTCTCTCTCGTCAAGCAGTATATTCAGGCTCTCCTCGCTATGAACCTCAAGGCATCTGAACCATATCTCGCCCAGATCTTCACCGAGGCCATCGGGACTTTCAAAGTCGCCCCAGAGGCCGTCGGCTCTATCCCCATCAACCAAGCTCGCGACTCGACTCAAGTATTCGCCACTGGCCGCTCGGGGGAAGAAGAAGCTGCCCCCCCGTCAGGTCAATCGGTGCCTGCATCTCGTGGCGAGGCCTTCACGCCCGAACGCCTCAAGGAGCTCGACGCCGCCATTCGCGACTCCGTTCTCACGGCGAAGTCGGGCGAGGACGCGCCGCCATCGTCCCTACGTCCTTTGGGCGACGGCTCTACACAACGCGTCTTCAAGATAAGCCCCTCACTCTACATCGTGGCGCACATCCGCCGAGTTGTTCAACTGCGAATTGCGAACGCCATCCCACTAGCTTTGGCCAAGATCGTCTTCCCCAAACACTTGAAGCACGAGATCGACGGCCTCTCCGAATCCCACAAGAAGATCCTGCAAAATACGGCCCATTCCAGCATCGAAGCCGATCAAGTTCCCACAGCCTTCTCCATGCTCTTCTCATGCCTTACCTCACACATCAACACGGGCGTCAATGGACTTTCTCAACTTCGTCGAGTCCTTCGCCCTCGCCTTCAGACCAGCCTCCTATTCCGAGCGATGCGCACTATCGGCAACAACTACATCTTACGCCCTGGAGAGCATCTCGCCATCCAACTGAGCATCATGGACAAGAAGCGCCTCGAAAACGTCGACGGTTGGAAACCTGATTCGTCCACCTCTTGGCGTGTCCTTGGTCTCCCCACTAACGCCGAGACCAACCACTTCGAACTACTACAAGAACCGCTACTCGTCTTCATCTTCGTCGAGCAGCTTCAGGAGTTGGTGAAGCTCCCTTCGCTTCATCTCGCCGCCGACTACTTCACGGCGGACGTAATCTCCTCAGCCTCTTCCGGCACTCTCACAGTGGAGGACCTACAATCCCTCCTCACGAAGTGCACCGCTGCCGGCATCGACCTGATGATCCCAAAGACCTACAAGCCCGCCGAACCACTTCAACTCACACCATCATCGCACCGAGAACCAGCCGCAGAACCTGAGGCCTCGGACCCCGCCGACGTCGATCAGCATGGAGCCTTCGGCGCCATCGTCGGCAACAAGTCCACCCAGGGCTCCAACCGTGGACGAGCTCGCGGCCCCACCAACGGCGTTGGCCGTGATCGGCAACGCAGCAGCAGCGCGAGTCAGAGCCGCAGCGAGCCGAGCGTCAACATCTACGCCTCTGCACGATCCCTCGCCGGCCCCAACTTCGAAAACCTCGCGGCTCTGGTCACCAACCTCAACACCCACATCAAGGAGGTCCATGGCATCACGAACTACTTTAGCCCCCGCGGCCCCGGCCTTGGCCCCAAGACACCACCCGACTCGGATTGGAGCCCCATACTTACCAGCACGACGCCACTGCGCAAGGACTTTTACTTCCTCTACATGTTCTTGCAAGACACATGCCGAAGCACATCGTCGCCGGTGAAACTCTCGGCCATCGGTCAATCGTATCGCGACGAGAAGGACCCGTCCTGGACTGGCCTCACCAAGGCCGACGTGACCCGCCTCTTCGCCCGTCGCCCGCACAAGTCCGCAGCTGCGACTCTTCCGGCTCCTCGAGACATCACCATCTACGAAAAGATCGGCCAAGCGGAGGGCAAGCAGTCCACGATCAAGGAGTTCAGCTC
>CAIOGW010000210.1 GCA_903857985.1 uncultured Microbacteriaceae bacterium
CCGAAACGGACCCGCAGTTCAACCTGCCCGTTTCGTTCTACCTCTTTTCTCTGCCGTTCTACCAGTCAATCGTGGGCTTTGCCTCGGCTATTACGTTCCTGTGTCTCGTCATCGCCATCATCACGAATCTCGTTTACGGATCGCTTCGCATTTCGCGCCGTGAGCTTCGTGTGGCCAAGGGTGCCCGCGTCGGAATCGCGATAGCCGCCGCCGTCTATTTGATACTGCAGGGCATCAGCCTCTACTTCGATCAGTTCAGCACCCTGAACGACCAGTCGGGTCTGCTGACGGGTCCCACATACTCCACGGTAAACGCGACAATTCCCGGTCTGCAGATTCTGGCCATCATCTGCGCGCTCGTTGCGTTGCTGTTCGTCGTCACAGCGGTCACCGGCAAGTGGCGACTGCCCCTCGTTGGCACGGGTCTCGTGCTGGTGAGCGCGCTGGTACTCGGGGTCGCTTATCCGTGGATTGTGCAGCGCTTCGTGGTCGAGCCGAGCGAGCGCACCTTGGAAGCGCCGTACATCGAGCGCAACATCGAAATGACGCGTCAGGCCTACGGTCTTGCCGATGTGGAGAAGATACCCTACAACGCCGTTACTGATGCCACGCCCGGTGCTCTTCGTCAGGATGCGCAGACCACAGCGAATATCCGGATTCTCGACCCGTCGCTCGTGAGCGCATCGTTTGCTCAACTTCAGCAGTTCAAGCAGTACTACCAGTTCTCCTCGCAGCTCGACGTGGATCGCTACGCCATCGACGGCAAGGTGCAAGACGCCGTGGTCGCCGTGCGTGAACTCAACCAGGCTGGCGTGGGCGACTCACAGTCGTGGTACAACAACGTTCTCGTGTACACCCACGGTTATGGAATGGTGGGGGCCTACGGTACACAGCGCACCACCGAGGGCCAGCCAGTGTTCTTCGAAGCGGGAATTCCCACGCAGGGCGTGCTCGGTAAGTTTGAGCCGCGCGTCTACTTTGGCGAAGCTTCGCCCCTGTATTCCATCGTGGGTGGCACAGACAACGGCAAGCAAATCGAACTCGACTACCCCTCGCAAAATGAGGAGTCTCAGACCTACACAACGTTTGCCGGTAATGGCGGCCCCGTTCTGGGCGACCTCTTCACTCGACTCGTTTATGCGCTGAAGTTCCAGAGCGAAGAAATTCTTCTTTCGGATGCCGTGAACTCCCAGTCGCAGATTATTTACGACCGCGATCCGCGGGAGCGCGTTCAGAAGGCCGCTCCGTACCTGACGCTTGACAGCGACCCGTACCCGAGCGTTGTCGACGGCAAGATTGTCTGGATTGTCGACGCGTACACCACGTCGGCCGACTACCCCTACTCGCGGGTGGAGAGCCTTGCCACGGCGATTGCCGATACACAACGGCCCGCCAGCACGTTGGCAATCGACAACGTCAACTACATTCGAAATTCGGTCAAGGCCACCGTTGATGCCTATTCCGGTGAGGTCACGCTTTATGCGTGGGACGACGCCGACCCCATCCTTGCCACGTGGCAGAAGGTGTACCCCAATACCATCAAGCCGCAGTCGGAGATGTCGTCTGAACTGATGGGCCACGTTCGGTACCCAGAGGATCTGTTCAAGGCCCAGCGCGCGATTCTCGGCCAGTACCACGTGACCGATGCGGGCTCGTTCTATTCCCGCGACGACGCGTGGATCACGCCCAACGATCCCACGGCTCCCGCCGAGCTGTCGGTGTTTCAGCCGCCCTACTACCTGACGATGCAGACGCCCGGTTCAACGGCGCCCGCGTTCTCGCTGTATTCCACCTATATCCCGGATGCCACGGGAACCAGTAGCCGCAACGTGCTCACGGGTTATCTCGTTGTTGACTCGGACGCCGGCGGTACGGCGGGCGAGGTCGATGGAGACTACGGCAAGCTCAAGCTGTTCACGCTGCCTAAGGATGTCACCGTTCCCGGCCCCGGCCAGGTGCAAAACAACTTCAACGCCGACCCCGATGTGTCTAAGGAACTCAACCTCCTCAGCCAGGGCTCGACGAACGTGCTCAAGGGTAACCTCCTCACGCTTCCGGTCGGTGGCGGACTCCTCTACGTTCAGCCGGTATACGTGCGGTCAACGGGCAACACCAGTTATCCGCTTCTCAAGAAGGTTCTGGTTGCGTTTGGCGACAAGATCGCCTTTGAAGACACGCTGGCGGGTGCACTCGATGCCCTCTTCGGTGGCGATGCGGGCATCGACGGGACTCCGGGTGTTGACCAGCCGACAAATCCCGGCGCTCCGTCTCCGTCTCCATCGGCGAGCCCCACGCCCGGCCAACCTACGAGCAACGCGGCGCTCGACCAAGCTCTGCGAGATGCCTCGGCCGCTATTTCGGCTCGCGAGGCAGCGCGTATCGCCGGTGACTGGGCCGCCTTCGGGGTTGCCGACCAGCAACTGGTGGATGCACTCAATCGAGCTTTGGCGGCATCGGGCAGCTAGTGCGTGCCCTCCGCTTTAACGCGCCCTTCGACGTCACCGTCGTTGATTCTCCCATGCCGGTGATTGTCGATGCCCGCGACGCCATTGTGCGGGTGGCAGCAACCTGCGTGTGCGGCAGCGACCTGTGGTACTTCCGTGGCGATAACCCGCGTGATGCGGGTTCGGTCATTGGGCACGAGTGCATTGGCGAAGTGGTCGACGTGGGAACCGATGTGCACAACGTCCGAGTGGGGGATTTCGTTGTCGTGCCGTTCCTCGCCTCGTGTGGCGAGTGTCGTCTGTGTCGCGACGGACAGCTGCAGTCCTGCATCGTGGCGGCCGAGGCCGGCATCTTCTCAACGCAGGGGGCCCAGGCCGAGTATGTTCGCACGCCGCTTGCCGACGGTTCGTTGGTTGTTGTTCCGGGAGGCCGACCGACCGACGACCTGTTGCCGCACCTGTTAGCCATCTCCGACGTGATGGCTACGGGGTATCACTCCGCTGTGGCTGCCGGTGTGCAGTCGGGTCACACGGTTGCCGTGGTGGGCGATGGCGCCGTGGGTCTTTCCGGAGTCCTCGCCGCCCGCATGATGGGGGCTGAGCGCATCATCGCCCTGAGTCGTCATGCCGACCGTCAGGCCATTGCCACGTCATTTGGTGCGACCGACATTGTGGCCGCCCGAGGCGAAGAGGCTGTGGCTGAGGTCCTCGCCCTCACACAGGGAATTGGTGCCGATGCCGTACTCGAGTGCGTTGGCACCGAGGAATCGATGACCACGGCGTTTGGCATTGCGCGACCCGGAGCCACGGTGGGATTCGTCGGCTTGCCGCACGATGTGGTGGCTCCCATCGGGCGCATGTTTCGGCACAACATTGCGCTAGCCGGGGGAGTGGCCCCCTCGCGCTTTTACACTCCTGCGCTCATCGAGGCAGTGCTCGCGGGTGAGATCACCCCGGGCGATGTCTGTGATCGCCGCATGACGCTAGAGGAGCTCCCCACCGGATATGTCGAAATGAACGAGCGCCGGGCGATCAAGGCGTGGGCCACGCCCTAGTCCCTTTGCTGGTTGAGTAGCCGACGGTGTCGGCGTATCGAAACCCGTCGCTGGTTGAGTAGCCGACGTAGTCGGCGTATCGAAACCCCGGTTTTAGGCACTCACCAACCTCTGCTAATCTAGACATACCGACGCGGGGTGGAGCAGCTCGGTAGCTCGCTGGGCTCATAACCCAGAGGTCGTAGGTTCAAATCCTGCCCCCGCAACAAAAAGAACAACCGCCCCTTCCGGGCGGTTTTCTTTTTTGTTTCTGGTGGTGTGCAGGATTTGGGAGGCGGCATCCCTGTGGGATGCCAACGGCTCCTGCCCCGCTCGCCCTAGTACTCGACGGTGCCCCTCGGCCCCCAGAACAGCACAGCCACTCGGTTGCCGGTGTCGACGTTGATGAGGATCACGTCGCCCGCATCGTCGTGCACTGCTACAGCGTTGTTGCTGGTCCACTGCCCGTAGTCGCCGTTCTGCACCGTGTTGAACTGGTCTGCGGTGAGGTCGACCCAATTTGAGCCGCCGAGGAAACGGTCGCACAGGTCGAATATTGCCTGATCGCGGCCCACGGTCGGTGGGGCATCGGACGCCGCGTAAATGAACGTCACCGGGTCTGTGGTGAGTTGGCTGAGTGGCACGAGGTTCTCGCCGCAGGTAAACAGCGCCTCGCGAACCTGCAGGTTCAGGGCCAACCTTTCTGTGGTGGGGAGCGGTGTGGGCAATGAGCTCGGCGTGGTGGTCGGGGTGGCCGATGCGGGGGCTGCCGTGGTCATCGGTGATCCTCCCGATGCGAACGGTAACGAGTCAAGGCGCAGAAGCCCCAAAGCCCACCCCGCAATGACGAGCACGGCCACGATTGCAACGAAGGCGACAACCCAAGCCCACGGTCGCCGGCGAGGCGCTTCCTGTTTCGACGAACCGCGCGCTGCCATGCTCACATTCTCGCTCACCACACCCGCGAAGTCGCCGAATGTCGGGGCGCGCGAGCAAAAGTTCTAGCGTGAGGCGTGAAAGCGCTTGAGGTATTCGCGCGTGCGAGCTTCCCGCGGTTTGGTCAACACCTGCTTTGCGGTGCCCTCTTCGAGAATCACACCGTTGTCGAGAAACGCCACGCGGTCGGCCACGTCTTTTGCGAAGTCCATTTCGTGCGTGGCCATGACGATGGTCACGCCCGTCTGTTTGAGTTCGCGAATGAGGTCGAGCACCTCACCCACCAGTTCAGGGTCGAGGGCGCTGGTCACCTCGTCGAGCAGCAGCACGCGGGGGTTTGTGGCAATAGCACGCACCATGGCGGCGCGCTGTTGTTGGCCGCCCGAGAGGCGATCGGGGAACTCGTTGGCCTTGTCGCCGAGTCCAATTCGGTCGAGGAGAACCTGCGCCTCCGCACGCGCCTCGTGCTTGCTTTTTTTGAAAACCTGCCTGTTGGCCAGCGCCACGTTGTTGAGCACAGTCATGTGCGGAAACAGGTTGAACTGCTGAAAAACAATTCCGATGTGTGTGCGCACCTCATCCTGCTTCACGCGCGGGTCGGTGAGCTCACGGTTGTCGAGAAAAATCTGGCCGTCGTCGACCTGTTCGAGCAGGTTGATGCAGCGCAGCAGCGTGGATTTACCGGATCCCGATCCTCCGATGAGGGCCACGACCTCGTGGTGCTTTACACTCAGGCTGATTCCGCGAAGAACCTCTGTCTCACCAAAAGACTTGACCACGTTGTCGATCCGTAAAACAGCCTGCTCGGCATTCCGTGCCGCGCTTCTCGTCGCCGCGCTCAAACCAGCGCGCCCATCTGTTCGCGTTTGCGCAGTCGCGCCGTGTACCAATCGCTCAACCGAATCATCGGCAGCGAGAGCAGAACAAACAGCAGGCCGGCCAAAACGTAGGGCGAAAAGTTGAACGCGGCGGCGGTTTCGATTTGGGCAGCGCGCACGGCATCAACAGCGCCGAGCACAGAGATCAGGCCAACGTCTTTCTGCATGGCAATGAAGTCGTTCATCAGTGCGGGTGTGACCTTGCGAACCGCTTGCGGCATCACAATGAGGCGCAGAGTTTTTCCGTACGAGAGTCCGAGCGAGCGAGCCGCAAGACGCTGCGAGGGGTGTACCGATTCGATGCCCGCGCGAAAAACTTCGGATACGTAGGCCGAATAGGTGGTGATCAGCGCGATGGTTCCCCAAAACTCGAGCGGCATGCGCGCAAACAGGTTGAGGCCGGGAATGCCGAATCCCACCAGGTAGAGCACGATGATCAGGGGCATGCCACGAAAGAGATCGGTGTATCCCGCTGCCAGGGCGCGCAGCGGAAAGAAGACCGGGCTGCGGAGGGTGCGAACGGTGGCAATCAGGAGGCTGACAACGGCCACCCCGATCGTGGCGTAAAACAGCACGCGGATGTTCAGCCAGAGCCCCTCGCCGACGCGCGGGAATGCTTGAACGATGGTGTCCCAGTTAAAGAAGGAATTCTGTACCTGTTGCCAACCGGGTGAGTTCACCACGGCAAACCAGATGACAGCGGCAAAAAGCACGGTGCTCACCAGAGAAATGATCACCGATCGCGTGCTCTGCTGACGCCTAAAGGCCCGGCGTTCCAGCTCAATAGCGCTGGGCCGCCGGGCCTTGAGGTCAATACTCACAACTGTGAGAATACTCGTTACTTGAGGACGGGTGCGCCCGCGTCCGCTCCGAGCCACTTCTCGATGATGGCGTCGAGCGTGCCATCAGCCTTGAGCTCTTCGAGCGCCTTGGTTACTGCGGCGGTGAGCTTGCTGCCCTTAGGGAGCACGAAGCCCCACTCGTCGCTCACACCCGCGGCCGGGGGAAGCTGTCCGAGCAGAACACCGGCATCGAGCGAAGCTCCGGTGAGGTAGAATGCCGTGGGAAGGTCAACGACGAGTGCATCGATTTGTCCACTGGTGAGGGCGAGCACGGCATCGTCGTTCGAGTTGAACGCCTGGGCACCCGCGGTTGGGGCAATCACCTCTTCGATGACCGTAAAGCTTGTCGTTCCCGATGCCGCACCCACGAGCAGTCCCTTGAGACCGGCAATGTCGGTAACGTCAGCGGCCTTCGAACCTTCGATCGTAATCACGGCCTGAGGTGCCGAGTAGTACGACGACGAGAAGTCGACGTTTGCCTTGCGCTCTTCGGTGATGGAGTACTGCTGAAGGTTGACGTCAAAGTCCTTGGCTCCGGGAGCAATAGCGGCGTCGAAGGTGGTACGAACCCACTCGACGTCTTCGGCGGCGAAGCCCAGCTTTTCGGCTACGGCGTATGCGACCGCGGCCTCAAAGCCTTCGCCCGATTCGGGTGCGTCATCGATGACGTAGGGGTAGTAGGCAGGCTCGCCGGTGCCGACGGTGAATTTTCCTTCGGTGACATAGTCGCCCGTGGTGCCGCTGGCGCAGCCCGAGAGCAGAAGTGCTGCAGCGGCTGCGGCAGCCGCGGCGCCAAGCGCAAGGCGCTTGCGTAGTGAAGTGTTGGCCATGATTTCTCCTTGGTGGGGACACGAATTAATGCTGTGTCTATTGTGGTCGCATTCTCGCCAGGGCGCGAAATCGCCTACGAAGTGTTACAGGTGGGAGTGGCAGAACGACCCGTGCCCCACGCGCTAAAATTGGCAGGAACGTATTCACAAACTAAGGGAAAAAGTACACGCCATGGCAAACAAGGTTTCGGGATTCTTCTCGCGCAAGACGAAAGAGGGCACTCAGGCTGCTCGCAAGTTGGGGTCCGAGATTGAATCCGAGGTCGGCCAGGCCATTGATGAGGTAAAGCGCGACGTCAAGAAGGCAGTCAAAGGCGCGAAGAAGTCAGCCAAAGACACCGCCAAGACGGCTAAAGCTACAACGAAATCTGCGGTGAAGACGGTCAAGGCCACGGCTCGTGACACCGCCAAGACTGCCACAAAGACGGTGCGCAACGTGAAGACGGCGGGCAAGGCCATCATCGCCGATGTCAAGAGCGACATCGACCTTGCCACTAAGCCCAACTCCACGTGGACGGTAGCCGACCTCAGGGCGGCCGCGCGCAAGAAGAAGATTGCCGGTTACTCATCGATGACCAAGCCCCAATTGCTTAAGGCCCTCGGCGCCAAGTAGCCTCGGCGACGGCATTTTCTCGCCGTGTCCTAGCATTGTCTGCGTGTGCGGACGTTACGTGGTGGCCAAAACCCTGAGCGGTGACCTGCCCGATCTTCTCGAAAACCTTGAGGGATGGAACCCCGAATTCGAGAACTTCAACATTCCGCCAACCGCAACCGTGCCCGTGGTCCTGAATCACGCCAACCAAACAACCGGAGCCATCGAGCGCGGCGTGGACTGGGTGCACTGGGGTTTTGTTCCCGCGTGGAAGAAATCGTTCACCGAGCGCCCACAACCGGTGAACGCGCGCATTGAAGGCGTGGCCACGAACGGCATGTTCCGCGAGGCATTCCGCCACCGCCACTGCATCGTGCCCGTGTCGGGTTACTACGAGTGGAGCGTCAACGCGGCCGGCGTCAAGCAGCCCTATTACGTTCGCGGATTGGCGGGGCGGGGGCTCGCCCTGGCGGGACTTTTCGAAGACTGGATTGACCCGGGCATTCCGACGGGGGAGTCGGGCGGGATGAGGCGCACAGCCACGATCATCACCCGGTCGGCGCTGGCAGACATCGTGCCCATTCACAATCGCATGCCCGTGCTGCTCGCTCCCGAACACTACGACAAGTGGATCGCGGGTGATTTTGCTTCGGCCGCCGAGGCGCTGGACTTTCTCGAGAACGCATCACACACCACAATCCGAGCGTTCGAGGCTTACCCGGTGGGAACGGCCGTCGGCAACGTGCGCAATAACGGTCCACAACTCATCAGTGCGCTCTCGGCGTAAATTGTCAACCCGCGGTCGGAGAAGTTTGAAATTTGGTCCGCACAGGCGCACACTAATACGTAGACGTTGCTCCCACCGAAGGGAGCGCAGAGAGAAGGTGCACTATGACAGAGGGAATTAAGCTCGAGAGCCCCCAAACCGCAGCTCAGCTGGGCGGCGGCGAAGAGGGTGGATGTTGCGGCGGATCTTGCGGTTGCAAGTAGCCCCAACACTCTCCATACGTACGAACGCCTCCGGGATTATCCCGGGGGCGTTCGTTTTGTTGTGGCGCGTTTTTGCCCGCGCGCCTAGGAGTTAGCGCGGCGGCGGAGCACGAAGCTCGCGATACCGATGGCCAGACCGAGCGCGACCACGCTGAGGCCGGTGGGCAGAACCCACGACGGCGTTGCGAAGCCCGTGTCGGCTAGTGCGAAGGCGCCCTCGGGGCCCCACAGCTCGAACGTTGCCGACTGTGCGGGGAATGAGGCGCCGTTCCAAGCAGCGGTGCTGTACTCCCCGTAGATTGTGAGCACCAGAGTGTAGGTACCAGCATCGAGAGTCTTGACGAATTGCGGGAACTCATCTTCGACGAGGTACGTGTGGCCGATGGTCGCTGACGTGCCCCCGAGGTACTCGGTGCCACTTCCGTTGTCGTCGCCATCATCGTTGCAACCGACGATGTTGGAATCCGGGTTATTCGGGTCAAAGGTTGAGTAGACCGCAACGTAGGGGTCTCCAATAGGGAATTGACCGCCCCATGCCACCACAGCATCGGTGAGGGGGTCGGTGGTGACGACTCGGAACGTGTATTCACCCGAGGCACTGACAGACACCGTGTAGGGGGCGTAAACATGTTCCCCGGATTGAATCTGGCACATGGCGTCGCCTCCCAGATTGTGGATGCTGCCGATTGTGCCGGGAACCGTCATGACGTTTGACGCCGATGCGGTTGACGACAGCCCTAAGGTCGTGCTTTCACCGAGTGAGCCCATCGGGTTTGGGGAATCGTCGACCGCGGAGAAGTTGATGCCGACTGAGTTGACACCGCCCGTCTTGAAGATCTGTATGCGCGTGTTGGGGTCCACGGTCATGGTGGCGGGGGCGGTGATAGACGAGCCGCTAGCTGTAGCTGCGGTGTGAGTTCCCGCAACGGTAATGCCGCCCGTACCCGGTGCGCTAGAGTCGAGGGTTTCGAAGTAGAGACCATTGACGCCGTCGCAGGTACCCGTGATGTTCACCGTGGCAGTGGTTCCCGCGGCCATGTAAACACTTCCGTTGTCGCTCGTGACAGCAGAGCAGTCAACGTTTAGGGTCGAGCTGAGGTCGGCAGCGAGCGTGCCGGTAAGGCCGGCTGCCGGCGCGGCGACGGCAACGCCAGCGACGGTGAGGCTGAGTCCTGCGGCAACGAGGGCTGCCGAGGTCACAGCGCCCCAGCGAATGAGGTTCTTATTCACGGTCGAATCCCCCTTCTCGTCGGCTTCAGACAGGGCAAGGACACCCCCCAGCCTCACATTAGTCGTTTATGGTGAAAACCCCCATGACCAAACCCCCAGTGGCGACAATCGGGTCGCCTCCTGCCTACTCGCACACCATGCCGTCTTTGTCGCCATCGCGATAAAACGCATACTCGGGGTCGACCCCGTTGATGTATGGACCACGACCGCTGGCTTTGGCGACCTTGCACGTGCCGTAGTCGGGATCGATCACGCCGTCTCCCGAACCGTTGCCTCCGGTAACGGGCGCCGGAATCTGATTCGACGATGTTGTCACGATGGCTTTCGTGGGCACCGGTTGCGATGCGACGGCGCAACCGACGAGGGTCGCAGACAGCACCGTCTTCTCGGCCGAATCGATGGTGAGCGACCAGCGGAACTTCACACCAATCCAGCGCTGCACGTAGTCGCACTGGGCGCCGGCGATCGGCATCCAGGCCGCCGGATCCTTGTCTCCTTTGGAGCGATTTGACCGCGCAGAGACGGCAAGGAGGGCACCCGAATAGCCGAGATCGTTGGCAAACTGTTCGCGGGTGGCCGCGTCCCACTGCCACGCGCCCGACTTCCATGCCTCACTGAGCGGAACCACGTGGTCGATGTCGAGGTCGCCTGCAACCGTGAACGTTCCGTTGTCGTAGAGCGACACCCACGATCCCGAATCGATCGTGCACGAGCCGTGCCGTGTGATGGCCGCGAGCGTTTGAGCGATTAACACTTCAGCGCGGGTGTTGCAACCGTTCCCGTTGGCATCCGACCAGAGGGCAAAAAAGTCGCGCACGTAACCCGTGTGCGACTCGGGCTGATCATCGATGGGCATGGTGGCGAGCATCTGTGCGAAAGCATTGATGCCGGTGGCAAACACCGGCGCAGCTGCACTGGTGGGCCGGGTTGTGGCTAGCGGGGTGGGCGTCAGTGGGGCTTGTGTCGCCGATGCGGCCGAGGGTGTTCGCGTTGAGCCCGAGGGGCCGGGAGACACCGTGCAGCCGGTGAGGGCAAGGGTCGCTGCGAGCGATGTCGCGAGCACCGCCGTCATCACCGCTGCACGTTTCCCCACGATTCTCACGGTAGCACCGGGCCCGTTCGCTTTTCTGGACGGCACTTCGTACGCTGACAACATGAAAACTCGCAGAGCCCTTGTCACCGGTGCAACGGGATACATTGGCGGTCGGCTCGTACCACGCCTTCTCGATGCCGGCTTCGAGGTGCGGGTTCTCGTGCGCACCGCCGAGAAATTGCGCAATGTGCCCTGGGTCGCGCGCGTGGAAATCGTGGAGGGTGACCTGCGCGATGCCGACCTCGTTAGTGCCGCGTGCGCAAACGTCGATGTCGTCTACTACTTGGTGCACTCGATGGGGCAGCATGGAGATTTTGAAACCACCGAACTCGATTGCGCTCGCAACGTGGCCGACGCCGCCCGTGCGCAGTCCGTCGCCCGCATTGTCTACCTCGGCGGACTGCACCCCGAGAACGTGGCACTGTCGAAGCATCTGCGTTCTCGGGCCGAGGTGGGCGAGGTGTTTCTCGCCTCGGGTGTTCCCACGCTCGTCCTACAGGCCGGCGTCATCATTGGGTCGGGTTCGACGAGTTTTGAAATGATTCGACACCTGACCGACGTCTTGCCGGTGATGACCGCGCCCAAGTGGGTGGGCAACAACATTCAGCCCATTGCTGTGCGTGACGTAATGTACTACCTCATCGCGGCCGCCGACGTGTCGCCCACCGTTTCCCGAGAGCTAGACATCGGCGGGCCCGAAGTTCTCACATATGCCCAAATGATGAACGGCTATGCGGTTGAGGCGGGCATGAAGCCCCGCAAGATTCTGAAACTTCCCGTTTTGACGCCCTACTTAGCGAGTCAGTGGGTCAACCTTGTCACTCCTATCCCGCGCGCCCTCGCCGTGCCGATTATTGCCAGCCTCCAACACGACTGCGTGATGAAGAACAGCGACATCGATGCCGTGATTCCGCCTCCCCCCGAAGGCCTGCTGCCGTATCGCACGGCTGTGCACCTGGCCCTCGAGCGCATGAAGGGGGGTGACCTCGAAACGAGCTGGCAGAACTCGAGCGTGGATGGCGCTCCCAGTGACCCCCTGCCGAGTGACCCCGAGTGGACGGGCTATCGCGTCTATCTGGATGCCCGGTCGCGCGAAACGTCGGCGTCCGTCGCCGACGTCTGGGCCATCATCGAAGGCATCGGTGGCGACAACGGCTGGTACTCCATGCCCGTGGCGTGGGCGGCTCGGGGTGCTCTCGACAAGATGGTGGGCGGCGTCGGGTTGCGGCGCGGTCGGGCGCACCCCAACGATCTCCGCGTGGGCGAAGCCCTTGACTGGTGGCGCGTGGAACGCATCGATCCCGGGTCGTTCCTTCGGTTGCGAGCCGAGATGAAGGTTCCCGGTTTGGCGTGGCTCGAAATGTCGGCCGTGCCCAACAACCAATCCGGTGGCAGCACCTATTATCAGCGGGCCATATTTTTTCCGCGAGGTTTGGCAGGCCGGCTCTACTGGCTCTCGATCCTGCCCTTTCACGGCATCATTTTTAGCGGCATGGCCCGGCGAATCGTAGCCGCGGCGGAAGCGCGAACTCACGCGAGCCCCTTAGGCGCTTCATAGGAATCACATAGACACGTTCGTCACAGTGGGGATTGTCAAACAACCCGAATGACACTCAACCCACGAAAGCGAAAGGGAAAGAAAATGCCTAAAGACGAGTCAACGAACAGCAACTCCGCAGCAGCTACCCCGAAGCGCCGCGACGCGGTCTTTGGAAAGCCTGAGACCAGCAAGGGTGCCGCTAGTGGCGCAAGCGCCAAGACCGCGTCGTCGCCAGCGACGTCGCGCACGTGGAGTGCGGCCATGATTGCGGGCGTCGCTGCCGCCGGCCTCGGCCTCTTGGTGGCTGCCGGAATTAGCGGTGCCGCGATTGGACAGGCTGTGGATCATTCTCACCGAGACAAGGCGGACTCCTCCGAGATGCGTGACCATGGCAAGAATGGCATGCAGAACGGGCACGACGGCAAGGACGGCGGATCGTCCGACGGCCCCGGCATGGAGGAACCCGGTTCGGCTCCCATCGACCCTAACCAGGCACCTGCTCCCGGTGACGCCCCGGTCATGGGTCAGTCGCCCACCGATCCGACGGGTAATGACCGCGACCGCGGGGATCGCCACGACCGCCCCGGCCGCAACGGCTAGCGCGGGCGAGCGAACTCGGCTCGCGCCAGGTTCACGACAGAGCGCCACGCACAACCCACGGGACGTGCGTGGCGCTCTGTC
>CAIOGW010000211.1 GCA_903857985.1 uncultured Microbacteriaceae bacterium
AGCCTGTTTTACCTCTTCGAGGGTTGACTCGATTGGTTCCGGTGCCACAAATTGATGAATATAGGCGGCACTTTCTTTTGACGGGATGACCTTCAAGCCACGACGGAGTCCAGACCAAGTCTCTTCGAACAGGTCAACATGTCGTTCCGCCCGCCGCCGCGATTCGTCTGAGTGCCAAGTACAGAAGACTTCAATTTGTTCGTGATTATTGCGTCCGGACCATGCTGCAAGGGTTTCGTTTGCGCTCCCTAGGAATGAAACGATATTTCCTTGGCCATCAGCAAAAATCCCCACTTTGTCGTGAAAAAGATTCCCATTTTGGTAGATAACAAACTTCACTTCCAAAATTCCCGATGCAATGAGGCTGGAGAGAACTTTTACTAAGGCTGCCTCCACATTGCCGGACTCGCTCAAAGAACGAAGGGAGGCCTCAACTACGTCCTTGGTTTCTGGCGCGTCCTCATCGGAGAGACTGGAGAAAAACTCAGCGTCAACCGTTGAAAGGTGAGGAGAGCAAAGGAGCCTAATTTTGCCCCCTCTTGAGACAAAGTCCGCATAGGCGAGGGGTGCTAGAGCGAATAGCGAGGAGGAAAAATATCCTGCTGCTCTGTAATAGTTTTGGCTCCTGTCTAGAGCGGGCTCATAAAAATCATTAAGCAGGGATTGGGAGCTGGTTGAGTACCCGTCTTGAAACGGGTAATCCTTCAATGACTCCACTTTGCCCCCACCAAAAGTCGGTTTCGCCCCAGCGTTGGTACGCCTTCGATTACCAGCGTAGTCAATAGATAATCAAGGGGAACGGGGGTCTCGGTAACCCCCTTATTTGCCCCTTAAATAACCAGCAATAGGATGGAACAGGCGATAACAGCCAAGCGTTAATGCCCCCAAATGTAAAGGATTCTCCAAGTATGCTCACCTACTGCAGCGAGATGTATTAGTTCTCTTAATCAGTGGGTTCCGGGTTCAAGTCCCGGGGGGTGCACCAATAGAAATGCGCGCTTCGCTCATTGCCTCTAGTGACGACTCGTTCGTTCTGGGCCCCAGTGCTTTCGGGGTCCAAACATGATGCGTTGCACGATACGGTCGGTCAATTCAATTGCCAGCACTCCGACAAAACCAAACGCCAGGGTTACCCAGAGCAGGCTGCCATCAAGCCACACGAATCCGAAAAAGTCTTGTGACGCAGGAACTAAGAAGACGACAGCAAACCCCAGGTACATCGCCGCAACAATCAAGAATCGCCACCTGTTGAATGGCCGCGAGAGGGTGACGAGCACCCACATTCCTGCCAGCGCAAGAAACATGCTCACGGAGGTCTGAGTCTGAGCCACCGTAAAGGACTGGAATGATTTTTGAACCGCATCCAAACCAACGACGAGTGCGCCGATGAGTACTCCGGTCGGAATGCAAAAGGCAAGAGCACGTTTCAAGAATCCGGGTTGATATCGTCGTGCATTCGGCAAGAGGGCTAGAGCGAACGCGGGAAGACCAATCGTGAACAAATCGTTGGCGGAAAGCTGACGCGGCAGGAAAGGGAAAGCCCACAGCATGACCCCGAAGACAATCGCCAGAACCATGGCCCATGCCGTTTTGGTCAGGAACAGACGTGACACGCGTTCCACGTTGGCGATGACGCGTCGCCCCTCAGCCACCACACCGGGTAGCGACGAAAAGGATCCGTCGAGCAAGACGAGGCGGGAAACAGCCTTTGTCGCTGCTGACCCGCTTCCCATGGCAATGCCTAAGTCTGCCCGCTTGAGAGCGAGAGCATCGTTGACACCATCACCCGTCATGGCAACGACATGGCCACGACTCTGTAGCGCGATGACCATGAGTTTCTTCTGCTCGGGTGTGACACGACCAAAAATGTCGTGGTTTTCGAGAACGGAGGCAAGCTCCTCCAGATCCTCGGGGAGCTCTCGGGCGTCAAAGCCATGGCCATCGAACGTCAGACCTGCCGTACGAGCCACAGCGGCCACTGTGCGGGGATTGTCACCAGAGATGACCTTGAGCATTAGCCCCTGAGACAAGAAGTACTCAAGCGTTTCACGGGCATCGCCACGCACTTTCTCTCCAAAAGTGATGATCGCTACCGGACGAATCTTTTTCGGCAATTGCTCGTCTTGTACGGTTCCTATTGAACTTGCCAGAATCAGCGTTCGAAGCCCCAATTCGGCCCGAACACGGCAGAGGTCACGAACGTCGTTGAAACCTGATTCGAGCACCATCTCGGGTGCCCCCAGAATCCAGGTGTTCTGTGATTCGTCTTGCACGGCAGACCATTTTCGCGCGGAGGAAAAAGGCGTCGAGGCAACCGCGGTGACCGGGTCGTGAGCAGAGAAGTGCTGCGCGAGCGCCAGAGCAGTGGCGTTAGCATTCTCATCGGCCCCAAACCACGCAAGTGCACGAGACCACGATTGTGTCTCGTCCTCTGACACGAGCGAGTGTACGTCGTTGAACTCAATGCTGCCCTCGGTGAGGGTTCCCGTCTTGTCGAAGCAGACAACATCGACACGGGCAAGTCCTTCCACGGCGGGAAGCTCCTGCACGAGAACCTGTCGTCGCGCGAGCTTTACGGCGGCAACCGCGAACGCAATACTCGTGATGAGAACGATTCCTTGCGGAATCATGCTGATGATGCTGGCCACAGATCGAACCGTGGCCTCGAGCCACAGGCCCGACTCCCATGCGGCCTGCCACCCACCGACGTTCTGCATCTGACCGTTTGTGACGATGATGACGAGGGGAATCAGGGCCCACGAAATCCATTTGATCAATCGTGCGAGCGCATTTCTCAGTTCCGAGCTGACAAGTGAAAAGCGCTTGGCCTCGAGCGTAATTCTGCTAGCGTACGACTCCGGACCGATAAGTGTGACGCGAGCGAGTCCGAAACCGGCCACGACACTGGATCCACTCAAGACCTCGTCGCCGACATCTTTCAGTACAGGGTCCGATTCGCCCGTCAGCAGCGACTCATCAAGGTCAAGTCCGTCTGACGAAACAACCGTGGCATCGGCAGGCACCTGATCGCCCGTGCGCAAAACAAGCAACTCGTCAAGAACGACCTGGTCGGTTGCAACGTCTAAGGTTTTGCCGTTTCGCCGAACTCTTGCCAGTGGCGCATTAATCAGAGCCAAGCGATCAAGCGTGCGCTTGCTGCGAAATTCTTGAATCACTCCAATGGCAATATTCGAAATGACCACGACGCCGAAGATGGCATCTCGCCACTGGCCCAAGATCAGCAGGATGATGAAACTTCCTCCGACGACGGCGTTGAACAGGGTGAAGAGATTGGCGCGCAAGATACTGACAATCGAACGACTGGACGAGGTGGAGACCGCATTCGTCAAGCGCAGCTGAACCCGCAAGTCAACCTCGGCCTGGGTCAGTCCCTCAGTGGCATACGACGCGAGATCAATCGGGGTCAACTCGAGACGGGCCTCCCGAAGTCGATCAGTCGCCATGCGGGCACGACGCGCTGCTTTGTCTTCAGCGACATTCGGTGAGTTCATGAACCAACATTACGCCCACAGGCCTCGGTCTGTCAGCCGAAGCCTTCGCCCGTGAGCTGGGAAGAATCTCCAGGCGTACCCGGCATTAGTCGGGATAGTAGCTGTTTCTGCAGTCGTATTTCTGAGAGACATCGGAGGAGTCGGCGATAGTGAGCCGGAATTCAATGAAGCCCGAATCTGCGTTGCGCGTCAACGCGAAGGATTTCACGCCGTCGGCCAGGTTGAGGCCACTACCGACATCGAATTCCCTGCACACGCCGTTTTTACCGTCATCCATGATGCGGCCGTTAGGCGGATCGAAGGCGCGGTTCTCGGCCGATACCTGCCACGTCACAAACTTTCCGTCACCGGTCATATAGATGAGGTCCGCAGAAACGTCGGGGGGACTGCTGTACCAGCCATCGGCACACACGCTTCCGCCGTTGGCGGTGAGCCCCACGACGTAGTCGGCATTGGGATCGCCGTTGATGCCGTCGAACCTGTTGAAGCTGGCGGTGACTTCTGTTGTCGAGTCATTTTGAATACAGAGTCGGGTGCTTTTTTCACCCGCTTGGCGTTCGGCGGATGCCGGTGACGATGTGGGTTCGGCGGAACCGCCATTGGTGGTGCATCCGCTGAGTGCACCCACGGCGAGGAGACTTGTTGCGAGCACCAGTGACGAAATGCCGAACTGCCGAACGTAACCTCGGGTCTTAGAGGGGGTCATGCTGTAGGCCTCCCAGCCGTCTAAATGCGACAACGTCATTCGCGCTAAAAAATTCTCCTTAACTTTATTCCCTGAACCATGAAATGGGCTGAATGATCAGCCCTCTTCACTTCTTGCGGGAATGGGCGAGAGAATGGAAAAGTGACTGACCCGGCCGACTTTGCCAGAATGACGGTCGCGCAGCAGATCGACAGCCTCAGCGATTGCGTGGCCGAGATTCTGGCCCAGTACGACATCGGTTCGCACCAGGTGACATCGATCAATCACGAATTCAACTCCACGTTTGCCGTGACGTGTGACAGTGGAGAAAAGTTTGCCCTGCGCATCAATGTAAATTCACCTCGGACACTTGCTAACGCCAACGCAGAGACTTTCTGGGTGAATGCGATTACGGATGTGCTTACGCCGAAGCCGGCGGCCAACCGTGACGGCAACTTCGTCGCCACGGGCTGGCATGAGGCGTCGAGCATCCGAAGAATGGGAGTTCTCTACACGTGGCTCGAGGGCGAAGAACCAGGAGACGAGCCCACGCTCGATCAGCTGGCCGCCGCGGGCGCGGCAATGGCGCGCCTGCACGAGGGAGCGCTCTCTCTCGTTCTGCCTCAGGGAGCCGAACTGCCTGATTTTGCCGACTTCTTTTGGGGCGATGCCGACGTGCTCCTCGCGCCGGGTACCGTGCTCACGGTTGAGGAGCAAAAACTCATAGCGACGGCCAAGGAGCGCATCGAAACGATGCTTGACAAACATCGTGCTCGCACTCCCGTGCAACCCATTCACGCCGACATACATCCGTGGAACATGATGTGGCACGAGGGCACGCTCGCCATCTTTGACTTCGATGACTCGGGCATTGGTCTTCCGGTGCAAGACCTGGCCACGTCGCTCTACTACCTCGACACCGACGAACAGATTGCTGCCTTCGTTGCCGGCTACGCCGCCGTCCGAAGCTTGCCCAGTTACAGTGAAGCCGACATGCAGCTACTCCTGTTGCAGCGCCGCATCGTGCTGTTCAACTCACTTCTCCAGACCACCCACCCTGAAGATCTCGAGATGATTCCCGAGTATCGAGCCGAGACCATGCGCCGCATTGTGAGCACGCCGAGCAACTCATCTCGGTAGGTTCGTCTCCGCACGCGTGAGATGGTGTGCCCGCCTAGACTTCTCTTGGTGTGCGCGTAAAAACCGCCAACGAAGGGATTCACCATGGCAATCGACCTCACGGCAAAAACCGCTCTCATCACGGGCGCGAGCTCTGGCATCGGCGTCGAGCTGGCCAAGGCGTTTGCGCGACGGGGTGCCAACCTCGTATTGGTAGCCCGACGTAAAGACCGCCTCGATGCCGTGGCTGCGCAGATTCGCGCGGAGTCGCCGGTTGAGGTTGCGGTCGTGGCTCAAGACCTGAGCACGCCCAACTCGGCGGCCGAACTCGAAGCCAAGCTTCGGGCTACTCGCACCCAGGTGGATGTGCTCATTAACAACGCCGGATTCGGCACTCACGGTCGTTTTGTCAACGAAGACCGCTACCGCGTCCGCGACGAAATTTCACTGAATGTTTCGGCACTCGTAGACCTCACGGCGGCGTTCTTGCCGGGAATGATGGCCCGTGATTTTGGTGTCGTGGTCAATGTGGCCAGCACCGCGTCGTTCCAGCCGGTACCCGGCATGGCTGTCTATGCCGCCACGAAGGCTTTCGTTCGTTCTTTCACCGAGGCACTGTGGGGCGAGATCGAGACCCGCAACGTGCGCGTTTTTGCGGTGAACCCCGGCGCAACCGAGTCGGAGTTCTTCGATGTCGCCGGCGGAAAACCGTCGGGAAGCATGGCGCCCACCGTGGACGTGGTCACCGCTGTCATGCGTCAGATTGATGCCCGCGGCTCGAAACCGTCTGTTGTCGTTGGCGGTCGCAATGCGTTCATGTCGTGGATGTCGGCTCGCCTTCCAGCCAAGTCCGTTATCCGGGTAGCGGGCAAAATGTTCCTGCCGCCCTCGCAATAGGGCTCACTAGCGCGGCGCGGCGCCCTCGAAGACGTAGTTTCGCAGTGACGGCGTGAGGCGCAGGATCAGCCCCATGGCCACCACAATGAGGAAGCCGCCGAGGAACGGCGGAAACCAGAGCGCTATGAGCGCAGCGCATATGCCGCCGTAGAGATCGCCGAGTCGTGGCCCGCCGTTCACAACGGCGAAGAAGATGCCCTGCATGCGCCCACGAATGTCGTCGGGAACGACCGTGAGCAACATAGAGATGCGAAAAATTGACGAAACTTCGTCTGCGGCGCCCATGCCCGCAAACGTCACGCAGGCCAGCACGAGCCCGATAACGCTCACGTCGTCGAACGCCAAGCCACCGCGGGGGAGAACACCCAGGCTGACGAGCAGGAGCACCACTCCGAACAGCACGACAAAGAGGCCGTAGACCTGGATGGACCGACCAATGACCATCCCCTGGCGACGCACGTGCTTGACGGGGCCGCTAAACAAACCCGTCAGGAACGTGCCCGCAGCTCCCGCAGACATGATCAACCCCACGGTGATGGGGCCACCTCCGATGAGGCCGGCAGCAACGGCGGGCAACAGCACGTAGGGGCGACCGAACGTCATGGCCACGATGTCGGCCAAGAATCCGGACGTAATCTGCGGCACGCCGCGTAAAAAGCGCACGCTCTGTTTGAGTGACGTCCAGCCGGGCCGAACCACGTCGCTCAGTGGCGGGAGAGCGGGGAGCAACGCTATACCTAAGAAGGCTGCGGCGCTGAGAACTAGATCAACCACGAACGTCCACTGGAAACCGACGGCGGCAGCCAAAACCCCGGCCAGTGCCGGACCCACCATGAACTGTGCGCCGATGGATAGTCCGTTGAGTGCGCTGGCCGGAGCAACCAACTCACGTGGCAGGATGCGGGGCACAATGGCGCTTCGCGTCGCGCCGATGGCGATGCCCGACATAGCCCCGAGCGTGGTGAAGACGTAAAACGGCCACACCCAGACGTGTTGTCCGACGGCCGCCAGGTTCGACTCGACGACGGTGAGGGCGAGGATTCCGGTGGTTGATAAAAAGAGCATGATCGCCAAGATAATCAGGAGCTTGCGACGATCAAACGCGTCGGCAATCATGCCCGCCAGGGGGGCAGCGATCGTCGCCGGGATTAGCGCGATACCGCCCACGAGGGCGACAGCGAGCGTGTCATTCGTGATGGCATACAACTGCAAACCCACGGCAACGATGGTCAGCTGCGTTCCGATGCCGGTCAGCAGCGCGCTAAACCAGAGCCGGGCAAAAGCCGGCGACAGGCGGAGCGGTGACAGATCAACGAACGTGCGTCGTTTTGCTGTCGTCACCGTGGGCCTTTCGTGCGAGATGGTTACCCCATCCTGCCAAACAACTGCCCGCTAGCCCTCGAGATGCATTAACACTTCGGAGTACTTGAGGAATGCGGGCTTCCACGGGGGATCAAAGCGTGCGTAGGTGGGCTCGCCGCTCCACGTACGCTTGTCGCGCGTGAGGGCCGATCGCAGGGCGGCGGCCTGCTCGTGAAAGCGTCGCTCGTTCCACCCGCCACGAAATCCGAGAGCCGCCACGCGTCTCGCGGGCACCGTAACCATGGTGACCCGACCGTCGACCGGCTGGGGCATCGTGGCCTCTGTCATCTCGGCCGGCATCACGAAGCTCACCAGGTAAGTCTCTTTCGGTGACGCCTGCTGGAGCACGGGCGCTGTCATGGCGATGCGCTGAGCCGAGACGTTGCCGCCGCTGATGTAGCGGATGAGCGGCCCAAACCCCATGCTGCCTGCCGCGGAGAAACTCGCACGCATGTCAACCTGCGCGAGTCGTGACTCGGGGTAGTCGCGGATCTCATACCCGTTGCATTTTTCGACCACGGTGAAGGGCTGGCGCTCTGTCATGCTCTCAACCTACGCGCACTTGCTGAGTTCCCGCCCGGATTGACCCGCAACGGATGTTAGCCGAGTGCGACGAACGGCACCGTGGCGGTGAGCACAGCCGAGAAAGTGAAGATCACCATCGCGATTCCGATGATCAAGAACTGCGTGCCGAACTTTTTCATCACCGCGGCGATACCTAGAAGGAACAGTGACAGGGCCATCAGCACCGTGTAGAGCGTGAGCTGATCGCTCAGCCCGTTGGCGAGGTCACCCGCGATTATCTTCTCATCGGCGACGGCGGCTTGCTCCTGGTAGGGATCAAAAAGTTCGGCTAGGTAGGTCTCGTCATCTTGCGCCGAGATGTACGGCGCGTCAGGACTTGCCGCGTTGGCCTCATCCGCGGCAACAATGGCCTCGGCGAACGTGTCGCTCACCGACGCCGTGTAGATGGCATCTGCCTTGGCTTGGGCGAGGGCTGCCGTGCTGGCATCCCCAGACTGAATCTCAATGTTGAGTTCGAAGAGCCGCAGCAGAGTTTGGGAATCCTGAACGTACTGTTGGTTGGCTTCGAGGTACATGGATTCAGCCTCGGTCTTGTAGGACTGCCCCACCGCGTAGGAGCTCGCCATCTGCGAGTCGTACAGGGCTGCCTGGAATGACGTGTAGGCAGTTGCCACCGAAACCAAGCCGAGGCAGGATACGACCAAAATCTCGATGTACTTGGCCAGCCAAGTGGAAAATGTACCGGCTTTTTTTGACTTGGCTGACGTGGACATGGGGCTCCTGCTTTTAGGGAAAACTGGTCTGCGCCAACTCTAGATTGTGGCGGTGCGAAACGCTAGTCATCGTAGCCGTAGCCCTCGAGCTCGGCCTGTTCGCGGGCCTCACGGGCTTCATCGCGCACGGCCAGAACGGCAAGCGTTACGCTGATGCCCCAGCCGAGCCAGATCAGGGCGAGACGCCAGTCGCGCGGGCCCTTGGCCGTCTGACGAGCGGCCGAGATGCCACCAAATAGCGCACCGAGCACTCCGCCGTTGAACAAAAACCGTCGCATGGTCACCCTCCGTCCTCTCAACAGGCTACCGGGTGATGCCGGCCGGCACTAAGCGATGGGAGCGAGCTCGCCGGGGATCAGTGACCCGGCCGGCCGCGCGGCCGTGTGCTCGCGCGCAAAGTCAAGGGTTCGCACCAACAGTTCGAGACGCTCGGCCTCAGACTTGGCTTTGCGGGTGTTGACCTCGGCCACGATGTGGCCGTCCCAGTTCGTGTTGGCCAGGTGACGCAAAACTTCAGCCACGGGCTGGCGACCCTCACCGGGAAGCAGGTGCTCGTCAAAGATGCGGTTGTCGTCGGCAGCGGCGGCGCCGTCACAGAGGTGCACGTGGCGCAGGCGCTCGCCATAGGCGTGGGTGAGCTCGAGGGCGTCGTGGCCTGAGAGGGCCGCATGCGAAAAGTCGAGGGTGATGGCATCGCAGTCGAAGTCGCGCGGATCCGGCCCGGGCGCGTAAGCCTGCATGGAGGTGTTGCCCACCTTCCACGGGAACATGTTCTCCACGGCAATGTGCACGCCCGTGTTGTTGCCGGTTTGGCGCACGATGTCAAGAAAACGCTCGGCGTAGGTGGACTGCCAGCGGAAGGGCGGGTGCACGACGACGGTGGAAGCGCCCACCTCTGCGGCCAGTTCGGCGGCCTTCTCAAGCTTGATCTGTGGGTCACGGCCCCACACGAAGTGCGTCAACAAGAGAACGGGGGCGTGAATAGAGAGGACGGGCATCTGGTGCTCATCCATCATGCGGCGCAGGCCGTGGGCGGTTTGCGTGGCGGGATCACGGGTGACCATGACCTCAACACCGTCGAACCCGGCAAGGGAGGCGAAGCGAAAACCTTCGGCGGCGGACAGGGGGTAGACACACGAGGTGCTCATGCCGATTTTCATCATTATGAGTCCACGGTATCGGCGCTATCCGTGCGGAGGCTGGACGTTTGCACCACATCAGAAAAGAGTTGGGAAAAAAGTTACCTCGCGTTAACGAAGACTGCCAGATTCGCACAATTTCCGGGCGGTTATAGACTCAACGCATGGCAAAAATCGACATGAAGCCCCGCAGCCGCGACGTCACCGACGGCATTGAGAAGGCCGCCTCGCGCGGAATGCTCCGTGCTGTGGGAATGGGCGACGAAGACTGGGTGAAGCCCCAGATTGGTATTGCGAGTTCGTGGAACGAGATCACGCCGTGCAACCTCAGCCTCGACCGTCTGGCCCAGGCCAGCAAGGAGGGCGTTCACGCAGGTGGCGGCTACCCACTGCAGTTTGGCACCGTCTCCGTTTCGGACGGCATCGCTATGGGCCACGAGGGTATGCACTTCTCCCTCGTGTCGCGCGAGGTGATTGCCGACTCCGTTGAGGTGGTGATGCAGGCCGAGCGCCTCGATGGCTCCATTCTGCTCGCGGGCTGCGACAAGTCCCTGCCGGGCATGCTCATGGCTGCAGCGCGTCTCGACCTGGCATCCGTTTTCTTGTATGCCGGTTCAATTGCGCCCGGCTGGGTTCGCCTGTCGGACGGCACCGAGAAGAGCGTGACCATTATCGACGCTTTCGAAGCCGTGGGCGCCTGCAAAGCCGGCAAGATGAGCGAGGCTGATCTCGACCTCATCGAGCGCGCTATTTGCCCCGGAGAAGGTGCCTGTGGCGGCATGTACACGGCCAACACCATGGCGTCGATTGCCGAAGCTCTGGGCATGAGCCTGCCCGGCTCGGCCGCGCCGCCCAGCGCGGATCGTCGTCGTGACTACTTTGCGCACCGTTCGGGCGAGGCCGTGGTCAACCTGATTCGCCTCGGAATTACCGCGCGCGACATTCTCACTAAGAAGGCATTCGAAAATGCCATCGCCGTGCTCATGGCATTCGGTGGTTCGACCAACGCCGTCCTCCACCTGCTCGCCATTGCCCACGAGGCCGATGTAGACCTCTCGCTCGATGACTTCAACCGCATCAACGACAAGGTGCCGCACATCGCTGACCTCAAGCCGTTTGGGAAGTACGTGATGAACGACGTTGACCGCGTGGGTGGCGTACCCGTGGTGATGAAGGCCCTGCTCGATGCTGGCCTGCTGCACGGCGACGCCCTCACGGTGACCGGCAAGACGCTGGCCGAGAACCTCGCCGACATGAACATCATGCCAATCGACGGCGAAGTGATTCGCACCCTCGACAACCCGCTGCACCACAACGGAGGCATTGCCATCCTGCGCGGAACCCTGGCGCCCGAAGGTGCCGTGGTTAAGACCGCCGGCTTCGACCTCGAGGTGTTTGAAGGTCCTGCTCGTGTGTTCGAGCGGGAACGAGCAGCCATGGATGCCCTCACCGAGGGAAAGATTGTGGCCGGAGACGCCATCGTCATTCGTTACGAGGGACCAAAGGGTGGTCCCGGAATGCGCGAGATGCTTGCCATCACGGCTGCCATTAAGGGTGCGGGCCTCGGTAAAGATGTCCTACTATTAACAGACGGTCGATTCTCAGGCGGCACAACCGGACTGTGTATCGGCCATATAGCTCCAGAAGCTGTTGATGGCGGGCCCATTGCACTTCTGCGCGATGGTGATCTCATACGGGTCGATATCGCGACTCGGACTCTCGACTTACTGGTTGACGAAGAAGAGCTCGCAAGCCGCCGACAAAGCTGGCAACCGCTCCCACCGCGCTACACACGTGGCGTATTGGCG
>CAIOGW010000212.1 GCA_903857985.1 uncultured Microbacteriaceae bacterium
AAGAAGGCGTGTGGCGCTGCCGCACCACCTTCAACTGCACGGATGCGTGTCCGCGTGGCATTCAGGTGACGCAGGCCATCGCCGACGTCAAGCAGGCAATTCTGCGCGGTCGTCGCTAGACCGAAACAGCGATGGATTCCTCGCGACGAATGCTTGTTACCCACAAGCCCCGCCCGAAGACGCCCGACCACGCCCCGGCTTATGGATAACAAGCATCCGTCACCCCGCACCGACGGTAGCGCTCCAAGCAGAATCGTCGTGCCGGTCCTCGGCCTCGTGCTGGGGGTGGCGTCGCTGTTTACCGGTTTTGGGTGGGGTGTTGGCGTTGCGCTGAGTGTCTCGGGGCTCGTGATCAGCGTCCTCAGTGTGCGGCGCGGCATTCGCTGGGCTCTCGCCGGCGTCATCCTGGGCACCGTGGGTGTGGCCTTCTGTGTCATCCTTCCCGTGGTCGGATGGCTCGCGTGGACATTCCTGCCACCCGTTCCCGGCGACTAGACCGCAACCTCGCTGGTTGAGTAGGCGACATTGTCGCCGTATCGAAACCGTCGTTGGTTGAGTAGGCGACATTGTCGCCGTATCGAAACCGTCGTTGGTTGAGTAGGCGACGTTGTCGCCGTATCGAAACCCATCGTTGGTTGAGTAGGCGACTACGTCGCCGTATCGAAACTCCCTCGTTGGTTGAGTAGGCGACTACGTCGCCGTATCGAAACCATTCTGTGAATGACACGCTCGCCTCGCGAGACGGGCAGAGCACAATATCGGCATGCCCTTTGTCTACATACTCCGTTGCTCCGATGACAGCTACTACGTGGGGTCTGCGCGAGTGTTCGAGCGACGCATCGAGGAGCATACGTCGGGTAATGGTGCCCGCTACACGGCTCACCGTTTACCCGTTGAACTCGTCTTTGCCGAAGAATTCGCCAACATCGGTGACGCTTATCGACGCGAGAAACAACTCCAAGGCTGGGGTCGTTCCAAGCGTGAAGCGCTGATTAACGGCCTCTATAACGACCTCCCCCGTTTGAGCAAAAAGCTGAGGTTTCGCAAAGGGTGAGAGTGATTTCGATACGCCGACTCCGTCGGCTACTCAATCAGCGAAGGGTGACTAGCGCGAGCCGAGAAGACGCGACTCAGCCGCGGACCTGCCCGTGAGCGCGCGGCTGGCGCGCGCTTTTGCCTCGTCGAGCGTGACGGTGAGCAGGGCCGCGCGCACGTCGGCGAGCGCGGCGGGGGCCATGCTGAGTGACGTTACCCCGAGGCCCACGAGCACGATGGTGAGGTCGGGGTCAGCTGCGGCTTCTCCGCACACGCCCACCGGCTTGCCCGCGGCAGCACCGGCGTCGCCCAGCATCTTGATCAGGCGGAGCACGGCCGGATGCCAGGGGTCGTGATACAACGCAACAGAGCCCAGCGTGCGGTCGGCAGCCAGGGTGTACTGCGTGAGATCGTTCGTGCCAATGGAGACGAAGTCGGCCACCTCGACGACCTGATCGGCCACGAGCGCGAGTGAGGGCACTTCGGCCATCACCCCAGCCACTCGAATCCCGAGTTCTTTGGCCAGCCCCACAAAGTAGGCGGCTTCGTCGTGGTCGGCGACCATGGGAGCCATCACCCAGAGTTCGGCCTCCGTCACGGCCTGTGCGTTGGCCAGGGCCGTCAACTGATCGCGAAGGATACTCTCGTTGGCACGCAGGGCACGCAGCCCGCGCAGGCCGAGTGCCGGGTTGTCTTCGTGAGCGTGATTAAGAAAGCGCAGCGGCTTGTCGGCGCCGGCATCGAGGCAGCGCACCACAACTTTCTTGCCGGGGAAGGCGGCCAGCAGTTCGGTGTATTTCGCCTGCTGCGCGTCGATTGACGGGGCAGCGACAGAATCGAGAAACATGAACTCGGTGCGAAAAAGCCCCACGCCCTCGGCGCCGAGGGCGAGCGCAGCGGCCGCTTCGTCAGGTGCGCCGAGGTTGGCCAGCAGGGAGACTCGAAAGCCGTCTGTGAGAGCGCCCTCGGTCAGAGGCGCGTTCGACGCATTCAGCAGCGCGGCGCGGCGCTCGAGGGCACCTGCCACCTGCTCTGGGGAGGCACCGACCGTGACCGTTGAGGTGGCCGCATCGACCACGATGAGAGTGCCGGTGGCGATGTCGTCCGCACCCGCAACGCCCACGATGGCCGGAATCGACTTTGCCCGCGCCAGAATCGCCGTGTGCGACGTGGGGCCACCGTCGCGAGTCACGAGCGCGTGCACCTTCGCAAAGTCGAGCAGGGCGGTGTCTGCGGGCGCAAGGTCGTGGGCAACAAGAATGTAGGGCGTGTCCGACTCCGGCACACCCGGCGCGGGCACACCTCGAAGCTCGGCAATCACGCGCTGGGCAATGTCGGCAAGATCAGCCGCCCGCTCCGCCATATATCCGCCCATGCTTTCGAGAATCTGCGCAAAAGACGCGAATGCCTCATCGGCCGCGCGCTCCGCGTTGGCACCGGCTTCGATTCGCGTGTTGATATCAGCCGTGACTGCGGGGTCTCGTGCCATCAGGGCCTGGGCTTCCAATACAGCCTGCGCTTCTCCCCCCACGGCAGCGCCGCGTTGCGACAACCACGTGGCCACACGGTCGAGAGCTTCCCCGACGCGGCTCGTCTCGGTTTCGACATCACCCGTGCGTGGCGCGCCCGACGCCGGCGCCAGGGGTTCCGGCATGCGCAGAACAACGCCAGCCGCAATTCCATGGCCAATTCCCGAACCGCGTAGTTCCATGGTTCGACCCTATTGTGTGAGGCCAACGCAGTGTTCAAACTTGCGTTGCGAGGGTCGTAAACTCGAAGGCGAGGAGTAACCCATGGCTACCGGAAAAATCGCACTCACCACCGCAGAGTTGGTCATCGTTGGGCTTGAGGCCGACACGAAAGAACACGCCACCCGCATGCTGGCAGAGCGCATGGTCGTCGCCGGTCGCGTCACCGAAATTGAGGGTTACCTCGAAGACGTGCGCTTGCGCGAGGGCCAAATGAATACCGGACTCCCCGGGGGTATCGGCATTCCGCACGCCCGCTCGGCTTTCGTCACTCATCCCACCGTGGCCATCGGCACGAGCCACCGCGGCGTTGACTTTGGCGCGCACGACGGGCCGGCCCACCTCATTTTCCTCATCGGCGCGCCCGACGGATCTGACGATGCACACCTGCACATCTTGGCCGCACTCGCCCGCAAGATTGTCCACGAGGACTTTCGCCAGATGCTTCGCGAGGCCGATTCGCCCAAGGTGATTGCCGACATCATCAAGAGAGAAGTCACTCTGTGAGGATTGTGGCCGTCACCTCGTGCATCACGGGCATCGCCCACACCTACATGGCTGCCGAGGCGCTCGAGCAGGCCGCGAAAAAACTGAGACACGACATCACCGTTGAAACGCAGGGTTCCGCCGGCTCGACCGCCATTCCTCAGGCCACCATTGACGCGGCCGACTTCTGCCTGTTTGCCAACGACCTAGACGTGAAAGACATCGCCCGCTTCTCCGGTAAGCCGTTTGTCCACGTGAGTGTGAGCACGGTACTCAACGACGCGGCGAGCGTCCTTGCCGCCTGCGTGGCGGACTTCTCCGCGGGCACCCTGCGAAGCGTCGACTCGGTAACCGCCGGGGCAGCCACGTCGACCACAGCGTCTGGCTCCGGAACGAAAAAGCGCGGCTTCTTCTCACGACTGCTCGGCTAGTGGCACACGCCACGAGAACGGTCATCGTCGGCTCCCGGGTGGGGCTGCACGCACGTCCCGCCAGCCTGTTTGTTCAGGCGGTGGCTACCACGGGTCACACCGTGACGATCACCACAGCGAGCGGCGACACCGCGGACGGCGCGAGCATCCTGTCGGTGCTTGCCCTCGGGGTGGCACACGGGACATCCATTGAGCTCAGCGTGGAGGGCGACAACCCAGACACCGTGGCCGACCAGCTCACCGCCATGCTCGCGTCCGATCTCGACGCCGGCTAGTAATCCCGGTCGGGGCCCATGATGCATATGACTGTATTACGGTCATATTCGCTAGGCTGTGAGTACCGATAGCACCTTCCAAGGGAGAACCATGGCCAAGCTTTTTGAACCGCTCACCATCCGCGGCGTGACTTTTCGAAACCGCTTGTGGGCCTCGCCCATGTGCCAGTACATGTGCCTCGATCACGACGGCATGCCCAACGACTGGCACCTGATGAACGCAGGATCTCTGGCCGCTGGCGGAGTGGGGCTGTTCCTCGCCGAAGCTACGGGTGTGAGTCCCGAAGCCCGCATTACCTCCGAGTGCACCGGCATCTGGAACGACGCACAGCGTGACCAATGGAAGCGCATCGTCGACCTCATTCACCAGCAGGGTGCCGCCGCGGGCATCCAACTAGCTCACTCAGGACGAAAGGGCTCGGACTACCGCGGATTCACGGCTGCCGCCGGAGTCACGAAGCCTCTCGCCGAGGGAGGCTGGCGGCCCGTTGGCCCCTCCCCCATCGCCTGCCCCGGCCTAGACGTTCCCGACGTGCTCGACCAGGCCGGCATCAACAAGGTCATCGATGACTTCGGTACCGCAGCCGTTCGCGCGGTAGAGGCCGGATTCGACGTCATCGAGATTCACGCGGCACACGGATACCTCATTCACAACTTCCTGTCACCGCTGAGCAACGATCGTGAGGACGAGTATGGCGGGTCCCTCGAAAACCGCGCCCGACTTCTCCTCGAGATCGTGGACCGCATCCGCGAGGTCGTTCCGGAGAGAATCGCTCTTTTCGTTCGATTCTCGGGCACCGACTGGGTCGACAACGGCTGGAAGCCGGAAGACACCGCTCAGGTCGCACACTGGGCTCACGAGCGCGGCGCTGATTTCTTCGATATTTCGAGTGGCGGACTCATCCGCGACATCTTTATATCGGTCTCTCCCGGATACCAGGTTCCTCTCACCGAGACGGTTCGCAAACTGGGAAATGTTGCCGCAGCCGCCGTGGGCAAGATCACGAGTGCCAGCCAGGCCGAGTCCATCTTGGCCGACGGTCACGCCGACGCCATTTTCATGGGGCGAGAACTCATTCGCGATCCCCACTTCCCGTTCCGGGCTGCCGCAGAACTGGGTGTGACCGTTGATTACTACCCGCTGACCTACACCGCTGCCGACTGGAGCGCGCGCTAGACCCGGGCCCCTACCCGCCGAATGCGTACTTCGCCAATAGAGTGATTTCATGATGGCGACCACAACGATTACCCAAAGTGCAGCTCCCCTGCGCCAACAGGTCGTTGAGCGGCTCCGCCAGGAAATTCTCGACGACGTGCTTCACCCCGGTCAGCGCCTTCTCGAAAACACCCTCTGTGAGAACTACGGCGTCTCTAGAACGGTCGTTCGCGAGGCCCTGCGTCAGCTCGAGTCAGAACACCTGATCACCATGCTTCCCAATCGGGGGCCCATCGTTACGGTGCTGACCGAAAACAACATCCGCGACCTCTACGAGATGCGGGGCACCATGGAGGGCCTGGCCGGCCAACTTTTTGCCGAACGCGCCTCGACGGAGCAGGTCGCCGCACTCGTGGCGCACATTGCCGAGATGGAAATCACTTACCTGAGGGGAACCGAGGTGTCGCGTGGTGAGGCCAAGGATCGCTTCTATACGCTCCTGCTGGATGGTGCGGGCAACGAGGTGCTGACGTCAAGCCTGCGGGGCATTCACTCGCGTATTGGAATCTTTCGCCACTTCGCCTTCGTCGACGAAGAACGCGTGCGAATCTCGATGGAGGAGCTTCGCAAAATTGTTCGGGCGGCTGCTGTGGACCGCGACCCGGCGCGTGCCAAAACTGCGTGCCAAGAGCACATTCTGCTCGCCGGTGAGCTGGCCATTCTTGAGTACGGCAAGCACGTCGTCGCAGAAAACGACTGAGCAATCCGAGCCGCTTCTGGCCCGAGCCGCTAGTGGCCCGAGCTGCTCGTCGCGGGATGCGGCTGATCTTCGGCTAGCTCCACCTTGAACCTCTGGAGAAACTTCATCAGCTGTTCGTCTCGCCAACGAACCCGGGCGTCCCATTCTTCCAGGGGAAGGATGTTGCGGCGCTGCTCCACCACGTCGGCAACGAGGTCGTGCGTCCACGGGTCGTGCTGACCACGTTCGGCGCCCATTCGTTCGTACGCGGGGCCCATCTTCTCGGCGTGCGACTCGCTGCCGCCGCGCGTGTTGAGATCGGAGGTTTCGAACGGCCCGATAAACGTCCAGCGCCTGCCGAGCCCGCTGCGCATCACTTCGTCGATGTCATCGACCGAGGCAATACCGTCACGCACGAGGCAGTATGCCTCCCGAAGAACCGCACCCTGGAGTCGATTGAAAATAAAACCCTCGAGCTCTTTGCGCACGAGCACAGGCTTGAGCCCGGCCGCCCGATAAATCTCCGTGGCCCGATCTACGACATCGCTCGCAGTGAGCGGGGAGGGTACGACCTCGATGACCGGAATCAGATACGGCGGGTTGCCGGGGTGGCCGATCAGCACGCGATCCCTAGCGGGGGTCGCCGTGGCAAACTCACTCGCTGCAATGGCCGAGCTCGAGCTCGCCAACACGGCGGTGGGTTCGCTGTAGGCGCCGAGCTGTTGAAAAACTTCGCGCTTGATCTCGAGCTTTTCCGGAACACACTCCTGAACCAGTTCGGCGCCCTTGAGTGCTTCTACGAGAACGTCGAATGTTGAGATGCGCGCTGCCACTGTTTGCGGCGACTCGTCAAGGAGCCCGTACTCGTTGAGCAGCTCGAGCCGAACCAACACCTCGGCAAGTGCGCGGTCGCAGGCTCCGGGGAGAGCGTCCCACAGGCGCACCTGAAACCCCGCTTTGGCGAAGAGCACCGAGAACGCAACGCCAATTGAACCCGCACCGGCAACCGCCACTGTTCGATTCATCTGATGTCCCGTTCTTGTCGCTATGAGGGTCTTGGCTAAATCTGCCACCACGAACGGTCATCGGCGTAACCGCGCTCGAGAATCTTGACGATGTCATCCTTGGTCATGTCACGCGGATTGTTAGCCGTGAGGCGCGTGGCCAACATTGCTTGCTCAGCCACGAAGTCGAAGTGCTCGGGTTCGAGACCGAGATCCTTGAGGTTGAGGGGCACGCCGAGCGCTCCAAGAATCGTCTCCACGCGGAGAATTGCCGCATGGGCCTGTTCGAGTTCGGGCTGATCCGCAGTGGCTACCCCCATGAGTCGTCCCATCTCGGCAAACACCGATACACGCACGGGCAGGTTGTAACGCATCACGTAGGGCAGCAGGGCGCCCACACCGAACCCGTGGGGCGTGTGCGTGAGGTTACCGATGGGTGACTGGATGGCGTGTGCCGCGGCCGTGCCCGCCGTGTTCAAAGCCATGCCGGCGCAGTAGGCAGCGAGCATGGTGTCGGACCGCGCCTGAATGTCGCTCGGGTCGGCCACAACAGCTTCGAGCGAGGTGTTGAGGAGTTGAATGCCCGTGCGGCAGAAGAAGTCGGTCAGCACGTTCTTGCCCACGTACAGGTGCTTGTCGACCTGCTCCGCCGTGGGGTTCTTGGAGCGGTCGGTGAAAGACTCGATGAGGTGCGATAACGCGTCGGCGCCTGTGGCCGCGGTGAGACCGGGAGGACACGTGAGCGTGAGTTCGGGGTCGATAATGGCAGCGTAAGCCTCGAGATAGGCGCTTCCGACGCCAACCTTCATACCCTTCTCGTCGTCAAAGACCACCGAGATACAGCTCACCTCGGCCCCCGTGCCACCCGTGGTGGGCACCGTGATAACCGGAAGTCCGGGGCCATCAACCAAGTTCTCGCCAAAATAATCGCGGATATCGCCACCGCGTGCGAGGACGAGACCAGCAACCTTGGCCATGTCGAGGCAGCTTCCGCCGCCGAGACCCACCACAACCTCGATGCCCGCCTGTGAGAACTTTTCTTGGAGGTCGACAACGTTCGTGCGCGGAAGGTCGGGCTCCGTGTCGGAGTAGACGGATACCGTCAGGCCGGCGGCAACCAATCCCGCGTGAATCTGCTCAAACTCCGGAGTCGTGGCCATGCGCGCGTCCGTGCAGATGAGCACATGCTTTCCGAGGGGTGCCACGACAAACGGAATCTGGCGCCGTTGACCGGGGCCGAAGTAGACAGCCTTGGGCTGACGGACGAGGCCCAGCCCGAGGGTGTTTTCAATGGTCGCGCCCATTACAGTAGCCCTGCCTTTTCGTTGACGGTGAGCGCGATGTATTTGCGCTCCATGAATTCGTATATGCCCTCGTGACCACCCTCGCGCCCCAGGCCCGATGCCTTAACGCCGCCGAAGGGGGCGGCCGGATCGGCCATGATCCCGCGATTTACGCCGACCATGCCAAAGTCGAGGCGCTCAGCGATGGTGACGGCACGGGAGAGATCACCCGTAAACACATAGGCCGAGAGTCCAAAGTGCGTGTCGTTCGCGAACTCGAGCGCTTCCGCCGTCGAACCGACCTCGTAGAGAGCTGCGACGGGAGCAAAGAGCTCTTCGTTGCAGAACGCGTGCTTGAGGTTGGGGAAGGTCACCACGGTCGGCTCGAAGAAGTAGCCGGGTCCGTCAACGATGCTTCCGCCGGTGAGCAACTGTGCGCCCTCTTTCTGGAATGATGCGAGAAGTCCCACCACCCGGTCACGCTGCTTGCCAGAGATCACGGGCCCCACAACAACGTCGGCGTCGAAGCCGTCGCCGACCTTGAGTTGCTTGGTCTTGGCCACAAACTTCTCGGTGAACTCTTTGGCAATGGCGCTGTGCAGAATGATGCGATTGGCCGCCACACACGCCTGTCCGGCATTGCGGAACTTACAGATGATGGCCTGGTCCACGGCCAGATCGATGTCGGCGTCATCCAAAACAATGAACGGGCCGTCACCACCGAGCTCCATGGAGGCATTGATGATGTGCTCCGACGCCTGCGAGAGCAGCGTGGAACCGACCCCAGTGGAGCCGGTGAAGCTGACCTTGCGTAGGCGGCTGTCTGCCATCACGGCGGCCGAAACATCCCCGGACGTCGACGTGTGGATGAGGTTCACCACTCCGGGCGGGAAGCCCGCGTCGTTGAGTGTTTGCACGAAGAGCGCAGCCGTCAGGGGTGTCTCGCGTGCCGACTTCATGACGACGGTGCAACCGGCGGCGAGCGCGGCTCCCGCCTTGCGCGCCGACATCAGCATAGGAAAGTTCCACGGCGTGACCAGAAAGCTCGGACCAACCGGTTGGTGGGTCTCAATGACGCGATATCCGCCGGGTGACCCCTCGGCGTATGTTCCGTGCAGGTGGGCAATTTGCTCGGTGTACCAGAGAAAGAAGCCGGCCGAGAGGTTGAACTCCGCCATCGCCTCGGCGCGCGGCTTGCCACTTTCGAGCACCATAACGTCGGCAAATGCATCGGCACGCTCCATGAGGAGGGCATGCGTGCGGTGGAAAAGATCAGCGCGAACGCGAGGAGCCCACAGTCGCCAATCCTGCGACGCCGCAACGGACGCATCGAGAGCACGGAGGGCATCAGCGGGCGTTCCGTCTGACATGTGCGCAATCGTCGACTCATCCGCGGGGTTCGTCACGGGGTATTTCTTCTGGGTTTCTTCCCATGCGCCGGCGATAAAGAGGCCGGTCATGACGGCGTGGCCGCGGAGGTCTGCGACGGGGGGAGTTGTCTGAGTCACGATGTTTGGCCACGCTTCCTTGAGTAACGGTTTACATACGATTTCCCGGGAGACGGGGAAAAATTCCAACGAAAACTTATAATGGGGTAATCTCGTAATACGATACTACGGTCTCCACCTGTGGCCATGAGATTTCGATTGGATGGAACTGCCCCTCGACGAAGAGGGTCGGGAAAGCGCACTCTGAAGTCAGGAGTGAAAGACATAGGGGCAGCGGCAGACTTCGACGGCGAGAAAGAAGAACGAGTTCGGCGTAACAAGGAAGTGGGTCCATGAGCGAGTTGTTTGACAATAGAGTCACCGGCAAAGCCAAGGAAACGTTCTTCGCGAGCCTCAACGATGGCGAAGCACAAACCACCGAGCTCCTGGCCTCGTGGCAGCGATCTCAGGCCGCCATCGGCGATCCGGGAAACCTCCACGATGTCCCCCACGTTCCCGAAGCTCTGCTCGACGAGCACCTGCTCGACATGTTTGGTGCACCCCTCAACCGCTTCGCCGAAGATCTTGAAGGAACCGGTTTGGCCCTCTTGCTGGCTGACTCGCGCGGTCAGATTCTCGAGCGCTGGGCCGAAGACCGCCAGGCCGAAAGCCACCTCGACCGCGTGGGTACCGTTCGCGGAGCAGTCTTGGCCGAAAACGTTGTGGGCACCAATGGCGTGGGCACTGTCGCCACGCTCGGCAAGCCCGTTCAGATTCGTGGCACCGAGCACTTCGCCGACTTCTACCAGGATGCCGTGTGCACGGGCGCACCCGTGCTGCACCCCATGACCAAAAAGCTGCTCGCCATTCTTACGATTTCGTGCGACATGACGCCGCGCAGCGACCTGCTCAAGCCGCTCGTCCGAACCATGACATCTCAGCTGGAGCAGCACGTTCTCTCGGTTGAACAACCGAATTCGCGCGAAATGCTCAACCTCTTCATGGAAATCTCGCGCTCGCGCAACGTTCCCGTGGTGGCCTTCGGCCCTTCGGGCGCCATGATTCAGAGTTCTCGGGCTAACACGCTCGCTCCTCATGACATGAACCTCATTCGTCTTCTGAGCGAGGAGCGCCGGCCCAGCGGCTCATACGTTGTCGAGTTGTCGACCGGTCCCGTTCGGCTTGACCTCACGTCGGTGGGCCCCAACAACAGCGTGGTCGTGGTGGGCGAAAGCGTCGACCGTCGGTCACGCACTCCCCAATCCAAGCCGCTCACCGCAAACGCCGGCCGCTCGCCGGAGTGGTTGGCAGTAACGAGCCAGGTTGACCGCGCGCGCATGACCACGGAACCCACTCTGCTTGTGGGAGAGACGGGTGTGGGCAAGACCTCTCTCGCCCTCAAGGCGCCGTACATTGCCGGATACCTCACCAAGTCTGTGCTCTGCGATGCGGCCGAGCGCCACATCATTGGCTCGCGCGAATGGCTCACAAAGTTGTCCGGACATCTCCAATCCGATTCGGTCGTCGTGGTGCGGGGAATTGAGACACTCGACGCTCCCGCTCTCGACGGCATGCGAGCACTACTCGAGGCCCAAGAAACGTCCGCCCCCGTTCTCATGACGCTCACCTCTGATAACCCCGAAGAGATTCGGGTGAACGAACTGCGCTTTGGGGCTCGCAGCATCCGCGTTCCCGCCCTGCGCGACCACGTGTCAGACCTACCCGATCTGTGGCAGGCCATCGCGGATTCGCTGGCGCCGAGCGCGCGTCTTATCGCGGCGCCAGAGACCCTGTTGCTCCTCATGTCATACTCCTGGCCCGGCAACGTGAAAGAACTGCGCCGACTGATCAGCCAACTTGTCGCTTCCGGCAAGTCCGGTTCCGTCACACCGAGTGACTTGCCGCCCGCGATGCAGAGTTCGAAGACACTGTCCATGATTGAGCGCGTCGAGCTCGAGGCCATCCGCAAGGCACTACAGGAGGCCAAGGGCAACCGCGTTAAAGCTGCCGACATCTTGGGCATCTCGCGCGCCACGGTGTACCGCAAAATGAAGGCGTACCGCATCTCTGGAGAGTAGTCACGCTCGGCTTGCTCGGTCATCGCGCGACTCCTCCGGACCGCTACGCGCGAACCGTTTGCGACTCAGTGGCCTCGCGGCGCGCCTTAATCGAGCTCGACACCATCGGCACGATGGCTCGGGCCAGAATCACGATGAGCAGAACAACCGCCTGGGCAATCAGTTGGAAAGACTCCTGCCAGCCCACAGCGCGCAACAACTGGCCCAGCTGCGTGAGGAACAGCGCGGCCACACCGGTAGAGATCAGGGCGGCACGTCCACCCGTGAGGGCCGTTCCGCCGAGAACCACGGCCGTAATGGTGGGTAGCAGATACTTGTCACCGTAGAACAGCGGTGGCGTGGTCACGTAGCCTGCGTAAAGAATTGCTGCGATGCCGAAGGCCGCCCCGGCCAGGGCGTACGCCATGGTCTGGTAAAGGGTCACCCGGAATCCCACAGCGCTGGCAGCGCGCTCGCTCACTCCCACGGCCGTGAGTTTGCGACCCACGATTGAGCGCTGAGCGATAAACCCACCCACCACGATGACGACCACCGCGATGATCAAGGCGTTGGGGACGACGCCCACCGCCCCCTTGGTGAAGTCTGCAATTTCTTTCGGAGCCCCAGCCGGAGTTCCATTGGACAGTGCAAAAACGGTGCCGAGCAGGATCGCGTTCATACCGAGAGTGACCACCAGTGGCATCACGCCGAAGCGGGTCACAATAATCCCGTTGATGAGTCCGGCAATCGCCGGGAGGATGATGGCGCCAGCAATCGCGGCCCACACGGGCCAGCCATACCACTGCGACAGTCCCGTCACGAGTCCCGCCCCAAAAGCCATCATTCCGGGCACCGACAGGTCGAGGCCACGTTGCTGAATGACGAGCATCTGGCCCACGGCCGCGATTGCCAGCACGGCCGCAAACGGCAGCATACTGAGGAGCGCCGATGCATTGAGGCTACCGGGAGCTACCAGAGGGCTCACGGCAAAAAGAACGACCGTGGCGATCCAGATGGGAGCCTGCCCGCCGCCCAAAACCCGACGCCACATCGATTCCATTTTCAGAGCCGATGCACTCTCGGGGTTTGTTGTCATCTTCGCGAACATCATTTTCTCCTCAAACGGCGCAGCTGTGCGTAAAGAATTGCGGCGCCCACGGTGATGACGCCGGGGAGCCAGTAACCCCAGGCTCCGGAGAGACCCAGGAACGTGGGAACGCTGAGAATCTGAGCCACCAGGATGCCCGCGGCGATAATGCCGATGAACGATCCGCGACCACCAAAGATGCTGGCGCCGGCCAACACCACAACCGTCACCGAGGTGAGTGTGAACGAGAGTCCCGGCCGGCCGTCACCGATACCGATCTGCGACATCAGAATCACGGCCGTCGGCATAACCAAGAACGACGTCACCACGTAGGAGATGAGCTGGACCTTCTTGACCTTGATGCCCTGACGTTCAGCAGCCTCGATGCGCGATCCCACCGCGCGCAATTCGACACCGAAGCGACTACGCCGAAGCCCCCACTCGAGTAGCAGTGCAATCACAATGGCAACAATCGTGATCACGGGGAAGAAGCCAATCTTCGCAAAGATGAGGTCGGTCACCGCGGGCGTAATGATTCCGCCGGGAACGGTGCGCATCGTAAACAGAGTTCCCTGCAGGGCGAGGGCTATCGCCAGTGTCACGACCACCGGATTGAGATTGAACTTGGTCGTGAGATAACCGTTGATGAATCCCACCGCAAGGGCCGCCACAATCATGAGGCCAATGCCAATAAAGATGTTGCCGCCGTCTATGACGAAGAAGGAGGCGATAACAACCAAGAAGCTGAGCAGGGGGCCCACAGAGAGGTCGAATCCGGAACCCAGTACGACCACGTGCTGGGCGGCGCCAATCAATATGAACATTGAGGCCGTGAAGAGAATCGAGTTCAAACTGAACGGCGAGAAATAGGCGCCGTTTGTGGCGCCCACAAGGCCGGCGATGAGCAACACGACGATACCCAGAACCGCGGCCGGCGACGAATCTCCGCGCATCCAGTTGCGGAAACGCGTTGACCGCGAGCGAAGCTCATCGTTGCGCTTACGCTCGGTGGTCGAGGTCAGTTCTGCGCGAGTGATTTCCGCCTCGGTGACTTTCTTGCCCTCGAGTTCGGCAATGATGGTTCCTCGCGACATGATGAAGACGCGATCGCACAAACCCTCGAGCTCAACGCCGTCGGACGAAAGAATGACCACAGCTGCGCCGTTGTCGGCCGCTCCTCGAACGATTTGATAAATGTCGACTCGGGCGCCCGCATCGACTCCCTGCGTGGGCTCCTCAGCAAGTAGAACCTCCGGTTCCGAGAGGAGCGTGCGCGCGAGCACGACCTTTTGCTGGTTTCCGCCCGACAGTGACGAAATGGGCGTTCGGGTCGAGGGCGTCTTGATGGACTGTCGCTCAATCTGCGCGGCCGCCACCTTGTTGACCCATGAGTCGCGAACGAATCCGAGGGTGGACACCGCCCGCAGGGTCTTCATCACGATGTTCTCGCCCACGGTCAGCGGCATAAACACGCCCTCGCCGTGACGGTCCGAAGGAACGTAGACGGCGCCCGCACGGGCCGACGCGGAGTTGCTTCCCAGGCGGAGTTTCTTGCCCGAGATGGTGACCGAACCGGTGGCGGCTTCAACTCCCGC